>JADJBB010000002.1:0-300000 GCA_016703965.1 Acidobacteriota bacterium
TCTTTTGTGACTTTCTTTTCTTTGTTGTGACTGCAGCAAAGCATGAGCAGGCATCGCCGCTCTTGGCGTGTGCGGTATGATCCATGCCGGCCATACCCTTGTGCATTTCGGCCATTTTGGCGTCTTCGCCGTCCTTCATCATCGGGCAAGATTCGCCGTTCGCCATCTTCATGTCCTTCATGTCGTGGCCGGCCATGCCGTCTTTCTTTTCGGCCATCATCGGGCAGGAATGCTCGCCGTTAGCGGCCATCGCCATTTTTTCGCCGTGCTTGGCGTCCTTTGACATCATCGGGCACGAATCGCCTTTGCAGCAGCATTCGTGAGCCGCTTCGCCGGTCGTTTTGTCCCCGGCTTTTTTCATCGGGCAGGAATCGCCGCAGCAGCTGCAGCATGATGCTGCTACCGTTGTTTCAGCGTTGGTCGTGGTGGAATTGAATGCGTAACTGCGATGCCGAGTCCGAAAAGGACGACGGCTGTAAAGATGACTAATAATTTTCGATCTCATGATATGTCTCCGTATAAAGCTGTAATTAGTAACGTGTCTAGGCACACGAACATGGGTTACGGCGCATGCAAAGAAAGGCTCTTCGCACGAACCTGGCTTTAGATACGGATGACAGAATGAAGTATGCGTTCACCGCGTCGGTCGAGCGGTGGAGGGCGATAGACAGGCGTAGGATCTATGTGCAATGAAACGATCGAAGGCGAGGCAAATCTGTAGATCTCTACATTTGCCGCCGGAACTGAATCAGCAGCCAAAACCAATGTTGCCCGCGTCTGCTTTTCAAGCGGAACAGCAAACATGCTGACCGGCATCATGCAGCACGAAGCGACAGTTGCACTGACCTTTTCGGCGTTTTGATCTTTTTCTTCGGCTTCTTTCTTAGCCCTGCGGCAATGTTCCGAAAGGTGTGAATCGTCGGACGACGGCATTGCGGATGCCATCGCGATCTGCGAACAGTAGGTGAGGCAAACGAAACCGCCGACATTTAGACAAAGAAAAGCCAGCACGAACGCGGCCAATGTCTTTTTTGTCGTCGATCTCTGCATCATCAAACTCAATATAGCACTAACGTCGGGTTTTGCAAATCATTATCTGGTCTACCCAGAACGATGATAGGAATGCCTGGAAAGAATGCGTGTGACGGCAATCACAAAGGTGCATTATTTTGCGGAATCTAAAATCTCAGCCAGGTCCTTCTCGACCGGCATCGGTTCGAAAAAACCAGACATTCGCACCGCCCGTGTTGCCTTTGGGATAGATGCCGAGCGGAGTTTTGGTCGCGGCACCTACGATGCGGATCAATTGTCCCCAGATCTCCCGCGGCGACCGCATTTGCAGCCCAAGCTTTAACATCTTCCAGTGGATACGCGTGTGATCGACGGTCGAGGCCTGGCCGAGCACATGCGCTCGCTCGAGGTCTCGAAATGCCGACGCACGATCGCCCTGCTCACGAAATTCACTCGCGATCTTTAGCTCGGATTCGATATGATCCCGCAGTGATGCCATAACAACCCAAGCATCTTGGATTTGCTAAACATTGTCAATCGACTTGTCGCAAACTAGAATTAGGGGGGCAGTCTTATTAACTATATGAAGCTGTTATTCATAACCGCCGCCGCTCTTCTTTTCACAGCCTGTTCCACGCCGAGCCCCGCGAACAGAGTGGTCCCGCCGGCAGTCGAAAGACAAACCTACAAGTCCGTCGGCATCGTAAGATCCATCGATATCGACACCGACCGCGTTACCGTAGATCACGAAGAGATTCCGGGCTATATGGCTGCGATGGAGATGAATGAAATGGTTGCCGATCACGAACTGCTCGGCAGCATCAAGGTTGGCGACAAGGTCGAATTCGAGATAGAACGGCGCGGTTCGACGGTCATTTATACGAGTTTCAGAAAGATCGGCACCGTTGCCGTCGTCAACGGCAGCGAGATATACAAAACGAACTGTGCCGAATGCCACGGCGGCAGCGGCGAAGGTACGAAGAAAGGAATTCCGCTGACGAGCGGCCACGCTCTCGACCATTCGGAGGAGGGCCATATCAAGCAGGTAACCAATGGCGAAGGAAACAAGATGCCCGCGTTTCGCGACAAACTAACGGCCGAGCAGATCAAAGAGGTGGTGCGGTTCGTTCGCGAAGATATTCAAAAAGGCCTGAAACGGAACGAAGGTCACAAGCATTGACCACGGGCGGCGAGATCGAACAGGAGCAGAACTCAGAGGCGTTTCTAGCCGAGAATATCAGGCCACGCGTTCACAAGACTAAGGTTACGCTCGACCGCGATATGCTCAGCGATACCGAGTTTCCGATCGAGGCGAAACGCGGCGACGTCAAAATAGATCGCCTCAGCCGACTCAACTCTAAAAGACCGCCGCGAACGCATCCTGCGAATTATCGCCGTTTCCGGCATGTCCGATCTATTGTCATTTACGTCGCGGTTTCGCATGTCCGGATTTTATCACTTTTGGGGAAGGGAACTACAGGGATAAAGGAGATGATGGGGATAAGAAAAAAGACTTTCTCTAGATCCATTTCATCCCATTCATCCCTGTAATTAAACATTAAACCTAAAATCCACCACGTCGCCGTCCTGCATGATGTATTCCTTGCCTTCGAGGCGGGCGAGGCCTTTTTCGCTGGCTGCCTTTCTTGAGCCGCAGGCGACTAGGTCGTCGTATGAGACGATCTCGGCGCGGATGAAGCCGCGTTCGATGTCGGTGTGGATCTCGCCGGCGGCCTGAGGGGCTTTGGTGCCGATAGGGATCGTCCAGGCGCGAACTTCTTTTTCACCGGCGGTCAGGAACGACATCAGGCCGAGCATATGGTACGCGGCTTTGATCAGTTCGTCGACGCCGCTGGAGTTGAGGCCGAGGTCTTTTAGGTATTCGGTGCGTTCCTCGGCGTCGAGGGCGACGAGTTCGGCTTCGAGCTTGGCACAGATGACGACGACGTCCGCATTTTCGCTGGCGGCGTGTTTCTTTACGGCCTGCACGTGCGGATTGCTGTCAGGGTCAGCGAGCGTTGCTTCGTCGACGTTGGCGGCATAGATCGTCGGCTTCGTCGAGAGGAAGAACCAGGTTTTCAGCATCGCACGCTGGTCGTCGGTCAGGTCGGCGGCACGAGCGGGCCGGCCTTCTTCGAGCAGCGGTTGGATCTTGTCGAGGATCTCGATCTCGAGCTTTGCCGTCTTGTCCCCCGAGGCTTTGACCGCTCGGTTGGCCTTGTCGCGGCGTTTTTCGGCCGAGTTCAGGTCGGCGAGAGCGAGTTCGATCTGGATCGTCTCGATATCGCGGATCGGATTTACCGAGCCTTCGACATGGACGATATTGTCGTCGTCAAAACATCGAACAACCTGGATCACGGCGTGAGTTTCACGAATATTCGCGAGAAACTGATTCCCCAAACCCTCGCCCTTCGAAGCTCCGCGAACCAATCCCGCAATATCCAAAAACTCAACCATTGCCGGGACGGTCTTTTGAGCCTTATTCAGCTTTTCCAGCACGCCGAGCCGTTCGTCAGGCACCGCGACCATGCCGACGTTCGGTTCGATCGTCGCAAAAGGATAATTCGCCGCCAAGGCCGATTCCTGAGCGGTCAGAGCATTAAAAAGTGTCGATTTTCCAACGTTGGGCAGCCCAACAATTCCAGCTTGTAACATAAGAGCGTTTTTCCGTCCCGTTTCAAAAACTCTTATTCTACAATTCTCCGCGGATATTGCGAAGCTCACGTGAACCCGGGCCGTGATGTCCGTGAACTAATTGTCAATTGTAAACTGGAAAATTGGCAATTGGTGGTAATATTCCGCCAACCAATTAACAATCGAACAATTTACAATTAACGATCTAAGCAGCTAGACACCCTGGTTACTCGCTGGATCACTTTCTTGCGTAGAACATACTAATTCCAGTCAAACGATTTACATTATTTTTGCTTAGCCATGGATATCTCTCGCGAGCGAGGTTTGGAATGTCAGCTTCGCGAATCTCGCCGGCTAACTCGCGTTCGCCGAGCTGATAGATATACGATTCGGCTTCGTTGGCTAGCGTGGTGAGGCGGTCGATCTCGGGGTCGTCGAGTTCGGGGTGGAAGACGCGGATGCGGTCGTGGATCGGTTTTCGGAAATTTTCGCCCCATTCGGTTGCGAGTTCGAGGTCTTTGTTGAGGAGTTCGGCTTCGTGGTCGGGTTCGTAGGCGGTGACCGAGATCATTTTTACCTCTTCACGAGGTGCGATCGGACGTTCGTCATTACGAATGCCCGGATATGCGGCCGAGAATCTGGGCGGGAAGAACTTGATAAACGTCAGCCGTCCGGTCGAACGGTCTGCAAAGGTGATCATCGCCTCAAAAAACCCGGGCCGCAGGTGGCCGATGTGGAATCGGTACTCGGTCTCGTCGCCGTTTGCCGACGGAAAATAGCTGTCCACCTCGACCGATCTCACACGGTCGTTAACGAGTATAGACTCAACGCTTTGCGGAATAACGAGCACTTGAAAATGGATCGATTCGTCGACTGTTATGCTCGCAATATCTTCGGCTCTTTCGCCGATCGCGTATGAAGTCACGACGACCGGGCATTGGCCGGGCGGGATATTTTCGGCGAAAGGCGGGCAGATGATCGAGCCTTGTCGATCGATCGTCGCCGATGTGCCGTCGCCCCGATCGGGCAGGGCCAATTGCGGTTGGTCATCGAGGTCAAAGAGCGTGCCCTCGGGGAAGTATGGATTGGGGCCGAGATAGATGAGCATCGAGGAAAATTCTATCTGAAAAAGGCAGTTGCTGGCGAGCCCGCGTTCCGCTTCAAAACGTTAACTAAAATTGTGTTTTCTGCGCGAATTAAAGTAACTTATCTAGAAGTCCGCCTCGCGTAAAATATGTTTATATCATTGATCCTGATCGCTCTGCTCGCTTTTGGCGGAATGGCGCTGACATATCTCGTCGCCATGGAAAAACCGATGGTCTGGCGGCTGTCGGCGGGAACGGTGATCGGTTCGGCTGTTTTTGGCATCGCGTCGTTCGTCGCGGCATCTGTCGCGGGTTTTAGTGTGCCGGTTTTGATCGTGGCACTGACGATCACGCTGCTGCCATTACTGCTGCTGCAGCGACCGGATATTCGAAAGAACTTCCTGCACGACTGGGCCAAGGCGAAAGGCACGCTGCAAGGTGCAAATGCCAAAAAAATGCGGCATTTGGCGTATTACGCGGGCTTCTTTCTGCTTTTCTTTCTCTTCTTCGACAAGACGATGTTCATGATGAACGGCGGTATCCATACCGGCGGTTCACAGAATCTCGGCGACCTGCCGTACCACCTCGGTACGATATTCAGCTTTACAGAGGGCAATAATTTTCCGATCGTAAATCCTTCGTGGGCCGGGGCAAAATACACATATCCGTTCGTCGCCGATCTGCTGAGTGCGTGTTTTGTGAAGCTCGGTTCGGACGTCATCAATTCGATGTTCGTGCTGAATGTGGCCTGGGCGTTCTCGCTGTTCGTAATACTCGAAAGTTTTGTCGTTTCGCTCACTGGCAGCAAACTCGCGGGCCGCATTGCTCCGCCGCTGCTGTTTCTGAGCGGCGGCCTTGGCTTTTGGGCGTTGTCAGCCGACATGGCGGCTTCCGGCAAAGGATTCTATGACACGCTGATGAACCTGCCGCATGATTACACGATCAACGATAAGTACCGTTGGGGCAATTCGCTTGTCGTATTATTTATGACGCAGCGAAGCCTGTTGCTCGGAATGCCGCTCACGCTGCTCGTTCTGAACTATCTGTGGAAGGTCTTCGCCTCTGAAAAGCCCGAAACGGCGGCAGTTGAAAAGATCGACAGTGAGGAAACTGACCGTAGCACTTTGTCACTTTCCAGCTTTCCTGTTTCCGCCTTTCTCATCGGCCTTCTCGCGGGAACTCTCCCGCTGATCCACATGCACAGCCTTGTGGTACTTTTCATCGTGACGGCGTTCCTATTCGTGATGCGTCCGGGGCGTTGGATGGAATGGATCACCTTCGGCCTAGGCGTGTCGGCGGTCGCGATCCCCGAACTCGCCTGGCTGATGACCGGAACTGCGACCGAATCGACGAAGTTTTTCGAATTCTTCTTCGGCTGGGACAAGCGGGAGACCGAGTTTATCTGGTTCTGGTTTACAAATACCGGCCTGTTATTTCCTGTCCTCATAGCCGGCATCTGGGTCTATATGACGGGCGGAAAGCTCGCGATACCTTCGGGCGAGGTTGGCAAGGTTGAAAACGCCGCACCTATCGAGCTGAAAAAGACATTGGTGTTGTTCTATGTACCGTTCTTTTTCCTTTTCGTCCTGTCGAATTCCGCAAAGCTTGCCCCGTGGGAATGGGATAACATCAAGATCCTGATCTATTGGTTCACCGGCTCGCTGCCGCTGGTAGCGTTGGCATTGGCGTGGGCGTGGGAGAAGAATAAAGTTCTCAGAATCGTTTCGGGCGTTTGTTTTGCTGTGCTGATCTTGTCAGGCTCGCTCGATGTCTGGCGGACCGTTTCGGGACAGATCAAGTACGGAGTATTTGACGCAGACGCGATCAAGATCGCCGATCAGATAAAGCAGAAGACCGATCAGAAGGCTGTTTTTGTTAACGCTCCGACGTTTAACTCGGCGGTTGTGCTCTCGGGGCGGCAGTCCGTCATGCGGTACAGCGGCCACCTCGCTTCGCACGGGATCGATTATTATCCGCGTGAGGCTGAGATCAAGCAGATCTATCAGGGCGGCGGCGTAGCGGATATTTTGCTCAACAAATATAATGTCGATTACGTCCTGATCTCGCCGGAAGAGCGAAATACGCTCAAGGCAAACGAAGATTATTTTAAGAAATTCCCCGTCCTTGCTGAGGCAGGGCAATACCGCGTTTACAAGGTGAAGTAGGTCGAGATGGCAAAGAAAAAGAAGATAGCACCAAAGGCTTCAGAGTCTACGGTCGAAGCGATAGTTGAAGAAAAAGCTCCGGCAAGAGCGGTCGTAACAGATTTTGTCGAACCCGTAAATGCGGCTCTTGAACGAGATAAAGTCTGGCTCGCCTGCTCAGGCGCGATCATCGCCCTCGCGGCGTTCCTGCGCTTTTTCATGCTCAGCCTCAAGCCTCTTCACCACGACGAAGGCGTCAACGGCTTTTTCCTGACCACGCTTTTTAAGGACGGCATTTACAAATACGACCCGGCGAATTATCATGGGCCAACTTTGTATTACATCTCGGTCGTCTTCGCCAAATTATTTGGCCTCGAAACGGTTCCGGTGCGAATGAGCATGGCGATCTTTGGCGTACTGATGGTCGTGCTGGTTTTGTACCTAAAACGCTATATTGGCAAGGTCGGAACGCTCGTTGCAGCATTATTTGTGGCCCTTTCGCCGGGAATGGTGTTTATCTCAAGGTATTTTATCCACGAGATCTTCTTTGTCTTTTTGAGCCTTGCGATCGTGCTTTCGGTACTGCTTTTCATGGAGAAACGAAAAGCCGGGCCCGGAGCGATCGCGTGGATGTCGGTACTGCTTTTTACTGCCTTAGCTCCGGTTTCGCTTAACCTTGCAAAATTTATTGGCGGCGACAACGAGGGAGCTTTGTTTGCATTCCGCATCGCTTTTTTTGTCGTCAATGCTGGTTTTGTTTACTACATAATCAACAGATTGCTTGCTTGGGACGAAGGCCGCCCACTTTATTTAGTCCTCGCCTCGGCGTCGGTTGCTCTGTTTTTTGCAACAAAGGAAACCGCATTTATCACGCTCGGAACGATGGCCATCGCTTGTTTCAGCGTCTGGGTCTGGAAGCAGATAAAGGACAACGAACCGTACCGGACGAACTGGTTTGGGATCATCCTGGGCATTCACGGAGTCGTAGTGGCGGCGGCACTCTTCAAGCGCGATACGATCGCCGATGGCGGTAAGTGGCTTTCCGATGCGTTTTTTCCGGCCAATAAACCCGCCGAGCCTTTTGTTTTCTACGCGATCATCTTCATTTTAGTCGGAACGGTCGCGGCATGGCTGGTGTTCGTGTCGGATCTTAGAAAGGCAAACAACACTGAATTCGCCGAACCCGTCGAGGTGTCCTGGAAAGCTTTCCGTCAGGGCCTCGGTGAACGGTCTGAGATGATCATCACCTGCGCGGCTGTTGCAACGGCATTTGTTTACGTGAGCGTGTTGTTTTTCTCGTCGTTCTTTACCTATGCGGAAGGCGTTTCCAGAGCTTTCGAGGCTTATGCGATCTGGACCAAAACAGGAAATAAAGACCACACGCAGAGCGGTTACGTCGGATACATAAAATGGGGAATGAAGGTCGAAGCCCCGATCATGGTTCTATCGATCCTCGGCAGCCTGATCGCATTGCTGAAAGGCAAGCATAAGTTTGCCATCTTCACGGCTTTTTGGGCGATGGGCCTCGCGGCCGCGTATTCGATCATCCCGTACAAGACTCCGTGGCTCGCTCTCAGCTTCTTGCTTCCGATGTGCATCGCCGCCGGATACGGGCTCGGGCAGATGTTCAACTCGGGCAGCAAGAATCAGAAATATGCGGCGATCGCTCTCGGCATCATCGGTTCGGGCCTGCTTGCCTATCAATCGTATCAGCATAATTTCGTTCGCTACGACGATGAAGATGAGCCGTACGTATACGCACACACGCGTCGCGGGCTTCATGACATGGTTAGCGAGATCGAGCGTTATGCAGCGAAGAGCGGGAAGGACCTGGACGCAACGATAGAGATCGTTTCGCCCGATTATTGGCCCTTGACCTGGTATTTGCACAATTATAAGGCAAATTTCCACGGTTCTCTCGTCGATGCGAGTACGTCCGAAATGATCGTGGCAAAAAAGGGTGACCAGGACACCGCGATGATCCAGAAATACTCGACTCATTATAAATACGCAGGCGTCTATCCGCTCCGTCCGGGGGTCAACTTGGTACTTCTGGTTAGAAAGGATATCGCCGATGCCAAGGATCAGGAGATAAACAAAGTAACCGAATATAAACCTATTCCGGGCTACACGAACTAGGGCCGAAAGACGCCGAGCAGAACCATCAAGCGCCGATGACGAAGTGAAGAGCGTCATCGGCGCATTTTCGTTATGAATGACCGAAAACCTTTTCTGGTCATTGTTCGTATAAAAGTAACCATCCAGAACTGAACGGCTGCATCCGTTGGGGTTTTCGGACATAGATATAAAGGAATAAGAAAGATCATGACAAGACGCCATTTATCACTGATTCTCGTTTTTGTAATGTGGGTGGCTGCCCCTGCTGCGCTCGCACAAAAGTCCGCCAAGCCTGCGGCCAAGCCGTCGACACCGAGCTTTGGCAATGTGGACGGGATCTCCGCGAAGCAGCTTCGCGAATATCTGACGTTCATCGCGTCGGACGAGCTCGAGGGCCGCGATACGCCTTCGCGGGGGCTCGACATCGCCGCGATGTTCATTGCACAGCACCTGTCGAGCTGGGGAATCAAGCCGGCGGGCGACAACGGCAGCTACTTTCAAAAGATCCCGCTGCGGCTGAACAAGATCGACACGGACAAGACGCGGCTTGAGATAAACGGGCAGTCGTACACATACGGCAAGGACTTCCTGGCGAGCCAGATCGGTGCCAATATCGCGGGAGCACCGCTCGTCTTTGTCGGTAACGGCTGGGTCATCAAATCGAAGAACATTGATCCGTACGCTGGGCTCGACATCAAGGACAAGGTCGTCGTCGTGGTCAATACGCTGCCGAAGGGAATTACATTCAATGATCTCAAAGGCCCGGCTGGCGGTGATTGGTTTTCGCCGCCGCTTTACGCTCAGACGAATGGTGCGAAGGCGGTGATCGCGTTCTCGTCGTTCGGTAACCTGGCAAATTGGGAAGGCGTGAAGTGGAACCAGTCCGAGAAAGGGCAGGTCGAATTCGGCAAGCCGCAGACTCAGATCACGATACCGACATTCACCGTGACGCCGCGGGTGATCGGGGCAATGTTCGCCGGGGAAAAGGCGAGTGGCGGCAGCTTGTTCACCAGATCGATCACCGGCGATGCGATGGATTCATTCGACCTCAAGGCCGCGAAGAAGTTGAACGCGACCGTTGCTGTCAAGACCGAGAACATTCACACGCAAAATGTCGTAGGGATACTCGAAGGTTCGGATCCGGTCCTCAAAAATGAATACGTTGCGATCGGAGCACATTACGACCACGTCGGGATGAATCCCTTCGCGGCGGGCGACGACAAGATCTGGAACGGCGCCGACGATGACGGCAGCGGCACGGTCGCCGTACTGTCGATCGCCGAGGCTTTTGCAAAGGGCAAGGAACGGCCGAAGCGTTCGATGTTGTTTATCTGGCACGCCGGCGAGGAAAAAGGACTTTGGGGCAGTGAGTATTTCGCCAATAATCCGACGGTGCCGATCACGTCGATCATCACCGAGTTGAACATCGACATGATCGGACGCTACCAGAATCCGGGCGATGAAAATCATCCGCAGAACAAGAACCTCCCGAAACAGGGCGAGGTCTTCACGATCGGTTCGCGAATGATGAGCACCGAACTCGGTGATCTCAGCGATAGTGTCAACAAGACGTTTTTGAATCTCGCATTCAATACAAAATACGACGATCCTAAGGATCCGGAACAGTTCTTTTACCGCTCCGATCATTTCAATTACGCGAAAAAAGGAATACCGATCATCTTTTACATGGACGGCAGCCACGCGGATTATCATCAGCCGTCTGATTCGGTCGAGAAGATAAATTTCGAATCGATGGAGAAAGTGACCAAGACCATAATGGCGACCGGTTGGACATTGGCGAACACTGCAAAACGTCCGACGGTCGACAAGCCCCTGCCGGCATCCGTGCTTGCTGGGAATTAGGCTAGCAGGCAGACATCGTCCTGCTCGATGCAAATCCGTTCGACGACGCTTTCGCAGTGCGGAACTAAAGGAAATCAAATAATGATGAAAATAACATTGCTGCCCGTGATCATATGCGTGCTATCGACTGTTGCCTTTGCCCAGGATGACCGATCAATGGTGATGGCCGTCGTAGATCAGCTTTTTGCCGGAATGAAGTTGAAGAGCGCTGAGCAGCTCAAAGGCGTCTTCACCCCTGAAGCTCAATTTATAGCGATCGACAAACCGCTCGACGGCAAAGGGATCTCGACGTCGAGGGTGACGACCGGCGAGGCCTTCGTGAAGATGATCTCCGAATCGAAGAGCCCCGATTATGTCGAGAAGATGATTAATCCCGACGTACGGATATCCGGCGATATGGCAACGGTCTCGGGCAGGTATACATTCTACGTCGGCGATAAATTCTCGCATTGCGGGACCGACGTCTTTAATCTCGTTCGCACGGTTGCGGGTTGGAAGATCGCGCAGGGAGCATTCACGCTCGAGTTTCAATGCGATCGTGACCTGAAAGCGGTTGATGTACCAAAGATCGACGCGAATCCGGCTGACGTTGCAACGCTCGACGGCATCATCAAGGCGTTTTACGCGACCATCACTGGCCCAAAGGGACAACCGAGACAATGGGCCAGAGACCGGACGCTGTATATTCCGGATGTCCGTTTTGTCAGCATGGGCGAACAGGACGGTAAGATCCGTGCCGGAGTGTTGAGTCATCAGCAATTCGTCAATGGTAACAACGAGAATTTTGTCACGAACGGCTTTACAGAACGCGAGATCAACCGGGTTACCCAGCGGTTCGGTAATATCGCACATGTCCTTTCGACGTACGAATACTCCAACGACGATAGATCCGAAAAGGGCTGCGGCGTAAACAGCATCGAGCTTTATTGGGACGGAACTCGCTGGTGGATCTCGGCTGCGAGCTGGGATGACGAACGGCCGAATAATCCGATCCCGAAAGAGTATCTGCCCAAAGCGAAACCGTAGTCTAGAGCAAACCTTTTGATCCGATTCTTCGTTAACTCATTATGAAAATATTCAAATTAACCCTTTTGTTGATTCTCCTGGCAATGCCGGCTTTTGCTGGCGACATTAAATCTGGCGACGACGTTATTGCCGCGATGTACAAGAAATACGCCGGTAAATGGTACAAAACGCTGACATTCGTTCAGAAGACGATTCATCATAAGGATGACGGAACTTCGACGTCGGAGATTTGGTACGAGGCGATGACCGTTCCCGGCAAACTGAGGATCGATTTTGCGGATTCGAAGACCGGTGATGGCATTCTGTTCGCGGACGGCAAGATCTACTCATTCCGTGACGGAAAGCCCGCGACTGGACGGCCGTTGGTGCATCCGTTGATGGTGCTGGGTTTCGACGTTTATGGCCAGCCGGCGGCGACGACTGTCGAACAGGTCAAAGGCCTGGGTATCGACCTGTCCGTTGTTCACGAGGAAAAATGGATGGGCAAGGATGTCTACGTGGTCGGTGCCAAACAGGGTGACGTGACAACGCCGCAATTCTGGGTCGATGAGAAAGATCTAGTTTTTGTGCGGCTAATACAGACTCAGGGCCGCGATAAAAAGAGCGTCGCGGAGACCCAGTTCAACCGATATGTAAAAGCCAAGGGCGGCTGGGTTGCGGCCGAAGTCAAGTTCTTTGTCGATGGCAAGCCAACGACCACTGAGGAGTATTCGGACATTCAGGCGGGCATGTCCCTGAATCCTGACCTTTGGAATCCTGATAAATGGACGACGGTTGACAAGACTTATTATAAAAAGAAGTAGCCCGTCGCGGAGCACCGCGCTACAATTGCAGGCATTCTAGTCTTAGGAGTTCATTAAATGAGAGTGCTTGCTGCTTTTTTTATTCTTTGTTCAATTGCTGTATCGGCCTTCGGAGTCGATATGTCGGCCGAGATCAATGCGGCTACGGCCAAGGTAATGCCGCAGGTCATAGAATGGCGGCGTTATCTGCACCAACATCCTGAACTTGGCAATCGCGAGGTCGAAACCGCCAAATACGTCGCCGAACGCTTGAAAAAGCTTGGCATCGACGTCAAAACGGGCGTCGCAAAGACCGGCGTTGTCGGAATCCTGAAAGGTGGCCAGCCAGGGCCCGTCATTGGCTTGCGAGCCGATATGGACGGCCTGCCGGTGACGGAGCGCGTCGATGTTCCTTACAGATCAACGGTGAAAAGCGAGTATAACGGCCAGACGGTTGGCGTTATGCACGCTTGCGGACATGATACGCACGTAGCGATGCTGCTGGGAACGGCGACAGTTCTTTCCGGCATGAGGGACAAGATCAAGGGAACGGTCGTATTCATCTTTCAACCGGCTGAAGAAGGTGCTCCGGCGGGTGAGACCGGCGGGGCTTCGGATATGGTCAAGGAAGGCGTGATGGACAATCCGAAGATAGACGCGATCTTTGGAATTCATATCAACTCCGCGACCGAGATCGGTAAGATCAAATATAAATCCGGGGCCGAGATGGCGGCGAGCGATTGGTTCAGCATCAAGATAAAGGGCGTGCAATCGCACGGTGCGTATCCGTGGCAGGGAATCGACCCGATAGCGGTGGCGACGCAGATATATACGGGTCTGCAGATGATCGTTTCACGGCAGTCTGAACTTCCGAAAGCTCCGGTGATCATCACGGTAGGCAAGATGACCGCCGGCGTCCGTGAGAACATCATTCCTGAGGAAGTCGTCATGGCGGGAACCATCAGAACGCTTGATACTGAGATGCAGAATGAGGTTCACGAAAAGATCCGCCGAACCGCTACCAAGATAGCGGAAAGCATGGGAGCTACCGCAGAAGTTACGATCGATCGCAAAACTCCGGTAACGTATAACACTCCCGCGCTAGTCAAAAAAATGCTTCCATCACTCGAAAAAGCAGCAGGAATCGGCAATGTTATCGACGCCGAATGGGTGACCGGAGCGGAAGATTTTGCTTTTTATGGCGAAAAGGCTCCCGCGTTCTTTTTCTTTGTGGGGGGAATGCCTAAGGGTAACGATCCGAAAAAAGCGCCGTCGCACCATACGCCCGATTTCCTTATTGATGACAGCCGGTTGGACGTTGGCGTGAAAGCATTCTGTAATATTGTGTTTGATTACACGAAATAGCCGCCAGCGAGATAAATATATTAAAAAAAGCGGGTCCGGCCCAATTGCCGCCCGCTTTTTTCTATTTTGACAGTCTAATGCTCTTAGCTTTGCAGATGTGCTTCGACAAACCAGAGCTGTTTGTCGATCGCCCTTGAAATACCCGTGAACAGATCAGCGGTGTCGGCATCTCCGAGTTCGTCAGTCGTATCGATATCGGCTCGAACTTTTTTGCCGAAATCCGCGAGTGCCGTCGAAAGTGCATCAACGTGGGCAGCACCGTCAGTGATCTCAAGCGGATACTCCGCGAGCGATGAGTTCTGAGCGGCCACTCGGATCGTCCCGAGGGCGGTTCCGCCGAGTGTCGTGATGCGTTCTGCGATATCATCGACGTGCGTATCGAGCTCTGTTGCGACCTGATCGAAAAGCTCGTGGAGGGCGATGAAGTTCATTCCCTTTACATTCCAATGAGCCTGTTTTGCCTGTGATTTCAGATCCGAAGCGTCCGCGAGCCGCTGATTTAGGATCGCAATTATCTTTTCCCGTTTTCCTTTCGCAATGTCTATTTTTGTATTGTGCATAGTCTTCCCTATCGTTAGAATTATTCTAATTCTTATAATGCCAAGTGTCAAGAGCGGGTGTGGTATGAACAGATCCTGGGATCGAATTGACCGTGAGAGATTATTAACGGCGTCGCAATGCGGCGACCTATCTTGTGATCCTGGTATTGCCAAACGGCCGGGTACCGCGGTTAGGAACGAACCGGTTTCCACTCGTGCCGCGGAATAGAGGAGTAAAAACCCATTTCGAGCGGCTTTCGATCCCGTAATACGAAATGATCGATTTTCCTTTGCTCTGACTGGCGACGCCGATGAACGGAGTATTCTCTGTCATTAGATCAAGACTGAGGTCGTCATCATCCTCACTTTCGACCTCATCATCGGTTTCAGTGTTCAGAGCGCTGACCACCACTATTCCATAGCGGTCGAGAGTAGGGCTTGAGTTCGATGGCAAGGTTCCGCCATTATATGCCTGAACCCGCTTGGCGAAGGGCCCAAGCGACGTTGCGTCCGCCTTGATCAATCGCCAGCGTCCGTCCTCGCTGAGCGGGTCGATCGCTGCTGATGCTCGCAATATCTGACGTTTCTTCGTGCCCTGCGGAAGTCCTTCGAGCAGGTCATCCATTGAACTTGGCAGACGAGAGCCGCGATAGAATTCGACATACTGCCGGATAGCTTCAGCGACCTCTTCGCCGCGGCGGATCGATTCGAGTTCCTTCTCGCGCTGTATTTCCTGTTGGATCGATGGTGCGACTGCGAGCAGCCCAATAGCGAAGACCGTCATGACGGCCATGACAGCGAGCAAGGTCATACCGCTTTCGGTTTTTCTATCTCGGCCGTGGTGGATCGTCATTGTCGTCAACATCATCCTTTGTCGTCGGTGGACGTTTCTGGTCCGGACGCTGCGGCGGCTGCGGGACCATGCGCTGCATATTGGGATTAGCACCACCTTGCCCCGCCGGGTTGTACGGAACGAAGGCTCCGCCCGGCTGTGTGCCGCCCGGGCCGGCGGCGGGAGTGATCGCTATCCGGTGTTTGAATCCCAGATTGACATCTTCCAGGACGACGGCAGCCGCAGAAATGTCAATAAGTCTAAATCGTGCTCCGACAATATCATTCAGACGGGCACCGAACGGGACAGTTTTACCTGTCTCGAGAAAGTACGCCGTGTCGTTGTTGTAACGCTTCCGGCCGATCATGCCTATATACTGCAGGGTCGATGGCCGAGGAGGAGCCATAACGGTCATTGAGAGCGGACCCGAGTACGCCACGCCGTTAGGAGTCTGCACAATGATCTGTCGCTGCCCTTCCTGTGCGACCATATTTTCTGTGATCATCGCCGTTAGCTGTTGCGAACTAACAAAGTTAGTCGGCAGTTCAGACTGGTTAAAGTAAATTCGTGCGTCAGGCGTAAATCGGTCGCCGGAGATCTCGAGTTTTATCATGCCCTTCGTACCGGCATAAACACTCGCTGGTGTGACCGAATTAGCCAAAAAAACGGGTGTCGGAGCTACTGTCGGAGGCGGTACGACTGGTGTTGGCGGTGGCGTCGACGGCGGTGGCTGATACGGCGTTGGCGTTGGCGGCTCGTAAAAAGCGAAAATATTCCGGCCCGGATCCGGTGCACCGAACATACCCGGTCTATACACGACAGGAACAGTGATGTTGAGGGCATTTTCGTCCGAAGTGGGTAAAGTGAATTGGTCATTTTTGACAGTCGTCACTTTTTTCGGTGTTGGCGTCGGAGAAGCCTTCGTCGTTGCAGTGGTAGCCGAACCCCCAAAGAAACTGCGGCCAAATGCCATATAGAGTGCCACGAGCGATACAACGCCGAGCACCGCTGCGGCGATGATCTTATTTCTCTCGCTTGGAGTTTTTCCGTCGAACAATCCCATTACTTCTTATTCAATGCTTACTGCGCCGCGGGTGCCGGAGCTTTATTTGGCCGGCGAAAATACGCTGCTAATTCAATATGCAGGCTGACGGTTTCACCGTGTGTCTTGCCCTGCTGTTTGGCCGAAACTCGCGGCTGTTCCTGAACTGAACCCGGCTGAGCCCCCGGAATGCTTCTCGGGTCGACCATTCCCGGCGTTCCCGGATTCATCGGATTTGGGGCGGCGGCGGTCTGTCGATTTGTGTCAGGAGCCGTTTGGTCGCGGCGGTTGTTGCTGTCCGAGGGGGCGAGTTCGACCGTACTTACGATAATAAACTCCCGCCCGGTCTCTATCTCACGTATAAAGCGCCGAAGATTCTGATACGAACCTTCAAGAGTCATCGTGGCATAAACGCCAGGATAAATACTTCTAAACTTGGCACGGCCTTTTTCTTCTTCTGTCTGGCCTTCGCCTTTGATCTCGCTGGTCTCGAGCGGCACGTAGTCCGGTCCGGTTGTATTCACGAGGCCGTAGGCACTGATGAGCCCATTTAGCCGCTGATAGAGTGCGGCTTGTCCGGTTGATGTGACCGGCAAAAAGCGTGTTTCAAAATCATCGATACTATCGACGATCTTCGTGACCTGCGACTCGGTGTTCGTTATCTCGCCGTATTTTGATTTGGCGGTAAGCAGTTCCGATTCGAGACGGTCAGCCTCGGCTTTGTTTTTAACGAGTAAATTGTTGGAAGGCACGACCCAAAAAAAGTACGCTACCAGAGCCATCAATACTGCCAGAACTCCGGCGGCGACCGCTCCGATCTCGGGCGGTCCCCACATTCCTGCATAGACTTTTCTCGGCCGGTTCGAGGGTATCGAATCCGGGGCCTCGACGACGATGACCGTCTCTTTAACTTCGAGTGCGTCGGAAAATTCTTTTTGATCGATCTCAGGTTCAGCCATTATTGAGCGTTGCCTCCCTGGAGATTTTGAGCCGTCTCAGATACCGCGGCCGATGTCGAATATCCGTAGCCCGGCGTATAGATCAGGCGGAACGTATATTCGGTAAAGGTGACCCGCTCATTCTTTTGCAGATCCTGCCCGCGAAGCTCAGCGAGAAAAAGGCCCGAATTATTCATTCGCTCGATCATCTGCATCACGGCCGGATAATCACGGCTGATAACACCCAGTTCCAGTTCCGCTTTGATGCGGTCGCCATCCTGATAGATGTTCTCAACCGAGATACGCGATGCGCTGACGCTGCCGGGAAGCACAGCTTCGAGGTCGGCAAAAAGGCGTGACCAGCCAAACGTTTTGTTAGCCACCAGTTTGTGCGAAGCCGAAAGGATCGCTTTCTGATCCGGCGTTAAAAGCTGCTGTACTTTTTCTCCTTCGCCTTTCAGCTTCAGAATGTCGGCCTGACGCTCTTGAATGGCTTTTGCGAGGAGATCGTTCTTACTGCTGTTATCTCTGAGTTTAGCGATGCAGTAGACGCCGCCAGACGCGCTCGCAACGAGCAAAAGGCCAGCGATAAGATACGGCAGCACCCGGTTTCTGAACGGATGGGTTGAAAGATTTAGCTTCGTGATCACCTGTGATTTACTACGTTATGCTCAAGCCCTGCGGCGAAAATTGCAAAATAAAATACTAGCACGAAAGATTTCCATTGTCTTTCACGTTTATCGGGGTCTAATTGTTGCAATATTTAGTCGCGACGCGGCCGCGGCGGGCGCTCGGCTTCTTCCTGCGTAATGTCGCGATATGCGGCGACGCGGTTGCGGCCTTCGCGTTTAGCTCGATACAGGGCAGAATCTGCCATTTCGACAAGCTCGATCGGGTCATGCGAATCTTCGGGGAACGACGAGACGCCTATACTAACTGTTATATTGTGGGTTCCCTTAGTGTCTGCTTGACGAAGGACGCTGAAATTATAGCTTTCGATACTCGCCCGAATTCTTTCCGCCGCGATGAGTCCTTGAGGGAGATCCGCATCGAGCAGGAAGGCCGCAAATTCGTCTCCGCCGAATCGAGCAGCGGCGTCACCTGTTCGCAAGTTCGTCATGATCGAAAATCCGATCTCTTCTATAGTTTTGCTGCCGGTCAGATGGCCATGCGTGTCGTTTACGCTCTTGAAATTGTCGCCGTCCATCATCAGTACGCAGAATGGCCTATCCTCAGCTGTCGCACGGCCAGCCTCGCGGCGAAGTTCGGAGAAGAATGAACGGCTCGAGAGCAGCCCGGTCAGGTCGTCGTGCGAGATCAGTCGGTGGATCTGGCGTTGGTATTCGCGATCGATCTCGTCAAGCAGGTCAAATCTCAGTATCGTCTCGCCGATCGTTATTTTATCGCCATTGTTGAGCTTCTCGCGGCGGATCCGGCGGCCGTTAAGAAAGGTTCCGTTTCGAGAATCGAGGTCGGTCAGAATATATTCCGTTGCGCTTGGACGGTCGCCATGAACTGTCGAGACCTTGGCATGCTGGCGGGAAACCTGCGTATCGTTCACACGAACGTCTGCTTCGAGAGCCCGGCCGAGAATAACGTCCTCGCGTTCCAGCGGGATCGGAACGGCGATAAGCTCACCGCTAAGGAAAACCAAAGCAGGCTTAAGGTCGCGGCGGGTGATCTCGGAATCGTTCATATAGGCCGGGTGGGAATCGGGCAAGCATTTACCAGAATAACCTATTCGTTACAATAATTTCCAGACTTTTTTTCTGGGCTAAACCCAATAAAAAAGACGGCCCTGGCGAGGGCCGTCTTCCTATGCGGTTGCTTATCAGAAAACCTCAAGGCTGCTTAGCCGGAAATTTCTTGACTTCGGCGGGAATATTGATAACAGCGAGGTTTATTTCGCTCGTTTCGCGTCCGGCGAAAGCCTGGACCGCCAGCGGTTTCTGAGCTGAGACCATTTTCTCCGGCAGAGTTTTTTCGTCGAGTAGAAAAACATGTTCGCCCGGCGGCAGATCTGCGATGGTGAAGCTGCCGTCCGCATCGGTCAGCGTGTCGCGCCCGCTGCCCGTTACGACGCGAACGTCAGCGAGAGGTATTTCGCCTTCGTCGAATCTTCCGTTCTCGTTTGTATCGAGCCACACGCGGCCGGAGATGCGGCCGGTCCGGACAAGTCGAAAATCCTGGTTCGCCGTGTGGCCGGGCCTAAGCTTGGTTCTCTCGGCAGCGTTGCTCAGCAAGGTCAGATCGGCACGCACCGAAAGCAGATCAAGATAGACTTCGTGATCGCCGGAAGTGATCGATTCGAACTGATAAATGCCGTTTTCGTCCGAGACCACGTAGCGATTACCGTCGACACGAACCTTAACGTCCGACTGCGGTTTATCGACCGATGGATCGAATTTTCCGTCCTGATCCACATCCTGATAAACGCGACCCGAGATCTTGCCAAAGGAATTTATCTCCGACGTTGGCGAATCGAGAAAAGCCTGAGCTTCACGCTTTCTGAAAAGCGTTCCGCGAAGACTGACGAGAACGGTGGCGCCGTTGTTCGTGTTGTAATAGTTGACCTGTAGCGATGCCTGACGCGGCAGTTTGACCGATGCTGCAAGCCGTTGGTACGGCGAAAATCCTGAGGCCGGCGAATAACTATAACCCGCTCCGGCGCTAAAGCTGAGACGCTGTTTGAGCAGATTCGACGTTCGCCAATCGATCTGGCCGTTGTAAGAACGCCTATTTCCGAATCCCTGGCTAATTTCGATCGCGTTCGTATCGTTTACCGAGAAATTGGCCCCAAACTGAGCATTCACCAACGCGGCACCGATATTCTTGATCCGCGTCGCGTTCGCGTATAGCCGCACTCGGGAAAAATCTTTCGAAGCGTTCAGTGTCGTAAACGAGGCCGATCGGATCTGGCTTGTGCTGCTCTGGGTATGCGAGAAATGAAATCGCGGAGCTGCCGCCGAAGGCGTGATAGCAAACGCCGCGGTCACAAACTTATTATTCTGCGTGTTGTCGCCGGGCCGACGCGAAATACTGGCGTTGATCGACGTCGAAAGCCACTTTGCCGGTGACCAAGTCACGCCGGCGGCTTTCATGTCGAGCGGTTCGCGAACGCCGGACTGCGGGCTGAGAAAATTGCGGCTGATATTCGTATATCGTGCCTGAACGGCGAGGTCTTCGCGGAGCTGGAAAGTTCCAGTGAAATCGACGGCTGTTCCGGCTCCCGCCGTGCGGCGGGTCGAGTTGTCAAGCCGGTCAAAGATTCCGTAGGCTATGTCGCTTTGCAGACGGATGCGTTCGGACTCATACGAAACGTTTCCGGTACCGAAAGTGCCGTTCCGGTTCGCCGAGCTAAACCGCATTGCTCCGCCCGAAAAAGTAACTTTTCTGCTGTTTTGGCCAAACACATCTGATCTGCCGGTGACAAATGCTCCGAAGATATTCGTGTCATAGCGCGCCAATTTGCGAATGCCGAAATACTCCCCGGAAAACTCGTTGGTGAATGGCAGCACAACCCCCGAATAAGTTCGTCCGCCAAACCCGGTGACCGTGAGATCACCAACCGGAGTACTTACTGAAAGACCTCTAATATTCGCAGCCATGAACTGAAGAGTTCCGCCGGTACCCATGTCTCCCGCCGTGATATGCTGTCCGTTCGGGCGTTGGAGATTGAAGGTGGCATTCTGCACCGAGATGCCGCGGGAAGAACTGCTTGCATTTGAAGAAAACGAAAATCGGCCATCGGCGAGCCGTCCCGCGCCTAGCAGCACCAAACTGTGAGCTGCTGTCGACGAATATCGATTGAGGTTATATTCGTAATCGATCTGCTGAATGTCGGCTATGCCTCGTGCGTTCTTGGTTTGATTGGCTGAAGAGGCCGGAATTCCACGGGTGATCGTGACAATGTTCTTATCGCTTTCGTAACGGATCGACACCTCAAAAAGGCTCGCCGCGATCTCGATCGGGAGCATGAATTCGTAAGTATTAGGAGGAAAATTGATCTCGCTGGCGTTCGCAACCGAGAGAATAGCCGAGCCGTTTTCCCGCACCTGTCCGACGCGGGCGTTAAGCTCCGCGACAACGCCATTCGATCGCCGAACGCTAACCGAACGCGATGCAGAAGACATAGTTACCACATCGCCGAGAGCCTGGGCGATCGCTGCGACCGGCACAAGAATACGGCCGTTAAGCCGCTGGGCACTGCTGTTGGGGCCGGACAAGGTCCGCCCGTTGACCGTTACCGCTGCAAATTGGATCTGCGAAGAATCTGCGGTATCACTGTTCGCCGCCAAAGCAAACACGGGCCCGAACGCTGTAATAAGCGCCAGAAGGCCGATGATCGTTATGTTGGCTAGCTTGGAGTTCATCTTTTACGGCTTCTTGGCAGGCTTGTCTCCGGCAGCGATCTGTGTCTTGACGACCAAGTCGGTGATGCCTTCCGTTACTTTTCCACCATCCTGGAAATCGATGCGGTACTTGACCGTGTAGCTTCCGGGAGCAAGGGCTTTTGCTATTGTTACCGGCTGATCAAGCCGGGAACCGGCAAGTACCGGCAGGATCTCGGATTCGGGAACGTCGGCGACCCTTTTGCCGTCCACGTCGAAAACCTTGACGTTTGCGACCGGCCGGATGACGCTGTTGCCATCGTTCTTGAGCGTCGGCGTGACGAGAATACCGTCTGGCGTTGATTCGGCGATGAGGTTTTCAACGCTTCCTTTTTTCGTCAGGCCCGGTACTTTAATGTAAAAAACCGAAGCCATGCGGTAGCGAACGATCATCTGTTTGACGTTTGCCTCGTACTTCAGCTTTTCGGGACGCTGCTCGATGATGAGGGAAGTCAGGTGATCCCCAGGAAGGGCGTTCTGCGGCACGGCGATCGTTACGCGGATCTGATGTATCGTACCCGGAACGATAGCAGCCTCTCCCGGTGTATAAATGAGCCATTGGCTGGCGGAATTCTCGCGGGTGTTTGCTTTGAAATATTCCACCCGGCCGTCCTTCGTAATAGTCCAGTCGTTGAGCGAGGCGACGATCCTGACCGGTTCCTTGCTTTCGCCGCCGGCACGGTAATCGAGGTTGACGACGACCGTGGTCTCGGTACCCGGCTTCATGTCGAGTTCGAAACGAGCGGGAGAAACCGCCATGCTACCGCCTGCGGACACAGGGCTATTAGGGGGTGTTTGAGCCGAAATGACAGCTGAAAACGAGATTAAAAGCAAAAATATAATCGATTTCATGATTGGTTGTGATGGGAACCAAGTTAACAGGGGACGGCCGGACCGGCTGAGATCGTGAAAGTGATAACAGCAGTCGTAGTCCCGGGAGCATAAAACTGCGGCGTAATAACAAGGATCGCGTCGAAGATATAACCGTCGTTCGTCGCGCGTGAGGCTCCGCCATTCGAGAGCCGCGGGCCGCTCAGTATTGTGGTACTTCCGACGATGTCACTAAGGTCCGACGGATATTGGGCCCGGCCGCTGGCGTTGATCGTAACTCCGCTCGACGGGTCGTTGTTAAATGGCGAATAAAATATGTGACTGCTCCGTGTGCAGACACGGGAATTTGAGCCCATCGCACGAAAATTGTTTACGCCGAAACCGATATCTGTTGTCTGTACAGCTTGCGGATTTGCGTTGGTCGAAGTCGTCAGCGAAGCCCTCACGCGGTACGGTTGGTTACTGCGGACAGCGATCGGGACGACAACTTTGACGATATTATTCGTATTCAGTGGTGAGACCTCGCCAAAATCGACAGTTACCGAGAGGTTATTTAGAACACTGGAACTGCCGGACACAGAGCCGCTCAAGGCCCCGGTTATGGTCGGGCTTCCGCCGCTTGAAATATCGAGGGCCTGAGCCGGTGCAAGGCTCACACCTCCGATCAACAAGAGGCAGAAAAGAACTAAAATACAGTAGGTATTCCCGTTCATTTTACTAAGGTGCTGTAACAGTAAATGTGGCGACGACGGTAGTCGTGCCGGTTTCGTAGAATTGGGGTTTGACGGCGAAGATCGCGGGAACGGTCAGGCCATTGGTGTTGGAACGCGGGACCGCGTTCATAATAAATGAGCCGCTTAGAGCTGTCGTTGATGCCGAAAAAGCACTTAGATTTGATCTGACAGCCGTGAAGTTATAGCGTCCCGTGGTTCCGTTGACCGAGCCGTTGGCAACGAGCGTCGGGTCACCGGCTGTCGCGTTCGTATCGGTTCCAGTTGTGTTTACGCCTACGCCGCTGCGGACGACGCTGCCTAGGCCGAAGCCAACGTCGGCCGCTGTTATCTCATTTGCTGTCGAACCGGAACTCGACACTGTCGCCGACAGCGAAAGTACGTAGGCCGCATTGCTGCGAAGCTTTAACGGCACACTCGCTGTAACAAAACTGTTGGTATTTGCGGGGCCAAGTTCGCCGAGGTTTACGACGGCAGCAAGCGGGTTGTTCACCGTGCCGTTCGTCGTAATACCGCCGCCTGAATTTCCGGTCAGGGTGATCGCTCCGCCTGAATTCAGCTCGACAAACTTTGAAACCGTCGCGCTCATACTCACGGTTCCCGTCGTGCTCTGGGACAATGCCGTCGACGCCAGGGCGACGAGCAACGCGAAGATCCCAACCAATATCGGGAAAGTTCCTTCTGATCCTTTCATTTTCTTCTCCAATAAAAGGCTGCGTACCGCCGCGGGGGGGCTGCGGCGGTACGCGCCGAAAAAGCCAAAATGGCTTAAGTTATGGTGCCGTGACGGTGAACGTCGCCGTTACCGTCGTAGTACCGACCTCATAGAACTGAGGCTTGACTGCGAAGATCGCCGGAACCGTCATTCCCTGCGTATTGCTTCGCGGTACGGCATTGAGAATGAAGGAACCATTCAGAGCGGTCGTTGCCGATGTGAATGCTCCGAGGTTTGAACGCGTGGTCGTGAACTCAAAACGGCCGCTGGTCGCGTTGATCGCTCCGTTGGCTGCAAGAGTTGGGTCGCCCGAGGTCGCATTCGTATCCGTGCCGGTCGTATTTACGCCGACACCCGCACGCGTGACCGCTCCGAGGCCGAAGCCGACGTCGGCAGCTCCGATCTTGTTAGCCGTCGATCCTGAACTTGCAACGGTAGCCGCAAGCGACATAACGTAAGCCGCATTGCTGCGAAGCTTTAGCGGTACGCTTGCTGTAACGAAGCTGGCTGTGTTGCTCGGGCCAAGTTCGCCAAGATTGACGACGACCGCGAGCGGGTTGTTGGCAGTGCCGTCAGTTGTGACGCCGCCGCCGGAATTGCCGCTCAATGTGACGGCGCCGCCGGAATTGATCTCGACAAATTTTGAGACCGTTCCGCTGAGATTGACCGTTCCCGTGGTGGTCTGCGCATTTGCTGCGATTACCACGAGACCGGTCACGAGGGCCGTTTTAGCGGCCATTATGATGGTTTTGAACATTTTCTACTCGTAACTCCTATAGGTTTGATATGCGAAAATACACGGATATCCTCCGGACAATTGATTCGTGTCCGCAAAAGAAACAGTCAACTGGTCATCTTGGTGATGAAAGATGCTGGCTGAACCTAAATGTTCCTTATTTCAATCGACTTTCGTGTGGGGATAGTCCGTGAAGAGACTGGCGCTTAAACTACTGCACCGGAAACAGACTATAAAAAAAACGCCATTATGTCAATCATTTTTGCTAAAGTTTTAACAATGTTAGCCGATATGAGAATATTTCTCTATTCAAGACAGCTCTTGAAAATGCGTTTACGCACTATGCGGTGCTATAATTGCGTAGACAAAATTTGTTGTTTTATTGAGGCGAAAATATGAAATTACCAGGTGGAATGGACCTCCAGGCGATGATGCAGCAGGCGCAGCAGATGCAGGAGCAGATGGGCCGTCAGATGAAGGAAATGGTTGTCGACGCGGCAGCGGGCGGCGGAGCCGTTTCCGTAAAAATGCGCGGCGATTTTGAAGTATTGTCACTAACGATCTCGCCCGATCTAGTAAAGGACGGTGACGTCGAGATGCTCCAGGACCTGACCGTCGCAGCTCTGAATGAAGCTCGCCGCAAGGTCGAAGAATCGCTAAAAGGAAAACTCGGCGGAATGCTTCCTCCAGGGTTAATGTAATGGAACGCCGGCATCTTACCGGCAATGATTTGCTTCATATTTGATCACAAGCCGCGGCGATGGCCGCCAAGACGGCGGCGTTCCAAAATATGCTCGATTATTCCGAACCCGTCGCTAAACTGATCGACGAATTCAAACGCCTGCCTGGCATTGGACATAAGTCAGCTCAACGGCTGGCTTTTTATATACTGCGCCGGCCACAGGCCGAGGTCGATCATTTTGCCGATTCGCTCCGCGAGGTCAAGCAAAAGATCGTTTTCTGTGCCAATTGCAACAATCTGACAGACGTCGATCCTTGTCTGTATTGTGCTAATCCGAAACGCGACCGTTCGATCGTGTGTATCGTTGAGGAACCGTATAATCTGGTCGCGGTAGAGAAGACCAGGTCATTTCGCGGGCTGTATCATGTTCTGCACGGTACGCTTTCGCCGATGCGCGGCATCGGGCCAGATGAACTCATGCTCGCCAACCTGCTTCCTCGGCTGCGGCCCGAAAATAACGAGGGAATCGAGATCAAAGAGATCATCGTCGCCACCAACCCGACAACCGAAGGCGAAGCGACCGCAAACTACATTGCCCGCCTTCTAAAACCGCTCGGCGTCCTGGTAACAAGGATCGCCATGGGAATGCCGGTCGGCTCCGACCTGGAATTTGTCGATGAAGTAACGATGGACCGAGCCCTCGCGAATCGCCACGCCATTTAAGAAGTAACCACGAAATAACACAAAAGAACACTAAATGTCGGAATACCGTTTCGTGCCTTTTAATCCCTCGCAAGTCGACAATTAGAAGTAATCAAAAAACACAAAAAAACACCACATGTGAGATACATTTGGTGTTCTTTCGTGTTCTTTCGTGGTTCCCGATCTAGAACCTAACCGTTTGTTCAACCGCATCGGATGCGCTGCGGGAGCCACGCCATTCATCTTCGTTATCGTAGAAATTCACATCAAAACTCAGCAGTGATCTCGCCGGGATACCGTCAAATTCGTCCGGGGCATCCTCAAATTTTGCGATCGTTCCGATGCCGATCACCTCACTACCGACCTCTTTAACGAGTTCGATAGTTTCTCTGATCGCTTTGCCCGAACGGTTGATGTCGTCGACGATTATCGCAGGATAGACCTCATAATCTGCCATGTACTGGCGGAATTGACGCTTGCCGCCTTCCATCTCGGCCCAGTAGATCTGATCTGCCCCGAGTGCCTCGCGAACACCGAATGCGACCATGATGCCGCCCGGGCTCGGGCTGATAACTGAAACTCTCGGCAGGCTTTTTGAGATCGAGTTCTCAGCGCGAAAAAGCCGGCTGAGACCAACCGAAAGAATGCGGGCATTATCGTAGTAGCGGAATGCCAGCGGCATCTGAAAATAATGCGATGCGTGCTTTCCGTTAGGGTAGACAAAGTGGCCTTTGCGATAGGCTCCGGTTTTCGTAAGGATTTCCATCACCGTCTCTGGCGGCGGTACGAGATTGACCATATTATTATTGCTCCTAATAAATTACTAAAATTATACAACGGCGAATGCAATTTGAAGAAGTGCGGAAGCTCGCACGTGCGCAAGCGCGGAAATATCAACGCCCCGTCCAAGATCCATTGCTTACCCGCGGGCGTCCTCATCATCGACACCCAGAGCTTTTCTCACCAGAAATTGCTGATCGAGGCTCATCTCCTTCGGAACGTTGTCTATGGAGAACCAGCCCAGCTCTATGATCTCGCGGCTCTGAACGCTCGCTTCGCCGACCGCTTCGGCCAGGAAGATGATCTCGATATGGCGTTTAAGCGTACGTGCCCGGTAGATCGTAACGTTTTTCAGGTCGAGGCCCGTTTCTTCTCTTATCTCACGACGAAAAGCGGCCTCGGGCTGCTCGCCGGCTTCCATAAAGCCGCCCGGAACGCCCCAACCGGACATCGGCCGCAATAGATGATTTAGCAGCAAAACCTCGCCCTTTTCATTTTTGATTACACCGGCGGCCGACACGGTAAATTTTACCTGAACGCTTCGAGCGACGAAGGTGCGCATCTTTCGCGGCATGATCTTCCAAATTTTACCGGCGATCTTGTAGAGCATTTCGTACGGAGAAGTTTACGCGAAATAAAAGAAAGGAACAGCCGAAGCCATTCCCTCTCATTTCATGTGAAGCCTGAATATGCTCTATTGCAGCGACACATCATCGACGCGGAACGTCGAGGTTATCGAGCTGTCCATCGTCGAGCGGAACTGGATCCGCACGGTCTGGCCCTTATAGGCAGCCAGGCTGAACGATTTCTGCGAGTAAACACCCTGTGTGGTCTTGTTCAGATTGCTGTACGTCGCAAGAGTCCTGAGCAATGAACCGCTAGTGTTCCGGACCTCGACAAAAAGTTTGTCATAGGCCTTCGTGGTCGTTGTTTCGCTCGAGGTGACATTAAGCCAGAACGACAGATTTCCGGTCGCGGTCGTCGGGATCGAGACCGTTTGATAAGCCTGCCCCGTGACGCTATTGTTCACGCCAAAGTAGACGTAGCCGGTGCCGCCGTGCGGCGAATTGCCGTTCGCTGTGTAGAAATAGCCGGTTCCCGAGCTAACCCACGGGCTCGCACTGACCTCAAAACCGCCGTTAACGATCAGGTCCGCTCCCGGTGTCGGAGTTGGCGAAGGAGTCGGCGTGATCGTCGGCGCCGGGGTCGGAGTTGGGGTTGGGGTTGGATTCGTGCTTGGGCACGTTCCGACGCCGACGGCACACCACCCGGTCGCGATGGTCGTATATTGAGAGCTCGATGCTCCAAATAGATCGGTTGCTGCACTAAGTGTTGCAGTTCTCGCTCCGGCAAAATTCGTACTCGCCGTCATGTAAACGGTCAGTGCACGGTAGAAGATCTTTGCCGCATCTGTTCCGCCAATGCCCGTTACCGTTACGCCGCTGACGCGGTTCGTGCCGCCGGCGGCCATCAGATAAAACGCATGGTTCTGAATACTTGAGTTAGTGTGAACACCGCACTGATCATTTGCGCTCGACGGGGTGCAGGTTCCCTGATACAAAC
The DNA here is from genome assembly GCA_016703965.1 of Acidobacteriota bacterium. Classification (NCBI taxonomy): domain Bacteria; kingdom Pseudomonadati; phylum Acidobacteriota; species Acidobacteriota bacterium. Next base: position 28,511 of record JADJBB010000002.1, read on the forward strand.
GCAGGCTGTAATGGTCCGGATCACCGACAGCGTTCGGGTTGTCCATTCGCCGCAATGCGTCACCGGCCGTTCCGGGCGTGTAAGCATCTTCGCCGATCTTCCAAGTATCGCCGCTGACAACTCCGCCGTCAGCATAAAGCTCGACCATCGAGCCCATGATGTCTGACATCGATTCGTTCAGAGCACCGGATTCCTTGGAATATGTGAGGTTTGCAGATCGTTCTGTCACGCCATGTGTCATTTCATGGCCGCAGATGTCCAGGGTTGTGAGCGGCGTGAAGGTCGTACCGTTCCCGTCGCCGTAGGTCATCATATTCTGATACCAGAAGGCGTTGTTGTAATTGCTGCCAAAGTGTACACGCGATGCGACGATGCTGACGCCGTTTGCGGCGGCCGTCGTTGTGCCCGGGCCGTAGTTGCCATCGATGCCGTTGCGGCCGTGGACGGTCTGGTAATAATCGAAGGTCTTTGCCGCTCCGTAATGGGCATCGACGCCGGCACGTGCGTTCGTCGCCGTCCAGTTATCGTCAGCGTCGGTGTAGCGGGATTGTGTGCCGCCCGTACCAGTCGACGTGTTCCCCGTGTTGTTCATATTGAACGTCCCCTGGCGGCGGGTGGTGTCTTCCATGTAAAAATTAGCACCCGACTGGCTCGTGCTGATCGCAACGGTTCCGCTGTAAAGCGATGAGCCCGTACCGGTCTGCAGATTGTCGTACTGATCGACGACCTCGCCGGTGTGGGCGTCGATGAAAACTACCGGAGCCGACGTGTCGTTTGTTCCGTCGAGCCGCGGCGTTTCGATGCGGTAGGTCAGGTGGTCGCGATCTTCGCCGCGATAGATGTACATCTGCACGATCGACGGATCGGTCTGACGAGCACGCCCTTTATAATTGCCGGACGCCAGACGCTCGGCATCTTTTTCACCGAGATCGGGAGTAGTGCGGACCGAGATGCCGTCCTTCAGGTCGTCAGTTATCGACGAAACCGAGCCATCGGCCTTCAGATGCACGATCGCCTCGCCTTCCCAAACCGGGATCCCGTTTACCTTCTGCTGAACGCGGGTGTGAGCCATCCGCAGTTCGTCGATCTCGACGCGTTTTACGTCATATTCGTCAACACTCCCTATCGCCCGGTTTACCGCCCGGCCGCGGAGAACTTCAAGACTGATCTGTTTAGCAATTTCGAGTTCATCCTGCGAACCCGTCGAAAAGACGGCCCTGTTTGCCTCAGCTCGCTTTGACACGACGCCGAAGGCAATCAAGGCTGCAATAACTACTGCCAAAATGCCGAAAACTTTTTTCACTGATCTTTCTCCTCAGATTGTAATTAGTAAGCTCAAAAGCGAGGTGACGACCGCAGAGATCGAAGGGGAAATCTCCATAGTCACCAGTTAGTATGTCTGCTTCTTGCCGTTATAGAACAACAGCGGTGTACCGGAAATACGCGACGAATTTTAGCACTAGTCTGTGTTCTGTCAAAGGAAGAGCGGCAATGAACGGCAGATTTTCACCAATGAAATGCAGATAACCGTTTTTCTGGGGAGTTAATTCATTGGTTATCTCGAAATGAGGACGACATCCGGCCGCTGTTCGGTGTAGGAGATCGCGAGTTTTTTTCCATCTCGCGAGAAAGCCAGCGATTGAACCTCACCTCTGCCAACGTCACTTATCAGCTTTGATCCGCTGCCGTCCAAAGGCATTACCAGCAGATCGATGCGGTCGCCCTCGTAGAATATTTGCCCGATCGCAGATCCGTCTGCCAGCCATTGCATCTGGCGTTCGGTGACCGGCTTTGGAAAGCTTAGTTTATTCAGAGGGGTTCCATCGTCGGTAGAAATAATGCCGACTTTCCAGAGGCCGTCAACGGTCTGATCCATGAAGTAGTAGGCAACCTTCGAGCCGTCCGGCGAGACGGTCGGCTTAACGCCGGATGTCTGGGTGAGCTGCTTGCGGCTGCCGCCGTCGATCGCCATTCTCCAAAGTGTAACTGTCTTATTATTCAAACCTTTCTGGAATATCACCGATCTCCCGTCAGGCGTAAAATTTGGATTGACGTCTTCGGGGCCATCAGTCAGAAGTCTGATATTTCTACCATCCGCATCCGCGAGTTTGAGCAGGTGCTTTCCGTTCTCGCTGGAACAGAAAACCATCGAGCCATCAACCGAAGAAACCGACAGGCCAAATGTAATATTGGCATTCGCCGTCAACTGTTTTGCGTTCGATCCGTCAGCGTCCATCTTCCATATCTCACGCTTTCCGGTTGCACTCGAGCCGAAAAGAATTGATCCGTCCGGTGCGAACGCGACCTGATTGATCTCACCTGATTCGGCTCTCACAGCACGGCCCGAGGCCGTCGCGTCCGCAAAATTCAGATCGTTGACGGAAATATGCGATGAAGAATTTCGCTGTACCGTAAGGATCTTGCCGCCCGTACTCGCGAGCCACGAATAGTTGCTCAGATCATTCGTAATTTGCCTCACCTCGCCGCTGGAGCGGGAGACCGTCCACACCTGGCCGATCCATGGGTCGATGGTATAGCCGATGAATGCGAGCGTATCACTGTCGATCCAGGCAAGATGTTCGATCACGTCCCAGCGGCGGTCGGTCGCGTACTTTTCAGTCTTGTTTTCAGGATCTGCAAGGATAATACCGCATTTGACGCTATCCGTACTCTGCTCAACCGCGGCAGCAATGACTGAGCCATCAGGCGACCACGCGACCGGGTTTGCATTGAAATTGGGGAACGAACGCCTGCCGTCCGTTGCTCTTCGGATCACTTTTTTGTCAGTACCGTTGGCGTTCGATGTCAGGAGCTGTGTTTCGTTCATCGACGAACGCGATTCTGTGTAGGCGATCTTCTCTCCGTCCGGCGAAAAGCTGACCGCCGCGCCGGATGTCACCCCGTCGATCACTTTATGATCACCGCCCAGCAATGGCATTTGCCAAACCTGCGGGTCAGGCAGTTCAGGTGAAAAGGTCGTTGCGTAGATCGATCTTCCGTCCGGCGTCACGGTGAGCCCGACATAGCGGATCGGTTTTGGGGCCACGATCTGCTGCTGGCTGCCGGATGCGATCTGCCGGAGCCAGAGACTTTCGCCTCCAGCTTCCTTACGGGCGAAAACCGTATAATTGCCGTCCGGTGTGATCGTTGCCGACGTTATGTCGCCGCTGGTAGTCAGTTTCGCGAGCTTGTAATTGTCAGTTCCGGCGTTCGCAGTTTGCCGCCAGTAAACAAATCCCAGCGTCGAGAGCAGTAGCAGGCCGACGGTCGCCGTGGCGGCTATCGCTTTTAACGCGGTCGAACTGACACCACGGCTGGCCCGTTCCGTCTCGGTTGCCGTTCGGGATTCGTGTTCCTCGATAGTTATCCGAGAAAAGCTGCGCTGTTCGATTATCAGCTCTTCCGGCACGCCGGTTTGAGAAACCTCGGCAACGAACTTATAACCCTTGCCCGGAATGGTGGCAATGAATTGCCCCGGGCCAAAAACCTTTCGCAATGCCGATATCTGGACCGTAAGATTGTTTTCCTCGACGAACTGCTCAGGCCAAACGCAGTCCAACAGCTCTTGTTTGGTGATCAGTCGGCCGTGATTTTCGACGAGGTGCTGAAGGAGGTCAATGGTTTTGGATTTCAGGGCAACCGGTTCTCCGTCCCGTTTTAGAACCCGTTTGGCGCAGTCTAATTCGAAATTTTCGAACCTGAATTTGCCATCCGCAGGTGATTCCATAGCCGTTAGGAAAAATTAGGAAAGTTTAACCTTAAATTAAGGATTCCGAGCCCCGAGCAGAACAATAATGGGCGTACTGAAAAACCGTAATGCGATCGCTGTCTCCGAGGCAATATTAGAAAGCGCAGAATATCAGATTCGAGACGAGTGGACAATAAAAAAATCTATGGGACCGAAACGTATTGAGACGCTCGTCAGGCGGAGCGAGATAACTATCGAGACAATGACCGTCACACGAATACGCCGTGTTGCGACCAATTCCGTGAATGTCGACTTTTCAACCGAAGCGATAAGTGAACTTGTGCCCGAAACCAATGAGCCCCCGATCCGGCTGAATACCAAAGGAACTACGTATGAAAAATAGACGGCTTTTATTTTTGACGATCATTTTATTAGCTTTGGCCTTGAATGCCAGCGGCCAGACGACCGAATTTACTTATCAGGGAAGCCTTAAGGATGGAGCAAATCTCGCCAGCGGAAACTACGACATGGAGTTTGCCATCTTTGACGCGGAAAGCGGCGGAACGCAGATCGGATCGTCGCAAACACGTTTGAATGTCGGCGTTTCCGCCGGGATATTCTCGGTCAAACTCGATTTTGGGGCGATCTTTCCGGGCCCCGACCGCTTCCTCGAGATCAGAGTTCGGAACGGCGGCGGAGCATTTACGACGCTAAGTCCGCGGCAGCGAATCGGAAGTTCACCCTATGCCGTTAAAAGCCTAACAGCCGAATCCGCGGTTAGTGCGACGACGGCAACGTCCGCGACGAGTGCGACGACTGCCGGCAGTTTTACGGGGAATTTGGCTGGTGACGTCACCGGAACGCAGTCCGCCACCACGGTTGCCCGTCTGCAGGGCAAAAATGTTGCAAACACCAACCCGGCCACTGGCCAGGTCCTTAAATACAACGGAACTACCAGCCAGTGGGAACCAGCCACGGACGAAACCGCGAGCGGCAGCGGCGGTGGAACAATAACAGGCGTTACTGCTGGAACCGGGCTCGCGGGCGGCGGCAATTCCGGAAATGTCGCCTTAAGCATCGCCAACGGCGGCGTCGGCACGGCCCAACTTGCCGATAGCAACGTCACCGATCCCAAAATATTCTCGGTGAGCGCCACCAAAATAATCGGGGCGGTCGCAAATTCCCAACAATTGGGCGGCATCGCTGCCAATCAGTACGTGCAGACCAATGACTCGCGATTGACCGATGCACGGCCGCCGACGCCTGGCAGTCCAAATTATATTCAAAATACGAACGGCCAACAGCCGTCCAGTAATTTTAATATTTCCGGGATCGGTACAGCGAATACGTTCAATGCTGTATCCCAATTCAACATCGGCGGACTTCGCGTCTTTTCCGTGGCGGGCACCAATAATGTCTTTGCCGGTACGGGAACGGGCGGAAATAACACGGGTTTTGAAAATTCGTTTTTTGGCTATTTCGCCGGGAATGCCAATACGGGCGGAACAAATAACACGTTCACGGGGGCAAACGCCGGTCTATCGAATACGAGTGGAGCTCAGAATACATTTCTCGGATCTTCGGCCGGACGCCTCAATACCGTCGGCCAAAGCAATACATTTGTGGGAACGGTCGCCGGTCAGAGTAACGTCACTGGTGGTAATAACTCTTTTTTCGGTAACGCTGCCGGTGCGGCAAATACTAGCAGTAATAATTCATTTTTCGGAGCCTTCGCCGGTAGTAGTAATGCGGGCGGACAGGGGAATTCCTACTTTGGGACAAACGCGGGCGACGCGAGCACGGAAGGTGACAATAACGCGTTCTTTGGCTTTAGTTCAGGATTCCGAAACACGATCGGGAATCGGAATTCATTTTTTGGCAAGGGCGCCGGATTTGAGAATTTGAATGGAGACAGCAACGCTTTTTTTGGCGCCGATGCCGGAAACAAGAATACCTCCGCCGATTCAAATTCATTTTTTGGAACCTCCGCCGGCATCAACACAACAACTGGTGGATCTAATCTCTTTGCAGGCTCAAACGCCGGGAATCAAAACACGACCGGGGCCAGCAATACATTCGTTGGTGGTTTTGCGGGCCAGGGAAACAACGGCGGATCGAATAATACTCTAGTTGGACGCTCGGCGAACGTCGGCTCCGACAACCTTAGCTTCGCATCGGCGTTCGGTTCCAATGCAGTGGTCAGCACCAGCAATACCGTTGTGTTAGGCCGCAATCTCGACACCGTGCAGATACCTGGAAATCTGACCGTCGCCGGCACATTCACTGGGCCCGTTGCGGCTGGCAGCGCCAATTACGTTCAGAATACGACCGTCCAGCAGGCTTCAACCAATTTCAATGTCTCGGGAAACGGTACGGCCGGCGGCACATTGTCGGCGAATAATGTTAATGCCTCGAACCAATTCAATCTTGGAGGTTTTCACATACTAAGCCGCCCCGGTACTGGCAATCTCTTTGCCGGGCTTCAGGCCGGACAGTCGAATACGGGTACCCAAAACTCCTTTTTCGGCCATCTTTCCGGTAGTCAAAACAGCAGCGGAGTTCTGAATGCCTTTTTTGGGTACCTTTCCGGTCAAAACACTACGACGGGCAGCAGCAACGCTTTTTTTGGTGCGGATGCGGGGAAGGCTAACGTCAGCGGCGCGGGAAACTCTTTCTTTGGACGAGCCGCCGGTCAGGATAATATCACCGGAGATTACAATTCCTTTTTTGGCTTTTCCGCCGGCCCCGCCAGTGTTGTCGGCACGGGGAACGCGTTTATTGGCTACCAATCGGGCCAGGGGAGCACCGCCGGCGATGAAAATGCATTTGTCGGCTACCGCAGCGGCTTTAACAACACGCTCGGCGACAACAACACACTGATCGGGTCGAATGCGGACGTTACGTCAGGCAATCTGTCATTTGCTGCAGCGATCGGTTCCGGCGCGACCGTCAGTTCAAGCAATACGATCGCTCTAGGACGCAGCGGTGGGCAGGATACCGTTCGCATACCCGGCGATCTATTTGTTCTGAATGGGACGGATGCCGAGCCCGGCTCGGGCGGCTACATTATTTCGGGGCTCACCAGTTCGACAAACATTGTCATCGACAATAACGAGATCATGGCCCGCAACAATGGGGCAACCGCCACACTTGCCTTAAATGCCGACGGCGGAAATGTTCACCTGATACAGGGCGGAACTGGAAATGTCGGCATCGGCACAACCGCACCGGATCAAAAACTCACAGTCAACGGCAATGCATCAAAAACCGGCGGAACGAGTTGGGCCGTTTTTTCGGATGAGCGGCTGAAGAACATAAAGGGTCAATTCTCACTTGGGCTCGACGTTATTAAGCGACTCCAGCCGATCAGATTCGAATACCGGGCGGACAACCCGTTGGGCCTCGCTGCTGCCGGCGAACAGATCGGCTTTAGTGCGCAGGAAGTGCAAAAGATACTTCCCGAGGCAGTAACCACGAGCCGCGATGGCTATTTGCAGCTCAACGTCGACCCGATCCTGTGGACAATGCTCAACGGGATCAAGGAGCACGAGTCTGAGATGGAAAAGCTGCGAAACCAGGTTCGTGAGCAAAATGCACTGATCGATGCTCTCAAAAAAGCCCTGTGTGAAATGAATCCATCATCGGAGATCTGTAAAAAGTAAGAAACAAGGAGTAGAAAAAATGAATAACAAAAAGCATGTATCGCTTAGCATCGGGGTAATACTTTTAACCGTGGTGATAGGAGTTTCGCTGCCGCAGACCGGGCATAGCAACGCTGCCGCGATGGCCCCCGATAAGGATGTTCGCGTCATCAACACGCCAACCGAAGCTGTGCCTGTCAACGTGATCGGTACGCATACCGTCAACGCGACCCAGCAGGGAACCTGGAATGTCGGTTTGGTCGGTACGCCGCCAGTCAGGATCACTAATGGTGAAACGAATCCTGTCGTGATCCGCGATGCGAACTTTAACGCCCAAACGCCGTATCAGGCATCGGTCGATTTGATCATTGGGCCAGGACAAGGCGGCGAGAATGCTGATATCTCAGTTCCGCCGGGCAAGCTTTTCGTAATCGAGCATGTTTCTGCTTTTTCGTCCACAAATCAGACGCTAGATACGTTCGCGTTGTTGACCCACATCGCACCTGATCCCATTCTACGTACGCACTATCTGAATAACGATCGCCGCCAACTTACGACCGGTGGAATCTACACCGTCAGCGAATCGCTCAAGCTCTACGCGGACGCGCCGGGTGTCGCGGTGAGAGCAACACGTCTCGGATCGACCGATTCGGTAACGATACGCTACACCGTTTCCGGCTACCTTCTCGACAAATAGCGATCCTAGCAGCGATCTCATAGAATAAATGCCGTGGAACCGATCACCTTCGAACCCGGCGGCATTTATTCTTGGGATAACGTCAGCGACGTCCACAAGGTCCGCAACGGCATCTATCAGCGAAATGGCCGGCTGATCTCGCTGCTTACCGATTTTGGCCGGATCAATCCGTGCTATCCGGATTTCCACGGGGATACTACGGATGTGATCCATTACACGGGCTACGGCCGCCGCGGCAACCAAAAGCTGGAAGCGTCGAACCGCGCGTTACTTGACGCGATCGAAAGCAAGGCCACCGTTCCTCTCTTCAACAAACTCGCGCCCGGCCGTTGGGAATATCTTGGCCGTTGGCAAGTCACTGACGGCGTTTACATTCTTGACGAAAATGCGGGTAGAATGGTGTGGAAATTTACTCTAAATAGAGCTGACGATTGAGTTATGAATCCAAATCTTCGGAAGATCTTGTTGGGCTTTACCCTCGTGATGTCATGCGCATTGTTTGCCGGCAAAGCTTCGGCACAGATGGCTGCTATCGCAGCGGTCGACGAACCTGAACCCGCCGCCGAGGCGAGCGGTTCGGCCGGGAGATCTGCCGGCAAACAGGCGACCCAAAACACCAAACCAAAGAGCGGCGGCAATGCTCAAAAAGCCGCTTCGACAGCAAAGAAGCCGAAGTCCTCGACAATTTCGAAATCAAATCCGTCACCTCCGCCGCCACCTGCGGTTTTCAAGGGGCCAGTACTCGGCGACAAATATACTTTCCTTAATTTCGAGGTCGCCTCGGCCGAAAAGCCGTATTACACACGAGCCGCAAAAGCCAGCGGTGCAAAAGGCCTCGTTCAGGTCGAGGTTTTGGTCAACACCGACGGCTCCGTGATCTCGGCAAAACCACGCACCGGCAGCAAAGAGCTCTGGCCCGAAGCCGAACGAGCCGCACTCGCCACAAAATTCAACCGCCCAACCGCCGACGGCCGCCCAGCGCGAGCGACCGGCTTTCTCGTCTACAGATTCGGGCCCGCTGAAGATGAATAGACTACACTGCGGCCGACCGCTGTCACAAAAACCACGCGCCTCACAGCGAGCAGAGATCTAGATGATCAATTTCGCAAGTTGTTTAGCAAAGTCCTTTGCGGCATTCTCGTCGGGCGTGGAACTGAAAACACCAAAACTTCGGTCCTTCTTTATCCGGAACAGAATACGGATGTTCTCGGGCCGGTTGCCGATCGCCGGAACTACGGTAAAGACGATAAGCTCTCCCCGCAGATTCGCATTCGACTGGTCATTTGCCGTGACCTGGCCGGTGATCCGGTCTGTCAGTTCGAATCCGATCAAAAAGTCCGCACTTTGCTCGCTAGCCGCGGGCTGCAGCTGAGGAATTTCCTTCGTCAGTGTGGCTGAGATCTTGCTCTTTATCGAAAAATCATTGCTAACGACAAAGAACGTCCGAGCCCGTGCGATCTCATTGATGCTTCCGGGCTGAGCGGCGGCTATAACCTGTTGAAACCCGGTTAATGGAGCCTGCGACCTAGGGATCGTTGGCGGCACGGCCGCGGTAGTGCCGCCACCACAATCGCGAGCGTTGATGAAGAAATTTCCGATCTTCTGGTTGAACCTATCGGCAACGTCAATATCAAACGTCACATTATTCCTCTGCTCGGGGGATCCGCAGTATCCCTGCAACATCGCTGGTTTTAGGGTCTGTTCAACCTGGCCGATAGAAACATTTTGTTTCGCGAGATTTGGCGTTCTGGCACGGATCACGAGCGACTCGCTGTTACCAATTTGTTGGCATCCCGATCGACAAATGGAAAACGCATCAAATAGCTGTATATCCCCGACTGTAAGTGGCAGTTTTGCCCGGTTCTCGGCAGCTAACTGATTTAGGAATCGAGCATTTTGCGAAACCGACGGGGCCATCGGAACGGATAGCTGATCGATCTTAAGTCGAGCGAGCGATGAGAACTGGCCATTCGGGAAACTCTGCAGATAGCTTTGAAAGTCCGAAACGCGCTGACTATTCTTTACCGCGTCCCAGAATTGCTGATCGGCTCCGTTGCCCGCGTTCATAGGAGGCTGAAAAGTTCCTCCGCTCTGACTTAACTGATCGATCTTCAGACGGGCGACTGCGACGAACTGCCCGTTTGGAAAGTTGTTGAGATAGCTTTGGTAATCCGAAACGCGCTGGCTGTTTTTGACGGCATCCCAGAATATCTGATCCTGGCTGATGGCTGACGGCGCCGTGACCGGCATTGTACTTTGGTTCAGCTGATCAATCTTTAACCGAGCCAGCGGTACGAACTGTCCGTTGGGGAAGTTCTGTAGATAACTTTGATAGTCCTGGACGCGCTGGCTGGCCTTGATCGCGTCCCAAAATTGTTGATCCGGGGAGCTGCCCGTCGATGCGATAGGCGGCTGGAATGTCGGTGCCGATGGTGCGAGTTGGTCGATCTTTAACCGGGCCAATGCGGTGAACTGTCCATTTGGAAAATTCTGCAAATACGCCTGATAATCCTGAACTCGCTGACTTGTCTTGATCGCGTCCCAGAACTGTTGGTCCGCCGATCCGCCTGACGGATCGACCGGTAAAGGAGATCCTGCTATGGTCGGCTTCGGTACCCTTATCGCCCAAAGTCCGCCCACGCTGGCGGGTTGAGGACGATTATGAGATGCATCTCCAAAGAACAGGCCGCGGCTAAAATAGCTGAAGCTGGCGTCCGCTGCCGGTGAAACGACATTCCACGCTGCGAAATCACGAGCCGCTCCCGAGCCGGTGTCGTTCCATATCTCGCTGCCGGGATTTGCGGCTCCGAGAAAGCTTTGTTGAACGCAGACTACCTCATCCAGCGCCGGTTTTACACGGCTGCCGCTGGCGACGTCTCCCATCGAGCTGAATCCGCTCGGGCACACCGGCCGCCACACCGACGCATCCTGGGCAGATCCGGAACCAGAGTCATCCCAAACTAAAATGTAGTCGACCGGCCGTGCGAGAGGAGCGCCGCTTCGCGCACGCACGACCATCGTCGCTTCGGTCGGGTTTCCATAACCCCGTTTCACATGGTGTCCGACACGGAACCAGCCGCTGGCCGGTTCGGGGCGCCAAAACGAAACGTCGGCAGCGGCTCCGCTGCCCTTGTCCGTCCAAACGAGGCTGTAACTGCGAGTAAAATCAATATCAAGTCCCGCCGATTGCACCGATTGAGCGTTGGCGATCGTCGATGATGTGATCGCTGAGATCCAAATAACGAATATCGGCAACGAAACCATGATTGACCGTCTACACTTTTTCATTTTTTATCCTCTCAAGCATTCGTGGCAAAACGAATTGTTCGACCACATTTTTTCTGAATGATCTTTCCCAAAAATGACGGGATCCGGATTCTCAAAAAATAGGCTTCCGAGCATCTTTATTCCCTTCGATAAATTATTGGGACTCTATCCAAATAAACGAGAGGCGCAAGAAAAAAGAGACATTTCAGCAGAAGATCTCTTCAATATTATGGATCAGGTGCATCGGCATTCTTCGTTAACTGGAAACGCAAACCGAGTGCGTATTTGTCTATTGGGAAAATAGTCTATAATGAACATTTCCAGACACCGGCAAATGAGCGAACGATCACCGAATGAGATCACCCAACTCTTGCGCGAATGGAGCTTGGGCGACGAGCTGGCACTCGAGAACCTGATGCCGCTCGTCTATGCCGAATTGCATCTCATGGCCCGGCGGTATATGCAGAGCCAGCCGAGCGGGCATACCTTACAGCCGACAGCTCTGATCCATGAAATGTACGTCAAACTCGCCGGTCAGGAGGAGCAAAACTGGCAGAACCGAGCCCATTTTTTCGGGGTGGCGTCGAAGGCAATGCGTCACATATTGGTTGACCACGCGCGAAATCGCAGTTCGAGGAAACGATCCGGCGGACAGCGAGTGGATCTTAACGAAGAAATGATCATTTCCGACGAGCGCTCGGATGGGCTTGTCGAGCTTGATGAAGCTCTGACGAGGCTTTCCCTGATCGACGAACGGAAGGGCCGAGTGGTCGAAATGAAATACTTTGGCGGCCTAAGCAACGAAGAAATGGCCCAGGTCTTGAAAGTGACCACTAAAACCGTCATCCGCGATTGGCAATTCGCGAGAACCTGGCTTTTGCGGGAACTATCGAACTAAACACTCAATGGAACCCGAACGACTCGCTCAGGTTGAAGATATCTATCACGCGGTGCTCGAGGTGCCCGCCGATGAATGGCCGTCGTTTCTCTCGAGCTCATGCGGCGGCGACCTCGAACTTCGCCTTGAAGTTGAATCCCTGCTTTCGTTTGCAAATAAACCACTCAGCCTGATCGACGATCCGCCGACCGACGTCGCCGCTGACCTAGTTAGGGAACAACTGCGACGAAACCTGGTCGGCAAGAGGGTCAAGCACTACAAGATACTGTCGCAGCTCGGTGCGGGCGGAATGGGTGATGTTTTTCTCGCATTGGATACGGCTCTTGAGCGCAAAGTTGCCATCAAGATCCTTACTGCTCAATTTGATCACGATGCTGACGGACTTCGGCGTTTTATTCGCGAAGCTAAAGCTGCCTCCGCACTCAATCATCCAAATATCATCACTGTCCACGAGGTAAGCAAGACAAGAAATACCCCGTTCATTGCCACCGAGTTCATCGACGGCATCACGCTTCGAAAGGCAATGGATGATGGCGAAATGACATTTGAGAAGCGTCTGGATCTGGTTTCCCAGGTCGCGTCGGCTCTCGTTGCAGCGCATTCGGCGGGTATTTTTCACCGCGACATAAAGCCCGAGAACATAATGCTCCGCACGGATGGGTTGGTAAAGGTTCTCGACTTTGGCCTGGCAAAGATAGCGGGAGTGCCGTTAATCGCGTCAGACAATATTACGCACGCTGCTCCAACCGATCCGCTCCTGTCGGCAGCGGGACTAGTGATGGGAACCCTGGCATATATGTCGCCCGAACAGGCGGCAGGCGAACCGGTCGACGCCCGAAGCGATATCTGGAGTCTCGGCGTGGTGATGTTTGAGTTTTTTTACGAACGTAAGCCGTTCAAAGGCAATACGGCCGGTGAAATGCTCGCGTCGATGCAGGAAAAAGATCAGGAAACTTTCATTGGAACCCTGCCGGGTGGGTTGGAAAAAGTTATTTGCAGGGCGATGAGGAGAGATCCTGATGAACGCTATCAGGACGCTGCCGACATGCTCTCCGGTATCAAGGCGGTGAGAAAAATCTGGCCGGATGATAATTCCATTGGCAGCACCCGAAAAATCGACACCGCCGGAAAAGATGATACTGAAGGTCGTGCAGTTAGATCTTCTGCCGCAAGATGGTCTGGCCCAAGGGCTATTATGATCGGGATCCTGTTTCTGGCGGCAGCGATCGCCTCAGTCACCGCATATTTTTATAATGGGAAAGATCCTGTACCGGTAAATACGGTCGCGGTCTTGCCATTTGATAACGCAACGGGCGATCTGGAATCGGAATATTTGTCCGACGCCCTTGCCGACTCACTGATTGACGAGCTCTCGAAACTGTCCGGCGTTAAGGTCATTGCCCGGGGCTCGTCATTTAGATTCAAAGGAACGGAGTTCGATTATCAAAAGATCGGTCGGGAGTTAAGCGTACGGGCTCTCCTGAACGGCCGCGTGACGAAACAGGACGACAAGCTGAATGTGAGAGCGGAACTCATTGATGTGACCGATAATTCGCAGATCTGGGGAGGGCAATTCGACGGCAGGCCGGCAGATCTAATAAAGATCCAGGGTGAGATCCTACGTCAGATCGCCGCTAAACTTAATTTGGGGCTTACGGGAAGCGAGCAGCGGCGATTGGCCGAGCGCGATCAAGCAGATCCAAGGGCTTACGAACTGCTGCAAAAAGGTCATTTCTATCGTGCAAAAAGCGGAGCGGAAAACTCGAAGAAAGCTATTGAGTTGTTTCTGCAGGCTCTTGTGATCGACAGCAATTATGGATCGGCGTATGCTTCGCTGGCAGGGTCGTATCTTTATCTTGGCCAAAATGGGTTTCAGGACCCGATCGAAATGACCCAGAAGGCTAGGGCAGCTGCGGAGAGAGCCATCGAATTAGATGACAACCTAGCCGAGGCTCACCTCGCAATGGCTGGAGTTTGCCGTTTGGATTGGGATTGGGTTGGGGCGGAACGCGAATACAAAAGAGCGATCGAGCTAAACCCGAATCTTGCGGCGGTCCACTTTGGCTACTCATTCTTCCTCACTACGCAGGCCCGGCATGATGAGGCCGCGGCCGAGATGAGGCTTGGCCGCGAGCTTGATCCATTAAAGTCTACGATCAACTCGGATATTGCTTATGGGTTCTACTTTGCCCGCCAATACGACCGGGCACTGGAGCAGTACAATATAAGCATCGAACTGGATCCGGCTAGCGGCGGCGGCCATTACGGCAGGGCATTGACATATTCAGCTCAAGGGCGCATTAAAGAAGCTATCTCCGGTTACCGGGACATGCTGAGGATTGGCGGGGATCACGCGGGCGTCCGTTGTTATCTTGGCTCTGCCCTTGCCCGGGATGGACAGCTTGGTGAAGCGAAAGCCATTCTTCGCGGGCTTGAAAACAATACGGCATATGTGTCGCCGCTTGAGCTTGCGATCTTGTATGTAGGTCTCGGCGAACGCAATAAAGCACTTGCTGCCCTTGAGCGGGCTTACGATGAGCATGATTCGCAGATCCAGTACTTGCTGGTCGAACCGAATTTCGACAGCCTCCGCTCCGAACCGCGCTTTACCGCCCTGCTCAGTAAGGTCTCACTTCCGGTCTAATATCGCCAGGCCTACTTCTTTCCAAGATCGACCGCCCGTTTATAAGCCGCATAAACCGCCTTCGATAGTACCGTCCGGAGCGAGCCTTTTTCCATTTGGTAGATGGCTTCGGCTGAGGTGCCGCCGGGGGAGGTGACCATGTTGCGGAGTTCGGCGGGGTGTTTGTGGGATTCCATGGCAAATTTAACGGAGCCGAGCATCGTTTCCTGGACGAGTTCCTTGGCCATGTCGCGTGAGAATCCGAGGTGGACGCCCGCGTCGGTGAGGGCTTCCATGACCATGAAAATGTAGGTCGGGCCGGTGGCGGAGAGCGAGGTCGCCATGTCGATCATGTTCTCGGTCTCGACAAAAAGCTCTTTTCCGAGGGCCGAAAGCATCTCGGACACGTGGCTGCGCTCGGTCTCATCGACCGCACTGGTGCAGGTCCAGGCCGTAATCCCAGCACCGATCTGCGAAGGCGTGTTTGGCATTGCGCGGACGATCTTGGCAGTGCCGAGTTCGTCGGCAAGATGCTCGATCCGGGCTCCGGCGACGATCGAGAGGACGAGCTGGTCGAGATGCAGCACGCCGGTCAGGTCGCTCAGCACGCTTGCGAGCCGCTGCGGCTTGACGCAAATCACAACGGCCGAATTCTCTTTGCCGATGACCATTTTCGCGGCTTCGGCATTGCTCTCAAAAACTGCGATCCCGTGTTTTCCCGCCAGCTCTTTCCGGCGGCTCTCACGCGGGTGACTCGCCGCGATATTCTTGGGATCGACGAGGTCTTTTCGCAAGAGCCCCGCGAGCATCGATTCGCCCATCACACCACAGCCGATAAATGCTAAATGCAGATTCTTCAGATCGTTCGCCATAAGTATTCAAATTCCTTGCTCCGACCGGATCAGTTTGATTTACGATTGCCGAGAAAGAGCATTATGACAAAGTCCACGGCAACCACGAAAATCACGATAGCACCGGCCAATATCATTTCTAATCTCGCGAGTATCAGCCCTAGGCCGACCACCACGATGCCGCCAAGCGCGGCAACCGGACCATGTTTCTGTAAAGTGTCGTGAATGAACTCCAATTCGATAAATATATTTCGCATATTGGATCTTTCCGAGAACCGCTCTTGTTATATAGACGACTCTTTGCGAACTTTGAGCCTTTGCGTAAAATAACAGGAACATTTTATGAGTTTTACGCAAACTAGCTTAGAACGCAAAGGCAGCAAAAATGATCGAGATCCGCAAAGCCGAGACCCACGACAAACCTGCGATATGGCAAATAATCAAAGCGGTGATCGCTGGCGGAGATACATACGTCTTCGCGCCTGACTCGCCTGAAGACGAGATGATGGCGTACTGGTTCACCCCGGACAAACACAATTATGTCGCAGTCGAAGGCGAGGAAGTGCTTGGCATTTATTGGCTCAGAGCAAACAATCCCGGCCTTGGTGCCCACGTTGGAAACGGTGCATACATGGTCTCGCCAGATGCGAAGGGTAAAGGGATCGGCAAACAAATGGCCGAACACTCGATTAAAGAGGCCCGCCGACTCGGATTCACCGCGATACAATTCAATTTCGTCGTAAAAAGCAACACCGTCGCCGTAAATCTATGGAAGAGCGTCGGCTTCGAGATCATCGGCGAGATCCCGGATGCCATCAACCACTCAAAAAACGGCCTGACGAATGCATATATAATGTATCGAAGGTTATGACTGCAGAATCATTTATTCGGACGATTTCTGTATTTTTGCAGCTAAAACTGATATTTTTGTGAGATATGGACACGATGACAGTTAAAGAGATAGAAAATGCAGTCGAGAAATTGCCGCATAGTGACTTGGTTGAATTTGAAGTTTGGTTCGAGGAGCATCGGTCTCGGTTATGGGACGATCAGATCGAGAGTGATTCACAGGCGGGGAGATTTGAATCTCTAATCAGTCAAGCAAGAGCCGAGAGCGATGCAGGACGGACACGTCCCTTGTGAAACATCGAACTACGCCGCAATTTTGGAAGCTCTATGAAAAACTGCCAACCCACATTCAGAAGCTGGCGGATAAGAATTTTTTGCTACTCAAAACAGATCCGCACCATCCATCCTTAAATTTCAAAAAGATTGATGACATGTGGTCAGCCCGCGTCGGAGTTCACTATCGGGCTCTGGCGGTTGAATATAATGGAGCTACCTTGTGGTTTTGGATTGGGTCACATGCGGATTACGACAAGCTGATGCCATAAGGCACATAATTTTTCATGATCATTGACGAACAAATAGAATTCCTAAAAAAAGGCACCGTTGACGTTATTCGCGAGGAAGACCTCCGCAAAAAGCTCGAGCGTGCCGAGAAGACCGGAAAGCCGCTTCGGGTAAAGCTTGGGCTTGACCCGACCGCGCCGGATATCCACGTCGGACACACGGTTGTCATTCGCAAATTGAAGGCGTTTCAGGACCTGGGGCATACGGTTATCTTTTTGATCGGTGATTTTACGGGGATGATCGGCGACCCTTCGGGCAAGAACGTCACGCGACCGCCGCTTTCGCGGGAAGAAATAAATGTGAACGCCGAAACCTACAAACGGCAGATGTTCAAACTGCTCGATCCGGAGAAGACGGAACTGCGGTTTAACGGCGAGTGGATGGATAAATTTAACGCGGCTGATTTCATTAAGCTCTGCGCCAAAACCACCGTCAAACAGATCCTCGAACGCGACGATTTTACCAAGCGGATGAACGAGGAAAAGCCCATCTCGCTTCACGAACTGCTGTATCCGCTGGTCCAGGGTTACGATAGCGTTGCTCTGAATGCGGATGTCGAACTAGGCGGAACCGATCAGAAATTCAACCTCCTGATGGGGCGCAACCTGCAGCGTGAATACGCTCAGGAACCGCAGGTCATCATTACCACGCCGCTGCTCGAAGGCCTCGATGGCGTCAACAAAATGTCAAAATCGCTCGGCAACTACATCGGCATCGACGAACCCGCGGGCGAGATGTTTGGCAAGGTAATGTCGATCACCGACGACCTGATGTGGCGATATTTCGAGCTGCTGACGGATCTGTCGCCGTCTGAAATTTCGAATCTGAGATCTGAAATCGCGGAAGGTAAAAATCCTCGTGACGTTAAAGTGAATCTCGCTAAGTTGATCATAGCTGATTTTCATTCTCAAGCAGCGGCTGACGCGGCTGAGGAAGAATTCGTCAAACGTTTTGTTCAAAAAGAAGTTCCCGACGAGATCGAGGAAAAGACCGTAGCTGCCGGAACATACGCCCTCGCGGCACTCATCGCCGATACCGGCCTCGCCGCGTCAAAAGGCGAAGCCCGACGCCTGATCGAACAGGGCGGCGTCAAGGTCAACGGCGAAAAAGCGTCCGCAGCGAACGCCGAGATAGCTATTGATGCCGATGGAGTTTTACTTCAAGTTGGGAAGCGGAAGTTTTTAAAAGTGATCGCGTAGCGGACTGGAGCGGCAATCATCCCTGCTTGCCAGCGGTCGAAGGCCGCTTATGCTCTGAGTTTTAAGTCGATTGGAGTAATGTTCGAGGGCCTAACACGGCGGAAGCCGCCGTGTGGCAAGCAGGGATGCTTGCCGCTCCAGTCGAAAACCGTTGTATTCTCCTGCCCGAGGGGCTATACTCAGTAATCCAACGATGAGAGAAACTGCAACAAAGCGGGTAAAGCTGTCTGAACGGATCAGTGCGTACGTTGCATCTGAGGAGCCGATACGGAAGCTTGCTGGGAACTGGTCGAAGACCGCGCGAACCGCCCTTAATGAGGCGAACAGCCTTTCGCTCGAGCGGGTTGAAATTCGTCTGAAGCGTCTGCCGAAACAGCTCGACGGGTTTAAGATCATTCATCTCTCTGACATTCACCACAGTCCTTTTACCGGCATCGAGCACATCCGGCGCGTTGTAAAGGTCGCTAATCGGCTCCGGCCTGACATTTTTCTCCTGACGGGCGATTATGTCTCGCACGAGCGTGAATATATCGCTCCGGTGGCGGCTGAGCTCGCTAAACTAAAGGCAAAATTTGGCGTTCACGCGTGTCTTGGCAACCACGATCACTGGACCGACGCCGACCTCGTCACGCATCTTTTCCGGGGCGAAGGCATTAATATGCTGGTCAATGAAGGTTTCCGGTTCGAGGCTCGCGGGGCATCGTTCTGGCTGGCTGGGGTTGACGATTACATGGTCGGCAGAACCGACGTTCCGGCGGCGCTCAAAGGTTCGTTCCCTGACGAAATGAAACTCCTGCTTGCGCACAATCCGATCATCTTTCGCGAAGCCGCCCGTTACGGCGTCGATCTCACGCTCAGCGGCCACACGCATGGCGGCCAGATCAAATTTCGCGATGACCAAAAACGCCTTTTGCGTCCGCGCAAGCTGCGAGCCGGCCTTTACGAACGCCGACGCTCGCAGGTTTACGTCACACGCGGCATCGGCACCGTTGTCGTTCCAATGCGATACCAATGCCCGCCCGAGATCTCGTTATTGGAGCTGAAATGCTTTTAAGTGCGGAGTGCGGAGTGCGGAATGCGGAGTGCGGAATTTGTTTTGGGTTAAATGAAGGACTTACTGACGATTTGGTATGGATAAAAATGACAATTTAAAGGACAGGACAAAAAAGTTTGCTTTGCGTGTAATCAAACTTGTGGAGAGTCTACCCAAAACTGTTACGGGGAAGACAATTGGGAATCAGCTCATACGTTCGGGAACATCCGTCGCTGCAAATTATCGGGCAGCTTGCAGGGCTCGATCAACGGCGGAGTTCATCTCAAAGCTTGGAATTGTCGAAGAAGAAACCGATGAATCAGCTTTTTGGATTGAAATGTTAGTTGACTCAGAAACTCTCAAGGCCGAATTGGTCGCGAATCTGCTCGACGAGGCCAACCAACTGACTGCAATATGGGTTTCTTCAATAAATACTGCCCGAGGTAAAAAGCGATCTTGATTCCGAACTCCGCACTCCGCATTCCGCAATAAAATGGCCTCGAATATTTCCACACAAGTCCTTACTGTTGCGAACATGCTGACCTTTCTGCGGATCGGCCTGATTCCCGTGTTTGCGATCCTACTCGTTTATCATCGCGAAGGCTGGGCGCTTATCGTTTTCACGATCGCCGGCGTTTCTGACGGCATCGATGGCTTTATCGCGCGGCGGATGAAGCAGGAATCGGAGCTCGGGACGATCATTGATCCCATCGCCGACAAACTGCTGATGACGACCGCTTTTGTGATGCTGACGCTATCGAGCGTGGTCGGCAACGAGCGGCATTTGCCAATACCGTTTTGGGTCACGGCGTGCGTCATCGGGCGCGATATCGGCATCATTACCATCGCCGGCACGATAAATGTCATGACCGGCTTTCGCGGATTCAAACCCTCGTGGCTCGGCAAGGCGAGTACCTTTGTTCAGGTACTCGGCGTCATCCTGATCATGATCGCCGCGGTGTTTCCACAGCTTCGCGGCTTTTATCTGCCGACGGTTTACACGACCGTTGCCTTTTTCGCGGTTGTTTCCGGCATTCACTACATCTTCCAGGTCGCTCGACTGAGGCGCGAAGAGGAAGCCGCCAAGGCCGCCGACTAGAATTTCGCTGGATCCGGCATCGGCGACAGCACCGCGAACTTGATAAACTCCGGCAGCCCTTCCTCGGTCTTCTTAGAGAATTTGTAAACCTGCGTGAGACGCTCTTTCCATTGAGCGGCGTTCGGGTTCTTCTCGGCTTCACCTTTCTTGAATGCTCGTGCGTACGCATCCATCATCAATTCGATGGCTTTAGTTATGCGGTCGTTAGCCGTTTTGAAGTCCGCATCGTTGATCGTTTTGGCGGCAACTTTGGCCTTCAGATCGGTCGAGAGTTTGGCGTAAACGTCTTCGTAATACGAGGCGATCAGATAGTACGGCAGCGAGCTTTCCTTGACCGGGGCGTTGAAAGTCGTGGCTTTGTAGATGTTTGCCGCCGCCTCTTTGTAGTCAGTGTCGATCACAATGTAGCCCGGAATGTAGTACATCCACGCGAGGGCCTCGTCCTTGTCCTTATATGGGGCAAAGGTCTTCGGCGTCGTGCCCGATTCGATCGCCTGAGCCGCACTTTTCGCGAAGCTGATCGTCTCATTTGCGTAGGTCTTGTTGCGGGTCGTTCCCAAGGAGTTGTAACCAGCGTGCGCCAGATTGATCATAACGCTGACATCGTCGGGGTGCTCCGCCAGAATATCTTTGCCCA
Organism: Acidobacteriota bacterium; assembly: GCA_016703965.1. Lineage (NCBI taxonomy): Bacteria > Pseudomonadati > Acidobacteriota > Acidobacteriota bacterium. The sequence continues at coordinate 49,557 of JADJBB010000002.1, forward strand.
GTGCAAAGGCATCGGCGGGCTTGTTTCCGTCCACTGCGGCGAAGAACGAATTCTCGCGATAACCCTCAACGAAAGCCTTGACCTGATTGACAGCCTTGTCTTTCCCGTCCTTATTGTCCTTCCCAAAGCGGGCGACAAAATCCTTCCCCAGCGGATACGCCTTCGCCATATCTTCGGGATTTTTGGTGGCAACCAGGGCGGCGATCTCCTTGAGTGCCTCGTCCTTCGACTTCGGTTTTTGGGCAGTGCCAACAGCGGTAAATAAGGCCGCGAACAGGAAAAGCAACGCAAAATTAGTACGGAATCTCATCGAATATTAAATCGTCTCCAGTTTTGTTCTGACAGCTTGGATTTTATCAAACACAGGTTCGTTTTTACTAAGCAAGCGAGCCAAACAGCTGGTGCGAAAAAACGCAGATAAGCGGATAAGGACCGCTCGGACGGCGGAATAATATGCCATAGCTTCGACCAGCGGATCTACCTGGTCCGGATGCAGGTCGTTCCCGCTCTTCGCGGCGAGAAAGACATTACTGCGACACGCTATCCGCAATGACAGTTGTCACAAGTTTCGCCCCGAAGTGCGTCAACGCCTTCTTTCGAGATTATCGGAACCATTATTAAAGCCGCGACCGGATCGGCCCACCACCAACCGAAGATCGCGTTGAGAAGCAGGCCGCCGAGCAAGATAGCCGAAAGATACGTGCAAAGATCGGTCTGGCGTGAATCCGCGTGCATAGCTTTGCTGTTCAGACTGGCGGCCACTTTTCGTTTCGCTCGCGCAAGCCAGGGCATGACAACCAGCGAGAGAGCGGCGATGCCGATTCCGGCATAGCTGGCTTCTGGAAGTTCGCGATAAGCCAGCGATTTCAAGGCATCGAAGCCAACGTAGGTCGCAAGGGCAAGAAAACTGATGCCCACGAGCCGCAGAGCTAGCTTTTCTCTGCGGTCACCCGCGACCAACCGCCAAAGGATTATCGCGCCCGACGAAACCTCTATGACCGAGTCAACGCCAAAGCCGACCAAGGCTATACTTCCAGCGAGGATTCCCGCTCCGACCGCAAGAATACCTTCAAGGGAATTCCAAATGATCGTCAGATACGCGAGGCGACGCCCGCGACTAATCATCTGACCGTTCCGGCGGTCGATTTCAAATGCCGTATCCATGGATTTAGTTTACCACTCTGTAGCGTATCGGAGTGGATACTGAGCGATTGCACCTCGTTCTTCGAATTCGGTTTCTGGGCACTGCCACTAGCGGTAACACGACTGCAACAGGAAAAGCAGCGCAAAATTAGTATGGAATCTCATCGAATATTAAATCGTCTCCATTTTTGATCTGACCGCTTGGATAGAGAGCCAAACAGCACATCCCTACAAAGCTAACTCGCCTCGTGTTAAAAATTGTTTACTGTGAACAAATACGCACTGCTGCGAAAAAATATCCGCGCATCTCCGCCCTGTTCCTGATCGCAGAGCTACATTTTGCGGGCAAAATACCGTCGTTTCTGATGGAACGGTAATTGCCAAGTTCGAATTGACCCCGCTTTGACAACTTCACGATCTTTCCGCGTACGCATACATCGGTTGGCCTCCCGCACAACGTTTTTCGATGCCGGTCATACGCAGTGTCTAAACAAGGAGGTTCAAAAATGGTCCCGAATATTCATAAGCTAAAGCTCATCGTTCTCGCCCTATTTATTCTCGGTTCCTTGATCATAGTTTTTACCGGCGACCGCTCGGCCACGGAGGTTGAGGCTCGCTCAAACGGTTCGCCAAATGCCCGCACGGGAGCTCCGAGTGAGCAAACGTGCACCAGCTGTCACAACTCAAATAGCGGCCCCGGAACGATCCAGATATTAGCACCCGCGACCTATACGCCGGGCCAAACTATTCAGATAACGGTCACGCAAGCCACGACCGACACCACGCGGAGAGCATGGGGATTTCAGCTCACGGCGCTCGATACGGCGACAAATTCGAAGGCAGGAACGCTCACCGCCACGACCTCCTTCACAGCGGTTGCAAATTCTTCGACGCGGCAGTATATGAACCAATCCGGAACCGGCGTATTTCGAGGGCAGGCAAACGGAGCAACCTGGACATTTAACTGGACAGCCCCGGCCGCAAGCGTCGGGCCGGTCAAATTCTACGCCGCCGGACTTCAAGCTGATAATCAGGACGATGATACAGGCGATCAGATGTTCCTAACGAACCTAACTCTCTCCCCGGGAGCCGCAGCAACGCCTACACCGACACCAACACCGTTGCCACCAACACCAACGCCAACGCCGACACCGTTGCCGCCAACGCCAACGCCAACGCCGACACCGACACCGCTGCCGCCAACGCCGACGCCGACGCCAACGCCGCTGCCGCCAACTCCAACTCCAACGCCACTACCGCCGACGCCGACACCAACGCCGACACCAATGCCGACGCCGACTCCAACGCCCGCCTGTTTGCCGAACGCGAACGCGCTTCAGGATGGCGGCTTTGAGTCGACTAATGCTTTTGTAAATCCGAGTTGGACGTCCGTCTCGACAACCGGTTCAACTCTCTGCAGCGGGGCGGGGTGCGGACTCGGGGCGGTACCGCGAACCGGAGCCGGATTTATTCGTTTCGACGGCCTCAGCGATGGGTCATCTGCTTACACGGCGAGCGTCCAGCAGACCGTGGTCATTCCGGTCGGCAGTAATGCGGTGCTCAGATACTATTTGAAAGCCGGCATGCTGACTGCCCCGGCAAATTCGGCGGTTACAATTTCTCTGGGAGGCACGGTTGTCCAAACGATCAACGAGCCGGCGGTCGCGGACAATGATTATGTGCTCCGGTTCGTCGATCTGTCGGCATTCGCGGACGGAGTGCCGCGGACGCTGAGTTTTAACTACACACGTCCTGCGGGAACATCCGGAAGCGATGTGGTCATGATCGACGACGCCGCCCTCGGCATTAATTGCGGCGAAACGGCCGCATCCATTACCGGCAGGGTACTAACCCCGAACGGCCTCGGCGTGCAGAACGCAGTGGTAGTCCTGATCGACCCGAACGGCCTCCGTCGCATCGCGACCACCAGTTCGTTCGGCATTTTCACATTCGAAAATGTCCCGGCGACACAGGTCTACATGATCGGCGTCCGCTCAAAACGCTACCGCTACCCAACCCGAAGCATGCTCGTCACCGCCAACATGACGAACATCGATTTCTGGGGACTTCAGTAGTAGAAAACAAAATGCCCCGCGTTGATCGCTAGATCAACGCGGGGCGTAATTTTAAGGCTTTCGACTGGAGCTCAAGCATTTTGCTTGCCAACGCCGGTTCCTCCGGCGTAATCGGCTTCTGACTGGAACGCGGCCGCCCTCGGCTGCAACGCCGGTTCCTCCGGCGTGACCGACGTTAGTATCTTCCAAATCGATCAATAACCCCGGCCATCAGCGTCCTCAAAGCAGGACGCTTGCAGGCGAGGGCGCCTGCGTTCCCGGCTTTGTGAACGGAATTACAATTTTGTGCCATTTAACAGCTATTTAAGGTGCTGTTTTCCGGCGGGTTGAATATGGTCGTCAGGTTGTCTAGGGTATTCAATAAAGAGACCATGGCACCAAAGTTCATAAGTCATATTGCCGATTCGTTAGGGCTGACCGTAGAGGTCGAGTTTTTGACGGGCGGCGAAAAGCGGCTGCGGGTTTACAAGGGTGCGAAGCTGATCTTCGTCGGATCAACACCGGCGGTCGAAAAGTTCCTGAGCCGCTACACCCATGTTCCCCCAACCATTCACCGGCCGCTCGAGATCAATGAAAATAGCTATAAAGACTGACGACTGGAGCGGCAAGCATCCCTGCTTGCCACACCGAGGCTTCCTCGGTGTTATAAACTCTTGATTTTCGCAAGCTGGTGTCACCCTTAAACCTTAACTCTTAACGCCGGAGGAACCGGCGTGGCAGGCAGGGATGCTTGCCGCTCCAGTCGAGCATCGCTCATTTATATCTTGACCCGCGGCCGACCGTTACGGTGCGGTTCAGGTCGAGGAGTAGGACGCCGTCGTTATCTAGTTCCGCACCTTCGAAAAGCAGTGTCCTGTCGATCTGCAGGCGGAAGTGCTGGCAGAATGCCGATGCCGAGATGCGGTGATAGTCGCCTGAGCTGCCGTGCTTTTTGACGCGGAATGCGTAGCTTTTGTGCGGATCGACCGGCTTGATGCCGATGATCCGGCGATTGCCGTCATAGAGCATTTCGACCGCCGGGTGTCGATCGATCGCATCGAATGCCTTTCCATTTAGATAGATAACGTGCCGCGGGCCGATCGTCACCCGCAATCCGGGCCGAGCCGTCCTGCCATGCTGCCTTCCTTCGAATCTGGTCCATTTGCTGTTCATAATTCTTGCCTCCTGATAGTTCGTACAGCCAGAATTATCCCGAAACCAAATTCGAATTGAAATGCCATTTTTCTCACATTGATAGGTTATGCACAAAATGACATGTTTTTCTCAGATTGATATGTTTTGCGTACTTTTTGGTGAGAACAGCTAGTTCGCTCAATGAACGGCGAGAACGGCAAGGGGATCTTGTCGACGATAAGGTGGATCGTTGAAGAATACCTGAGCATATTTTCGCCAAAAAGCACCTTTACCAAACTGGCAAACACCTATACCAAACGCTGGGAATACACTCGACCAAAAAGGGCTGGCCGCTCGACCAATGATCTGGTTATTTTGTCTGGTAAAGTCCCGCGCATATAAGGGCATAAATAAACTTGACAACAACACACTCAACTATTATCATTTCTCCATGCTCAACTAAATGATTTTTATTAGAGCAGTGGCAATCATAATTTTTGGAGAGTAAATATATGAGCAAAATTATCGGTATCGATCTGGGAACGACCAATTCGGTCGTCGCCGTGATGGAAGGCGGCGAGCCCGTCGTCATCACGAACAGCGAAGGCGGACGTACAACTCCGTCGGTCGTTGCATTCACAAAGGACGGCAATCGTTTGGTCGGCCAGGTCGCCAAGCGTCAGGCCGTTACAAATCCTGAGAACACGCTTTATTCGATCAAGCGTTTTATGGGCCGCAAGTACGATGAGGTCAACTCGGAGATCAAACAGGTTCCATACAAGGTAGAAAAGGCTTCGAATGGCGACGTGCGTATCGACGCCGAAGGCAAGCAGTACAGCCCGCCCGAGATCGCAGCGATGGTGCTTCAGAAACTGAAGCAGTCAGCCGAAGATTACCTCGGGTCAAAAGTCGACAAGGCTGTAATTACTGTGCCTGCTTACTTTAACGACGCTCAGCGGCAGGCAACGAAGGACGCCGGCAAGGTTGCCGGACTCGAAGTTCTACGTATCGTCAATGAGCCGACCGCGGCCGCTTTGGCGTACGGTTTGGACAAGAAAAAGGATGAGATCATCGCGGTCTTTGACTTCGGCGGCGGTACTTTTGACATCTCGGTCCTCGAGGTTGGCGAAGGCGTTGTCGAGGTAAAATCGACCAACGGCGACACTCACCTCGGCGGTGATGACGTGGATGAGATCCTCGTTAGCTGGATCATCGATGAGTTCAAAAAAGATCAGGGGATCGACCTCCATAACGACAAAATGGCCCTTCAGAGGCTGAAAGAAGCCGGTGAAAAGGCCAAGGTCGAGCTCTCGTCGGCGATGGAAACGGAGATCAATCTGCCGTTCATCACGGCGGATGCTAGCGGTCCGAAGCATTTGGTGATGAAGCTCACGCGTTCGAAGTTCGAGCAGCTCGTCGAGCCCGTCCTCAAACGCTTGATGCCGCCGGTCGAGCAGGCCATCAAAGACGCCGGATTGACCGCCAAGGATATCGAGGAGATCGTACTGGTCGGCGGTTCGACGCGTATTCCTAAGGTCCAGGAAATGGTCAAGAACTTCTTCGGAAAAGAGCCGAATAAATCGGTCAACCCGGATGAGGTCGTGGCTCTCGGAGCAGCGGTTCAGGCCGGTGTTCTGGGCGGTGAGAAGACCGACATTCTCCTGCTCGACGTAACGCCGTTGACGCTGGGAATCGAGACCTTTGGTGGCGTAGCAACGCCGATGATCCAGAAGAACACGACCATTCCGACGCGTAAGTCGGAGATCTTTTCGACCGCTTCGGACAACCAGACTTCGGTTGAGGTCCACGTGCTCCAGGGCGAACGCCCGATGGCAGGGGATAACAAAACGCTCGGTAAATTTCACCTGGTCGGCATTCCACCCGCACCGCGCGGGGTGCCGCAGGTCGAGGTTACGTTCGACATCGATGCCAACGGCATCGTGAACGTATCTGCTAAAGACGTCGGCACAGGCCGCGAGCAGAAGATCACGATCACCGCTTCGTCGGGCCTCTCGAAGGAGGAGATCGACCGGATGATGAAGGATGCCGAGTCGCATGCCGGTGAGGACGAAAAGAAAAAGGCCGTGATCGAAGGCCGAAACCGTCTGGACGGTTTGGTTTACAGCGTTGAAAAGACCATGTCCGAGAACAAAGATAAGGTCGATGCTGCAGCCGCCGGCGAGATCGAAGCCGCGATCGCCGAATCCAAAACCGCCCTCAGCGGCGAGGATGTCGACGCGATGAACAATGCCTTCGAGCGTCTGCAAACTGCTTCGCACAAGCTGGCCGAGGCGATCTATAGCCAGACGCCGCCACCTGAAGCGGACGGCGGTGCCGGTGATCAGGCGTCTTCTGCCGCAGCTGGTGCCGATAGTGATGGTGGGGCTTCTGCAAGCGATGATAACGTCATTGATGCCGAGTATGTTGACGTGGAAGATGAGAAAAAGTAAGCAGTGATCAGTAAGCGGTTGGCAGTGGGCTTCGTCGTTCACTGCCACCGCTTTTCTATGTTGCGATCGTTGATTGAAGATGCCAGGGTCTTGAGCTAAACTGCTCAGGGCCCGACGTTTACGGCTTACCAGCAAATGGCTAAAAAAGACTATTACCAGATCCTCGGCGTAAAAAAAGACGCCAAAGCGGACGAAATCAAAAAGTCGTACCGTCGTCTCGCACGTAAGCATCATCCGGATGTAAATCCCGGTGACAAGGCTTCCGAGGATAAATTTAAAGAGGTTCAAGAAGCGTACGACGTCCTCTCGGACGACAAAAAGCGTAAGGTTTTTGACCGGTTTGGTTACTACGCGGACAATCTCGATCCGGACGCCTCGCCGTTCAGTTCCGGGGCCGCGGGTGGATCTGGGCCGGCGGGTGGATTTGACTTCTCGGGATTCGATTTTTCTAGCGGCGGACAGACGGGCGGAAGTGGGTCGAGTTTTAGAGACATTTTCTCTGACCTTTTTGGGGGTGGCGGTGCAGGTTCCGGCAGGGCTGCTCAGCCAGAACCGCCTCGGGCGATGCCAAAGCGTGGACGTGACATTGAGATCCCGCTGGCATTGAGTTTTGAGGAGTCGTTTACCGGCCTTACGACTAACATTACAGTCAATCGAAGCGAGCAGTGTTCACGTTGCCAGGGTGCGGGCGACACCGGAGGGCCTGTCGTTACTTGTCCAACCTGTAAAGGCAGCGGCCAGGTAATGAAGACCGGGGGACGGCTGCAATTTTCGCAAAGCTGTTCAGATTGTGAAGGCACGGGCCGTCGTCGCCAGCCGTGTTCAGTTTGTCAAGGCAAAGGCGTCACTCCGAAGGCCGAGCAGGTGAAGATCAAAATTCCCGCCGGTGTTGATACTGGTTCTCGCGTACGAGTACCTAAGAAAGGCCATGGCGGGCGGCTGGGAGCCGAGCCCGGCGATCTGTTTATTTTGACAAATGTTGGTAAGCATCCCTTTCTGACCAGAAAAGGCGATAACGTCTATATCACGGTACCGATCACGGTTTCCGAGGCGGCTCTTGGTACGAAGATCGAGGTGCCGACCGTCGAGGGGAAGGCGCAGTTGAAGATACCGTCGGGAACCGAATCGGGGCAGAAATTCAGGCTTCGCGAGCGTGGATTCCCGAGTTTGCGAAACCCGAGTTTGCGAGGAGATCAGTTCGTAGAAGTGAAGATCACTTTGCCGCGTGTTATCTCGGAGGAAACTAAGGAAGTTTTGCGGCAGTTTGAAAAGCTGAATCCGGAGAATCCGAGAAAGGTGATGGGATTGGAATAAGCTTTTGACTTTTGGTTTTTGGCCTTTGAAAACCAAGGACCAAATGCCGAATACCAATTTGCTATGAAGAAGCGAATCAAAACCTATACGATCAGTGCGGTGGCGGAGTTGTATGATATCCACCCGCAAACTTTGCGCCTTTATGAGCGCGAGGGTTTGCTGCTGCCTTCTCGATCAATTGGGAACACTCGGCTTTACGAGGATTCGGATCTTGAACGGCTCGAGATAATTCTCTCGCTCACACGTGAACTTGGGGTCAATCTTGCCGGTGTCGAGATCATCCTGAACATGCGTGCCAAGATGGATCAGATGCAGCGTGAATTCGAACAGTTTTTTGAATATCTCAAGACCCATGCGAGTGAATTCTCACGTAATAGCGAGGCGTTTTCGTCGAGTGAGGCCCTCATTCCAGTGTCGCGTTTTCGCGTTTCGCGAGTCCGGCAAGATGCTTCGCTCGATGACTAACACACCCAAACCTCCTGTTTCCCAACTTAAAAGGTCTTACCATTTGCTTAATATCCCTCCGTAATGTGATTGCTTTACCAGCGAATTTGGGATACGATTTCGGTTAATCAAAATACGGATATTCGTTAGGAGCAATAGATGTTTGGAAGAATTTTTACCCGCAGTTTAGCGCTTACCCTGGTGCTTTTGGCCACGGCCATTCTTAACTTTGGACAAGACCTCGATGATATAACGATCACTGGCAAAGTGCTTGACGCTAATGGCCTTGCTATCGTTGGTGCCACCGTCACGGCGACGATGACGGAGACCAAAGAGTCTCGCAATGTAGTCACGGACGGCGAAGGGCGTTATCTGCTTGTCAAGTTGAAGCCGGGAACCTACAAGATAAAGGTCGCAGCCAGTGGATTTGGAACCCAGGAAACGCCTGAGATCGCAACGGTACTAATCCATCATCTGCCCCACTCGAGCAGGGTAATTTCTCCATCTCTGGTGGTACAGCATATTCGAACAACATTACGATCGACGGTCTCGACAACAATGACGACCGTTCCTCACGTGACCGCTTTCAGCCGTCGCTCGAGGCGATCGCCGAGGTTCAGGTCATTGCTAATCAGTTTTCGGCTGAATACGGCAGGGCATCTGGTGGCCGTATCAACATACGAACACGTTCCGGTGGAAACCAGCTTCGCGGACGAGCCTTCATGTTCTTTCGAGACGAAAGCCTGAATGCCAATTCGTGGTACAACAACAGCCGCGGTATCAGCCGCGTTCCGCTTCAGGAATTGAACCCGGGATTCACCCTTAGCGGGCCGATCATCAAGCAGAAGACCTTTTTTGCCGTTGCTTACGAATTCAATAAGCTCGCGGATACGACTCTGATCGACGCATATCTGCCGGTCGGTACCAATTCAAGATACACCTTGCCGTCCCCAACGGGCAGCGGTCAGTTTTGTGATAATGCGAGCCCGGCCGCCTGCACCGCGGTCCCGCCCACCGCCGGATTGATCTCGCCATACAACAAGCTTTACGACACCCCGAATAAGAGCAACGTTTTGACTGCCAGGATCGACCATAAACTGTTCGAGAACAACGATCTGACGGTCGGCTTCCAGTTTGGCCGCAAGAATAACAGGCGGACGAACGGCACGGCGACCTCGCGACTCGAAAATGCCTTTCAGGCGAAAAACATTAATACCGATGCCGTGAACTTTACGGATAATCATGTTTTCGGCGCGAGCACTGTCAACCAATTTCGCATGCAGTGGTCGCGGTACCAGCCCAGTTTTCAGGCTCCGGACCCGCTCGATCCCGTCGTGCTGGTCAGCTATCGTGATCCCGTCGTAAATACCGTGAGGACACTCATCATGGGGAACTCGACCACCAGTACGTCGTCCAACTTCGCTGATACTCGCAACGAAACCCGCTGGCAGTTTCAGGACTCTGTAACGCATGTAGTTGGCGATCATTCCCTCAAGTTCGGCTTCGATATCCAGAACGTCGTCTCCAAGGTCACCGGACTGGGCGATGCGACAGGCACATTTAATTTCGGCAGCGTACTTTCCTACACGCAGAATGTGATCAACCGTTACCGTCAGAATTTCGGTACGAGCCAGGATGTTCGCAACCGCTATTATGGGGCTTTTTTCAACGATCAACTTCAGGTAAAGCCGAATGTCACACTGAGCTACGGTGTCAGGTACGAGAAGGAAACTGCGGTCGACGATTCGAATAACATCGGCCCAAGATTTGGGGTTTCATGGGATCCTTTCAAATCGGGCCGCGGCGTTATCCGCTTCGGAACCGGTATTTTCTACAATCGCGTTCTCCTTCGGACCGTTGGTGATTCGATCCAGAACAGCGGCGGCACACTTGTTTCCTTCGATTCGACAACCATCGGAACGGGGGCGACCGATCCGCGTCGCGTCGCTATTCTCGCGGCGATCGCGAATAATTTCCCTAACAGCTACCCGACGACCGCAGAACTCCGCACGTTGGTCACTTCAACTTGTGCCACCGTTGTTGGTGCTCCGGGACCGTGTACGTCGAACACCGGGTTCTCAGTCAACAATCTTTCGACTGCAGGTAATCCGCTCCGCTCGGTTGAGGCAAATCTTAAGATCCCAGAGAGCTATCAGTTCAATATCGGATTTGAGCGCGAGATCATAAAGGGCTGGGTTTTTGAGGCCAACTACACCTGGAACAAGACCGTGCACCTTTGGCGCGACTACAACCCGAACGTGCCGCGTCTTCCTTCCGGTTATGCCGATTGGACCGCATATCTGGTCGCAAATCCTTACACTCTTGCACCGGGCAGACAATATACTTTCTATCTTGGAACTAACACCGCAGATGGCAGCGGACTTCACACGACTCCGAATGGCACTACTGTTTGCGGCACCACGACCCCTAACTGTTACGTCAATCTGAACACGATCAATACGAGTTCAACCGCTCCGGCTGTGGCGGTTCCAGGACAGAACAACGCGGCGACCGGCGGACCGATCGGTATAGCTTTGGCTGCGATCGCTTCTTTCCGCCCTGATCAGACGGTGCAGGAAACATCACGCATTGGTTCGATCGGTAACGCGTTCTACCAAGGGCTGATCCTTGAGCTCCGCAGCCGCTATCGCAAACTTGGATACGGATTTGGAGCTTCTTTCCGCATGGCATACACGCTTTCGAGCACTAAGGACGACGGTCTGAATAATACTTCAAACGCCGAGATCAATGGCGATTTCAGCCGCGAGTGGGCGAGAAATCTACAGGATCGCCGCCATCGATTTGCTCTGTCAGGAACGTTCGATACGCCTTGGTGGTTCGGCAAATTGAAATTCTCACCGCTTTTCCGATTTGGTACGTCAGCTCCGTTCAATCTCGGAGCCGGCGGCACGGACCGGAACCTCGATGACGTCAGCACCGACCGCCTGATCTACAACGGCGATCTGAGTGAGATCAAAACCCGAAATCCGGGCTCACCGGTTCCTGATGCATTGATCTCTAAGTTTTCGCTGCAGCCGATCGGAGCCAAGGGCGGTAATCTACCGCGTAATTCGGGTACTGGTCCGAGCTTCTACACCTTTGACCTGAGTGTGTCGCGTGAGTTTAAGCTTAAAGAACGCTTTAAATTCCGCCCGGTGATCGAGTTTGGCAATATTCTGAACGCGGCGGTCTTCAGCTATGGTTCGGAATTTATCGACTTTACGGCCCTCAGAAACGATCCGAACGGAACTCCGACGTCAGCCCAGCTTCTGGCTCGGCAGAACTTCCTGGTGCCGACGAGAACCTATCGCCAGCGTCAGATCCGGGCTGGTATTCGTTTTGATTTCTAAGGCTTACGCTTAGCGTCGTTAATTAGGCTTTCGCTATTTATGGTCGTTCCGCCGGCATACGCCGGCGGTTCTGACCGGGGGGCGAAAGCCTTTTTTTTGTCAAAGATCGGGGTAAAAATATGGTGACGCCGCTTCGTAGAATATGCTAACCTATGTGTTGAACATTTTTGTTCACACCTCTATTTATGAGCCTCGCCGTCGCTGAACCTCAACTTCCCGTAACGGAGACCACGATCGAGTCTGTGCTGCTCGATGCGGATCTTTTTGTTAAATACAGCTCGCCCGAGAAGGCGTTTGAACTGCTTCGGCAGTCGCTGGAGCGCAGCCCGCGTTCGATCAGTCTGCGGGAGAAGATGCGGGATATCTGCGTCAAGCAGAAGAATCTGAATGAGGCGGCAAAGCAGTGCCTTGCCCTGGTCAGCTTATACATCGCCCGCGAAGACTTTGACCTTGCGTATGACCGTCTGCAGGAAGCGAAATTGCTCGATCCGCGGATCTCTGTCGCTCCCGGCCTTGAAGCCATTCGCCGAGCCCGACGCCCGGATTTTGCGGTCGATCGTGACCGTTCGCCTCAGCAAGTTCGTACGGATGTCACATTTGCGGGCAGCCTCGCGTACGTGAGCATTTTTGACGCCGTGCAGGTGATCGAGAGTGCGAAAATGACCGGCCTGTGCATCATCAAATCCGACCTACACATGGGCAGCGTTTCCTTTAACGAAGGCAAGATCGTTGATGCCGAATGCAATGGAGCTAATGGCCACGCGGCTTTTCGCGACCTGATCGAGATCAACTCCGGCACTTTTGAGTTCAATATTTCCGAAAAGGAATTCCCGATCGTGATCGCTATCACGAGTAATACCAACTTCCTTCTCGACGTACTCACCGAACTCGATAATGAACGGGCCGAAAAGCAAGGCTTACGGAGTGTCGGTGACGAATTGATGTAGGCTGTGCGTCTGCCTGCTCAGATCGACATTCTTTTGCCGATTTGCCGGGAACGCAGGTTCCTCCGGCGTGACGACGTTGAGGCAATACTCAAGTGAGTTTACCTGACGTTCTCTACACCCGCCGAAGTGGCGGCGTTGCGGGCGAGGGCAACTGCGTTCCAGTGGTTTCAAAGGTTGACTTCGACGGCCCAATCCTACAAAATATAGTGCTCAACACAACTCACAGCACTATAGAATGTTTAAGCTTCAGCGTCTCGAAATATCAGGTTTTAAATCATTTGCCGACTACACTGAGATAGTTTTTACCGGCAGCGGCATCACTGCGGTGGTAGGGCCAAACGGCTGCGGCAAGTCAAACGTCTCTGACGCAATGTCGTGGGTGCTCGGCGAGCAGCGTGCAAAATCGCTTCGCGGCGGCGAAATGAAGGATGTCGTTTTTGCCGGAACCCGCAGCCGAAAACCGGGCGGAATGGCTGAGGTCGTCCTGCATCTTGTCCGCGACGATACCGTTTTCGATGGCGACGATCACGAGCTTTCCGATATCGATCAGGCTCTATCTGGTATCGATGAAGCCGCGGTCGACATGGATGAGATCGAAGGCATCGAGCCGGAATTGGAGGAGATCGCTGCTCAGGTTTCTGACGAGCAGAACGGATTTCACGACGATCAGGCGGTAGAAGGCGAACCGATCGAAGCGGTGAAGGCGATGGCTGTCGGTTCGACGCAGGTGCTTGAGAGCAAGATAAAAACGAAGCGTCACTGGCGTCCGCGTTCTTTCGCCCTGGATTTTGCTCCGGGCGAGGCGGTTTCGGTCACGCGGCGCTTGTATATGTCGGGCGAGAGTGAATATCAGCTCAACGGCAAAACGTGCCGTTTGCGCGACATTACCGATCTCTTTGCCGGTACGGGTTTGTCAGGTGCCCATTACGCGATCATCGAACAGGGACGTATCGGGCAGATCCTGTCGGCAAAACCGGCCGACCGCCGCAACCTAATTGAGGAGGCGGCCGGGATCTCAAAATTCCGTGCCCGCCAGCGCGCTGCGGAATCGCGTCTCGACAGTGCAAAATCGAACCTGAGCCGTATCTTCGACATCATTTCTGAGGTCGAAACGCAGGTCAATTCACTTCGTCGGCAAGCTGCGAAAACACGGCGGTTCAAGATCCTGCAGGAAGAGTTTCGCGAACTTCTCCGCCAGCTTTATGCGGCTGAAGGGCGATATTTGACCGATCTTTCAAACGAACTGGCGATCCAGCTTGGTCGATCAGAAGAGATCGAGGCGGAACTCCAGGCCCAGGTCAAAGCAAAGGAAGATGCAGCTCGTGACGCGACGCAAAAGGCCCGCGATGCTGAGGAAAGCCTTGCTGAGCTTCGAAAAATACACGCTAATAACATCCTCGAACGCGACCGTGCCGAAAGAGAACACATCTATAAGTCCGATCAGATCGTAGGGCTGAACACCCGGTGCGAAGCGCTGCGGGCTGAGATCAAGGTCAGCAAAGAGCGTCATGCTTCGCTCGGTGACGAGCTGGAAAAGCTGCGAAAAGACGAGCAGAATGAGACGGCGGAATACGCCAAGGCAGAAGCAATTCTCCGGAGTTCCGAAGACGAGCACCGCAAGGAAGCGGCTTCGCTGGCAGCGATCGAAGGTACGATCGAAAAACTCCGCAGCGAACTGATGCAGCACACAGGTGCGGCCGAGCGATTTGATGAGATATCGCGGCAACTCGAGAACAACCTCGAACGCCTCGAAATGCGTGCCGACGGGCTGCAGAAAGAAGGGTATCGAGCAGAAGAAACATTCGCCGCGAATCAGAAGCAGGCCGACGAACTCGCTCAAAATCTGACTTCGGAAGAAGGTAAACTTAAGGAGTTGAACGCTGAGAAAGATCTTCTTGTGGCGGCGACGAACGAAGCCCGCAACGTTGTTCGAACTGCAGAGGCCGAACTCAAAACTCTAAATGACGAGCATTCGGCAAAGCGTCACAGGCTCGCGACCCTGCGTGAACTTGAAGAAAAGAAAGCCGTTTACACTCCGCAGGTGCAGAAGTTGTTCGCGGAGCAGAAAAATATTGGCGTAAATCTCGCCGGTGTCTTGGCCGACCGGTTGAACGTCGATCGCGAAGCTGAAACGGCTGTCGAGATGCTCTTTGGTAATTTTTTGGAAGCTGTCGTAGTCGAATCCGTCAGGGATGCAAAGCTGGTTTCTAATTGGTTAAAAACGAACGACATCGGCCGCACAGCGATGATCATCCTGCCGAAGGATTTAGAAGCAGGAACTGATAAGGCAAGAACAGGTGATGGCTCTATGGCAGATCATCTTGGAGTATCAGGTGAACTCGCTAAGGTCTTGCAGCAGATATTTCCGCGAGAGATGTCGGCGAGGCTTGTGAAGGATCTCGACCAGAAGGTTTCCGATGGCGAGTTACTTGTCAATTACGAGGGCGACCTGCTACTTGGCGGACGGATGTTTGTGGGCGGAAAGCAGAAATCGACGGGAAAAAATTCCTCTCTGCTCGCGTTCAAACGCGAGTTGAGTCAACTCGGCAAGGAATGTACACGGCTTGAGGCGGCGATCGAAAAGGCTAACGCCGTAGTCGAGAGGGCGAAAGCGAGCCTAGTTGACAGCGAGAGCAAAACGGTCGATCTGCAGTCGCTGATCATCAAGGTCGATCGCGGTATTCACGGCCTGCAGATCCAGGTTCACGCCGCCCGTGAGGAGATCGCGAGGGCAGAGCGGCACCGCAAGGTCGTATCAGACGAAGCCGGACAGATCCGCTCGGAGATCGAAGAAGTTAAACAGCGGCGTGCCGATGCGATTTCGAACAAGCAGAGTGCTGAGGACGCGAGAACAGAAACGTCGGCGAGACTTGACTCTGTCGGCCTCGAACTCCACGTTGCTCGCGAAAAGGCCGAAGCAGCGATCGCGATCCTCAATGATAAACGCATGATCGCCGCGACATCTGACGAACGTCGGCGCTCAGCGGTGTCGGCTCTTCGTCGGGTAGAGAACGAACATCGTGAGATCGAATCCCGAATAGCCGTGCAGAATCTCGAATTGACCGAGGCCGAGGCGAAGATCAAAGATCTGCGCGATTCCATCAATGAGATCACTGATCGCATTTCGTCCGCTGGCACTGAGATCGAGAAGGAAAATACGGAACTTGCAGCCGCGATCGCCGGTTTGGCTGCGGCCCGAGAGCTTTCAGATAAGACCAGCGAGGAACTTGCCGACATCAACCGCCGCACTGTCGAGGCGAGAAACGAGAAAGCCGAGGTCGAGATCCGTCAGGCCGAGGCTCTGACGCGGTTACGAAATGCGAGCGATAACTGTCAGCAGGAATTGAACATTCCACTTGTAGAATTGGTCGAAAACACCGAGCCGAATGAGAATTTCGTACTCGAAAATGCCCGTCGCGATGCGGATGATCTGCGGGAGAAACTCGATAATTTTGGTGCGATCAACATGCTCGCTCTCGAAGAGCTCGGCGAGGCGGAAGAAAGGCATTTGTTCCTGACGTCGCAGCGGACCGACATTATAGATAGTATCCAGGCAACCGAAGAAGCACTGAAAGAGATCAAGCAGCGGTCGCGCGAACGATTTAGATCAGCATTTGAAGCGATCAACGAGCATTTCAAGCAGTTTTTCCTCGATATGTTTGGCGGGGGCCGCGGCGAGATGACCTTGTTGGAGTCGGACGATATTTTAGAGGCCGGGATCGAAGTTGTCGCTCAGCCGCCGGGCAAGCGTCTGCAGAATATTATGCTGCTTTCTGGCGGCGAAAAGGCAATGACCGCGATAGCTCTGGTGCTTGCGATATTCAAATACCGCCCCTCACCATTTTGTCTGCTTGACGAAGTTGATGCTCCGCTTGACGATGCTAACGTCGGACGTTTCGCCACTAAGATCGCGGAAATGTCTGAGAAGACACAGTTTATCGTGATTACTCACAACAAACGCACGATGGAGGCGGCAAGAGCCTTGTATGGCGTTACTATGCAGGAGGCTGGCGTCTCTAAGGTAGTTTCGGTTAAATTCGAGTAACCAACCGCATTCTTTAAGGCAGCATCAAAGACAATTGCTACGAGTAAAACTAGCTATTTTTCAAGACTTCGGTAGGATTGTCAGGAATGAAAATACCCACAAAACTATCCCTTTGCCTGCTGTTTATAGGGCTCTTAGCTATAACGGGAGCGGCACAAAAGAAAGCCAACGCAAGGGCTGTTCCAACGCCCCAGCCTACTCAGGAACCGACCGTTCCTGCGGCTGGCAAGCGTAATGAACGACCCGATACTGCTCCTTCGAAGTCCTCCAAAGAGAGCGAAACTTCCTCTCCAGCGACACACTTCTACGAATTCACACGCCCAGGCTTTTCCTACGGAGAGATCGTAATTGAGCACGATGATGTCGGGAAAGGAAAGATCTCCTTTCTAAAGGACGGATACGATGAGATGCTCACGGACCCGATCCAACTCTCGGCTGTCACCCTCAAAAAGATAACCGAAGTTCTTTCCGAGCTTAATTATCTCGATTCGACCGAGGATTATCAGTACATGCGTGACTATTCGCATCTTGGCAACCTTACATTTACGTTGAAGCAGGGTGGACGTGCGCGAACCGTCAAATATAACTGGACCGAGAATAAAGGAGCGAAAGCCCTGATGGACGAATATCGGCGGATCTCTAATGAATACACGTGGCGTTTTGAGATCCTGCTCGCGCGGCAGAACATGCCGCTTCAGACACCCAGCTTGATGGATGCCATTGATTCCTATTATCGCCGCGGCGAGATCTCAGATCCGGTTCACCTTGTGCCGTTCTTAACGGAACTTTCGAATGATGAACGGCTCCCTCTAATGGCTCGCAACCGCGGGACCAAGCTTATAAAAGAGATCGAAAAGAGCAAGAAGCCGTGACGGCTGAGAAAAGAAATGAGTTGCTCCGCGGAAATGTTCTTCCGCGTCGCAGCTTATTTTGTTCGCGCGCGTTGCTAGTTCGACAAAGGAGATCCGTCGGTCGGTACTCGAACACCAGGACCTAAGCCAGCGACCGGCGGACTGCCGCCTAGTTTATAATAGATCGCACCCATTTCGTTGCAATAAAAGGAAAGTGATCCTGTTTGTGTCGCCCCGGACGCTACGATTGGAGCCGCCATGACGTTCCAATTCGGCAGAGTTCCGCCTAATGAACCTGGGTCCTGATCGATCGAGAAACTGTATCCCGACTTAACGCACGGATCAGCCGCGCAGCCAAGAGATCTGTCAACGATACCGCTGCTGCTGAGCTGTGCCAGATTGTCGGCATAGAAGCCATTACCCTCGGTCGCACGGTAAGTCGCCTGAGCACCAAAAATTACCCGTACTGAGCTTACGGCGCTGGCCTCGTTGGCTGACCGCCGTGACGCCATAAGATTTGGAATAGCGATCGCCGCAATGATACCAATGATCACCACAACGATCAATAGTTCGATCAGTGAGAATCCTTGATCGAAGGATCCAGTGTGTTTACGCATAAAAATTTTCCTCAGAGAATGAGGAACCCCCGCCGACGTGGAAGTTCAATTTTTATGCCAGTTGATATACGAATAAAATCAACAACTTACGGAAGGAAAGAATCCGGGGAGTTAGGTAAAATGACAAAAAATGTTACAAAATAGTGACATTGCACGGGATATTCTTGCCATCGCTAGTATTCATTTGGGAAGAATTTAAGGTGTTTAAGTTACCTCGTTATCGTGCCGTCATCTGCTATCTTTGGAGCGTTCTGGCCGAAATCGGCGGTCGAGAGGCTTCGAACCAGACGCGTCGACGCACCGGTTGGTTCGAGAGCTGGAATGCCGCGGCCTTCGAGCTTGACGCTGTTGATCTTGCCGCTTATGAACCTTCCTTCGGCGTCGAGGGTTGTTTCGAGGATCATGCTCATCGCGGTTTCGCCAGCGAGTTGGAACCATCCATAGGTCGCGAAATTACCGAGCGAATATGCTATCAGGCGATCTTTGTAGATCTCTAGACCTCGCATGACGTGCGGGCCGTGGCCGAGAACCAGATCGGCTCCGGCGTCTATTACTGTGTGGGTGAATGCGGGTAGATTGCCACGGTTCTCGCCAAGAAAGATCTCGCTGCTGTTTGGTACGTGCTGCTTATCCGTACCCTCGGCTCCACCGTGAAAAGAGACAATGACCATATCCGCATTCTTGCTTGCCTCGACAACAAGAGATCGGGCTCCCGCGAGATCGTTAATGCTGGGCATGCCGTTGTTATGGCCGAAAGCAACGAAGCCTACACGCTTTCCTTTAACATCAAGATAGGCGATAGTCGCTGGCGGCTGCAGACTGCCCGCGTACTTTATGCCCTGTTCATCGAGAACTTTTTGGGTACTGATACGCCCAACTTCGCCAAAATCACCGGCATGGTTATTGGCAACGCTCATTACATCAAAGCCTGCGGCTTTAAGATATTTCCCATAACGCGTCGGGACGCGGAACGCGAAACACTTCGTTGAACCGGGTCTACATTTTGCAGATACGCCGGTGTCAGTGATCGGGCCTTCAAGATTACCAAATGCGATATCCGCTGCTGAAAGGATCGGTGTGACGTCCTTAAGCATATCGACGCCGTCATTCGGCGGCATTCGGCTGTCGTTAGGAAAGGGGGAACCGAGCATAATGTCACCTACGGCGGCAACGGTGATCGGTTCGGTGTTCTTTGGAGTAGCCTCGGCCTTCGGTTTTTCTCCGTTCACCGGTACTTCGCTTCCCACTATCTTTGGCTGGCATGCCATAACCGCCAAGGTAGAAAAAACGAGAGCAATGATCGTGATCGATGTGGACCGGAGGTGTTTCATACGGAGATTTTCGCACTAAATCGCTTTAATGCAAACTTCGGTGAGAAAAAATCCTAGCCCGAAAAACCAATAAAAGGCCACGAAACGTGGGAGCAACACTCTCTCCGTTTCGTGGCCTTTTAGTGTTATTTCGGGGTTCCCTATTCGGTTGCCGCGAACGTACTGTTCGTACCGATCGATAGCGATCCGTTGACCAGTTGAGCCTGCTCCAGGTTGTGAATAGCATACGAACCTGTCGCCGGCGATGCCGAGGCAGCCCGGCCGATGTAAGCGATCGTTTTGCCGGCTGGCAAGATATTTCGCAGACGCGGTTCAACGAACGTCCAGCCGCCCATATTTTGCGGTTCTTCCTGGGTCCAAACTACCTCAGTCGCATTTGGATACGATGCGAGAACCTCAGTTAGCTTGGAAGTAGGGAAGGGGTAGAACTGTTCCAACCGAACTACTGCTACATCAGTGCTGTCACTTGCCTCACGAGCAGCCTCGAGATCATAAAATACCTTTCCGCTGCACAGGACAATACGCTTTACATTTGACCTGTCCGTGATGCGAGCGTCGTCTATCACGGGCTGGAAGCCGCCATGCTCTAGTTCCGCCATCGTTGAGCTTGCGGCCGGAAGACGCAAAAGGCTCTTCGGTGTCATCACGATCAGCGGGCGAACGATATCCTGCTTGACCTGACGGCGAAGCAGATGGAAATACTGAGCCGGCGTCGTCGGATAGCAAACCTGCAAATTGTTCTCGGCGCAAAGCTGTAGATATCGCTCAAGACGTGCCGACGAATGCTCAGGTCCCTGGCCTTCGTAACCGTGCGGCAGCAGCATAACGAGACGGCATTTCTGCTGCCATTTATCCTCAGCCGCTGAAATGTACTGGTCGATCATGATCTGTGAGCCGTTTGAGAAATCGCCGAACTGAGCTTCCCACGCTACCAGGTGATCCTGCGAAATTACCGAATAGCCGTACTCAAAACCAAGCACACCGTATTCCGACAGTGAACTGTCGAAAATGTATGCCCGGGCAAACGGATTAGATTCATTCCTTAGTTCGTTGAGCGGAGCCCAGCGATCGCCGGTCATCGTGTCGTACATCGAGGCATGGCGCTGAGAGAAAGTTCCGCGACCGGAATCCTGTCCGCTGAAACGCACCGGGATACCTTCCAGAACCAGGGATCCGATCGCCATTGCTTCGCCAAAGCCCCAATCCATCGGAACTTCGCCGGCTCCCATCTTTGCACGCTTTGCCAACTGGCCGACCATTTTCGGATTGATGTTGAAATCCTCCGGCACAAGCGAGATCTTGTCAGAAACGCGTTTAAGTGTCTCTGCCGGAACGCCGGTCTCAAGTACGCCAGAACCGTCTTCATCAACCGGATGAGCCGCAAGAACAGCTCTCGCAGGTTTCTTTGCCGCGATCTCTTTCGCTCTCGCGAGAATACCTTCGTACTTTTCTACTACCCTGTCGGTCATCGCGGTCAAGTCGCTCTCGGTGATCACGCCTTCGCGGATCAATTGCTGAGCGTAAAGGTGACGCGTTCCGGGATGGGCTTTGACGCGGGCGTACATAACAGGCTGCGTATAGCTCGGTTCGTCGCCCTCGTTATGGCCGAGGCGGCGGAAACCGACCAGGTCGAGCACCACGTCTTTATCGAACTCGCGGCGGTAATCAAGGACGATCTGTACCACGCGGTATGCGGCTTCCGGGTCGTCGCCATTTATATGAAAAACTGGCGACTGCGTAGTATGAGCCGCGTCGGTCGAGTATATCGAACTACGGCTGAGGCCCGGCGAGGTTGTAAATCCGATCTGGTTGTTGATCACCATGTGGATCGTACCGCCCGTGCGGTAGCCTGGAAGCCCGGCGAGCTGAAGGGTTTCCATCACAACCCCTTGTCCGGCAAACGCGGCATCACCATGCAGAAGCAGCGGCAGAATGTGTTTGTAGGTTTCTTGACGCTCCATGCCTTCACCGTCGCGGAGGTAATCCTGACGTGCACGAACCATACCTTCGACGACGGGATTTACGGTTTCCAGATGGCTCGGATTGCATGAAAGCTGGATAATTAACTCGCGGCCGGCCTTCGTCACTTTCTTGCCGATTGCGCCCTGGTGATATTTCACATCGCCTTCATCGGCGGGGAAGTTGGGGTGCGATGTTCCCTCAAAAACTGTGAAGATGCGTTCGGCCATTTCACCGGTTTCCGGGTCGCCAATTATGTTGGATAGCACGTTCAGACGCCCGCGATGGGCCATTCCCATGTAGATCTCGTCCACACCGCGAGCGGAAGCTCCCTCAACAAGCTGGTCGAGCATCGGGATGACGGTTTCACAGCCTTCGAGCGAGAATCGTTTTTGCCCAAGATATTTTTTGTGAAGAAACTGTTCAAATTGCTCTGCCTCGATGAGTTTCTGAAGCAGTTCCTTCTTAGTCTCCACCGGCAGCGGTTGGGTGTCGACGAATTGTTCGCGAACCTTCTGCCGCATCCAGTTTTTCTGCTCGTTGCTCTGAATGTGACGGTATTCGATACCGACTTTTCCGCAGTAAGCTTTGCGCAATATCTCGATGATCCGTCTGAGCGTCGCAGTTTTCTCTCCATGCAGGCCGCCGGTGATGAATTCGCGGTCGAGGTCCCAGATCGTAAGGCCAAAGTTCTCGAGGTCGAGTTCCGAGGCGTGCTGCAGCGTCATTTTGAGCGGATCAATATCTGCAAGCAGGTGCCCGAGGGAACGATACGCGTTGATCATCTGCAGAACATTTGCCTGTTTCTCAACCTGTTCTCGATCGGCGCCAAAAAGGTTCGGGTTATAATCCTCAGCCCACCGCAGGGGCGGAAAGTTGATCTCGAAATCGGCAAAGATCGCGTCGTAAAAATTGTGACTTCCTTTCAGGAATTCGTGGATCTTCGCAAGGAACATTCCGCTTTCGGCTCCCTGGATCACGCGGTGATCATATGTACTCGTGATCGTCACGATACGGCTGATGCCGATCTGCGAAAGAGCAGCGTTGGTCATTGCCTGATACTCGGCCGGATATTCGATCGCACCGGTCGCAATTATCGCGCTTTGGCCGGCCATTAAACGGGGATTCGATGCGGCGGTTCCAATCGTTCCCGGATTCGTCAGCGATAAGGTAGTTCCCTGAAAATCAGAGATCTCAAGCTTACCCTCTCTCGCTTTCTTGACCTGTTGGTTATAAGCAGCGAAGAACTGGGCAAAATCCATCTGGTTCGCTCCCTTGATGTTGGGAACGAGCAAACTCCGCGAGCCGTCCTTTTTCTCTATATCGATCGCAATGCCGAGATTGACGTCCTCGTGTTCGAGCCGCGACGGAACCCCATTCGCTACTCCGTAGCCGTGATTCAGGTGCGGATAAGCCTTAACGGCCTGAACGATCGCCCAGGCAATGATGTGTGTGAACGAAACCTTACCGCGGCCCGAGGCGGCGAGGTGTTCGTTGATTATGCGTCGATTTTCCTCGAGAACCTTGACCGGAATGTTCCGAAAGCTTGTTGCTGTCGGAACGGTTAGGCTCTGCTCCATGTTCTCAACGATCTTTTTGCTCGGGCCAGTTATCGCTTTCGTCTCAGTATCAGCGGTTAACTGAACGGGTGCTGTTTGTTTTTCAGGCGTTACGGCAGCAGCCGACTGCTGAGCAGGGGCCGCAGAATGCCCGTTGGTTGACGGTGTTCCACCAGCGAGCAGCTCGCTGAAGTAGGTTTGCCATGATTCGTCAACGAGTTTCGGGTCGGTCTTATATCGTTCGAGCAAACCTTCGACGTAGGTAGCATTCGAACCGAATGCTTCACTTATAAATTCGGACAAATTAGTTTGTTTTTCGCTCACTTTGTTTCAATTAACCTCGACTAAACTTCATATTTTAACGCAGTCAAGCGAAAAAACGTAGTGTTTGGCGGAGAAGGAAGTGTTACCGAAGCGGATTCTTTAGCTTCAGATCGATCCTGACCGGCACTACACGCCTAAAGCTGAATCCCATTTTCTTGAATTTTCCGAAAACGAAAGCAGTTCCGGTGACTGAGAGTTTGCTTTTGCTGTTTACGAGTTCATTGTAGGCGGCACGTGGCAGGCTGGAAGCTTTTAGCGTGATGCGGGCGGGTCTTGGCAGAATCGCCGTTTCGCCATTTTTGAACGAGAAGGCGTGTTTGTAATCATCGACATCAACCTTTAAACCGTTGACAAATACGTCCCGGAAGGTAACAAAATCAATGCTGCCGCTTTCTTTAGTTGAGGTAACGGAGGCGCCGATCTCGATCGTAGCTCCCGAAAATCCGATGTCAGCGAGCGTCGGATCGGTGAGCCGTACAAAAGCGTCGGAATTGTTTGTTTGGAGAATGTCGGAATTTGAGATCGATATTTTAGCGTCGTAGGTCTTGTAACCAAGGATCTTGCCCGGCCATTCCTGCGCGATTGAACCCGACGTGCAAACGACGAACATGAAAAAAGAGCTGTTAGTGCGGCACTAGTTCGATGATGCCTGAGACTTTTTTGCTTTTGCATCGGACGGCGGGTCAGCCTGACGGTCCTGCTTGATCGCATCCAGAACACCATTGATAAATTGGGTCGCTTCGTATGAAGAGAATCGGCGGGCTATCTCCAGGGCTTCATTTATCGCGACTGCATTTGGCGTATCCTGGTAAATGAACTCATAGACGGCGAGCCGCAAAACATTACGATCAACGATCGCCATTCGCTCGATACGCCAGTGTTCGGCACGTGTTTTTATAACGTTGTCGATCGCCTCGAGGTTTTCCAGCGTGCCGCAAACGAGGCCGTTGGCGAACTCGCGGGTCTTATCGTCGATGGCGTTATCGCCAAGTTCGTTCCAGTAATTTCTTGTCAAACTCGGGCAATCTCGATCGACGAGATCCGATGCAAAAAGCATCTGCAAAGCACATTCGCGTGCCTTGTGACGTGTGCCCGAGCTCTTCTCTGCTTTATCAAGCGACATTCAAATAACTCTCTTTTCTAGCTTCAAAACGAGCCTCCGCTTTCCGGGTTATCTCGCTAAGTGTGCTGGCTGTTTCAATCGCCGAAATAGCTGCTTCAAAACCTTTATTATCGGAGCCCTCGCCGGTTCGCTCGATAACCTGCTCGACGTTGTCCGCAGTGATCACGCCGAACATAATCGCGACGCCTGTCTGCATAGATGCCTGCATCAATCCCGCTGCTGCCTGGCCCGCGACGTAATCAAAATGAGGTGTATCACCGCGGATTACGACGCCGAGAGCGATCACTGCGTTATATTCGCAGCTATCAGCAGCTTTTAGCGATGCGGTCGGCAATTCGAACGCTCCGGGAACGTGAAAAATATCGATGTCTTCGCGTTTGACTCCCGCTCCGAGCAATGCCTTCATCGCTCCTTCGGCAAGTTTCGACGTGAATTCGTCGTTCCAGCGGGCCACAACAATAGCAAAGCTACGTCCGGCGGCCGAAATGTCGCTGCGTTTGAGTTCAGTTTTCAATTCTCACCACCTGCCATCGGCATCACTCATCTACTCCAAGTATAGTGACATCCGCCTAGCATTTACAAGCAACCGCTCATTTTTGCAATGCATCGGCGAAGTCCGCGATAATAGGGGCGATGCCGAAGCACATCATAGAAACCGAAGAAACTCTGATTATAGAAACGCCGGAACGCGTGCAGTTGGAATTTGCTCTTGCTTCGATAGGGAATCGGTTTTTGGCCGTGGCGATCGATCATTTTATTCAGTACTTCACTATCATTCTGGTTGCATGGTTCGCACTCAGTTTGGCGGGGTTTAGCTCCTCCGACATTGTTGATGCTCCAGATCGTTTGGTGAGCGAGATGCCGAAGTGGACCATCGCCATATTGATCATCACTCTCTTTTTGATCTTCGCCGGGTATTTTATCGCGTTTGAATGGCTCTGGAACGGTCAAACGCCCGGCAAACGGCTGATGAAACTCAGGGTCATTCGCGACGACGGCCGCCCTTTGACGCTGTGGGAAGCGATCGCTCGCAATCTGCTTCGGATCGGCGATGCGGTTCCCGGATTTGTCCTTCCGGTCTACTCGGTCGGGTTGATCGTGATATTTCTGAGCGGCCGCGATCAGCGCCTTGGAGATATTTTTGCGGGAACGGTCGTTGTCCGCGAGCGAACAGATGAGGCTCCGACGTTTGCCGAGACCTTTTCAAATCGCGTGACGGACATCGCTTTCACGCGGGTTCATAAGAGCAGCGGCGTAAAGGCGAACGTCAGCCTGCTAACTGAGCGGGAAGTCGAAGTTGTCGAGAGTTTTTTACGTCGGCGATGGGACCTGACCGAGCGACAGCGACTATGGATGGCGTGGCGCATCGCTCTGCCGATCATGTACAAACTCAAGCCCGGCTACAACGAGGAAGATTTTAGCTATGAAGGATTTCTCGAGGAGATCCTTCATAGCTTTCACGCTAAGCAGCGGTTTTTGAACTAACCCTAGTTCTTTTTCCAATAGTAAACATTGAGCTTACCGGCTGTTTCGGCCGATAAGTTGCCGCCGAGCAATTCGACCGCCTTCGCAAGTGCGGGATCTCTTTGTTTCGCTAGGTCTTCACCGGTAGGCCTGATGACCTCATCCGGCTGTACACCGATATGTTCCAGGCTCTTACCGTCCGACATGAAAACGTCCGCATTTGTCACGCTTACGCCAAACAACACAATGCCGCTGACGCCTACTTGTTGGTCAAAGGAACGCGACTGCATTACGGCTCCCGCTGAAACGTCACCGACGACCTTTCCGCGTTTTTCAAGCTGTATCAATCTTGCAAACATCTCGGCAGCCGAGCCCGATGCACTGTCGACGAGTACAACGAGACGGCCGTTGTAAACATCCTTGCCGCGGGTTTTTGCAAATATCGGATCCATCGACTTTCTGCCTTTTAGATCAGCGATCTTGACGTCCTTGTCCAGAAAAAAGCCGGTCAGGCGTTCGAGGGTTTTTATATATCCGCCGCCGTTTCCGCGCATGTCAATTATCAGAGAACGGCTGTTCTTGACGCGATCCATCAATTGATCGACCTGTCCTTCCTCAAAGTCAAAGCCAGGCATTTTCCAGAGTGCAACCCCGTCAAAGGTATAAAAGCGATGTTTGTTATTTTCCGGCTCGTAAAAATCATCAAATAATCTGAAAAAGCTCTGTGCGGTAATGTTACGCGGGGTTCGCTTCATTTCGGACATTACATCTACATCGCGCGGAGCCTCGACTCCGGGGCTCAGGAGTTTAAGGACGAGGTGATCACGTTTGCTGATGCCATTGTAGAAATACTGGACCTTCCATAATTCGCTTTTCGTCGGCCGAAAACCGCCGACGCTCAGGATCTGATCGCCGACCTTTACGCCCTTTTTTTCAGCATCGCTGCCGGGTTTGACGGCGGTTATGAACACATCATTGCCGATCGCCTTCATCCTCCAGCCATACTCGACGGCAAGATCGGTCGATGGCGGAATAAAAAACAGGTGCGAATCGTTAAAATCCACCAAAACCTGAGCAATAACGGCAAGGGCCGCCGGCGTCGAATTGACCTGCCCAAGTCTTTCTTCAGCTTTTTTGAAGCGTGCGTCCAGATCGATCCCGCGGAATGTCTCATCGTAGTAGTTCTTTTTAACGGTGTCCTTTACTACATCCAGGATCGCACTCATACGACTCCGCTCAATGCGATCGTAACTCTGGGCGGTAATGCCGAGCGGGATCGAGAGAAGAAACAAGAGCGAAACAATTATTTTGTGGGTTACAGAAAGCTTAAACATCAAATTCTCCTAAAATAAACTTCTGCGATGCTGATAAGGCAAGGGCAGTTCGATATAATTTTAACTTATGCTGTTGGTGGAGTAAGTAACTTAGATGACACAGAAAAATATTCTTGTAACAGGCGGAGCGGGATTCATCGGTTCACATTTGGTCGATCGCCTTTTGAGCGAAGGCTCCTGGCACGTGACGGTGGTCGATGATTTCAATGATTTTTACCCACCGGCAATTAAGCGGGCGAACATTGCAGATCATCTCAAAAGTGAGAATTACCGGCTGATCGAAGCAGATATTCGCGATGACGAAAAGCTGGCGGAGATCTTCGGTGAGACGAAATTCGACGTTATCGCCCATTTAGCGGCTCGTGCTGGCGTAAGGCCCTCGCTTTCCGAGCCAAAACTGTACATGGAAACGAACATCAACGGGACGGTAAACCTGCTCGAACTCGCCCGCGAACACGGCATCAAGCAGTTCGTTTTCGGTTCGTCGTCGAGCGTTTACGGAATTAACGAAAAAGTCCCGTTCGCCGAAGATGATCGCATATTCCAACCGATCTCGCCCTACGCAGCCACCAAAGCAGCGGGAGAACTTATCTGCCACACCTACTCGCATCTCTACGACATCCGCACGGTCTGCCTTCGGTTTTTCACCGTGTACGGAGCACGTCAAAGGCCGGATCTCGCGATACACAAATTCTCGAAACTGATCTCGGAAGGTAAGACGATACAGGTATTCGGCGACGGCTCGTCACGGCGTGATTACACCTATATCGACGACATTATCGAGGGCGTCCGTGCCGCGATCGATTACGATAAGTCGATCCACGAGGTCTTCAACCTCGGCGAATCGCAAACCGTAACGCTCTCAGAACTTATCGAGCTTATCGAACAGAGTCTCGACTTGCACGCCATCATCGACCGCCAACCCTGGCAGCCGGGCGATGTTCCGGCAACCTATGCAGATATAACGAAATCCCGACAGTTACTCGATTACAACCCGAAAACAAAGATCCAGGATGGTATTCCGAAGTTCGTAGAATGGTTCCTAAATAGCCGTTAGATTCTAAACCAATTCTCTCATAATCTAGATCTTACGATCTGACGTATTTTTGATTCATTTCTTGACCGGAAATACTCGCTGTCGCGCGCGAGAAACTTCACGCGTTCAAAGGTTTGATCGCAGATACCATAGAAAAAACAGGAGTGTTCCGCCTTTAGAGGGGGCACGATAGTTGCTTCTTTTTTGTTAAGAGGTCTGAAGGAGGTTGGTTCGTTTGTTGGGAAGGGAGTTACCGTTCCGCCCCCATTCTGCCGTGCATTTTGAAGAAAGAAAGCCACTAGAGCTTTGACAGCATCAAGGATTAGAATTATTCTAAATCTAATAATCGTTCCAATTGATTAACGCAGTCAGCTTTTTACGACCTAGAACATCTAAAAAAGGAGCTAAGAAAAATGGGAAATACAGAACACACCGAAGTTCAGAATAGTGGCGAGGCACTGGAGATAAACGATTCGAGCCGATGCCCATTTACGGGAGGAGCGATCAATTTTACGACTAGTACCAAGCGTTCAAACCGCGATTGGTGGCCGAATGCTTTGGATCTCAAGATCCTGCGGCAAAACTCGTCGCTGGCTGATCCGATGGGCGAGGATTTTAATTACGCCGAGGAATTTAAGTCGCTCGACCTAAATGCGGTGATCGCTGACCTTCACGCCTTGATGACGGATTCACAGGAATGGTGGCCGGCGGATTATGGGCATTACGGGCCGTTCTTTATTCGCATGGCATGGCATGCTGCAGGAACCTATCGAATCGGTGATGGACGCGGCGGAGCTGGAAGCGGTGAACAGCGTTTCGCCCCGACCAATAGCTGGCCCGACAACGGCAACCTTGATAAAGCCCGTCGCCTGCTCTGGCCGATCAAGCAGAAGTACGGCCGCAAGCTTTCGTGGGCCGACCTTTTTGTGCTAACCGGAAATGTCGCACTCGAATCGATGGGATTCAAGACATTCGGTTTCGGTGGTGGACGTGCCGACGTATGGCAGCCGCAGGAAGATGTTTATTGGGGCGGCGAGGGCGAATGGCTCGCGACCAGCGACAAACCGAATAGCCGCTACAGCGGCGAACGCGAACTCGAAAATCCACTTGCTGCTGTACAGATGGGCCTGATCTACGTAAATCCCGAAGGTCCGGACGGCAATCCTGACCCGCTGCTCTCGGCACGCGATATTCGCGAGACGTTTGCCCGAATGGCGATGAATGACGAAGAGACAGTAGCTCTGACCGCGGGCGGACACACGTTTGGAAAGGCCCACGGTGCAGGCGACGCGGCTCATGTCGGCGTCGAGCCGGAAGGCGGAGCGATCGAGGCTCAGGGCTTTGGCTGGCTGAGCAGTTATGCATCTGGAAAAGGTGCGGACACGATCACGAGCGGTATTGAAGGTGCGTGGACGGCGACGCCGATCACGTGGGACAACAGCTATTTTGAAACTCTTTTCGGCAACGAATGGGAACTGACCAAGAGCCCGTCTGGTGCACATCAATGGCGTCCGGTCGGCGTCGAGCCGAATGTTCCCGACGCCGCCGACCCGAACAAAAAGCACCTGCCGATGATGACGACCGCCGATATGGCGATGCGTATGGACCCGGCGTACGAGGCTATCTCGCGGCGGTTTATGGAAAACCCGGCGGAGTTTGCCGACGCATTCGCTCGCGCTTGGTTCAAACTTACGCACCGCGATATGGGCCCGAAAGCCCGTTATCTCGGGCCGCTGGTTCCACAGGAAGATCTGATCTGGCAAGATCCAGTTCCCGCCGGAACGCGGATCGACGCCGGTGACGAAGCTGCTCTAAAAGCGAAGATAATTGGCTCAGGACTCACAGTCTCGCAGCTTGTTTCGACCGCTTGGGCATCGGCTTCGACGTTTCGGGGTTCGGACAATCGAGGCGGTGCTAACGGAGCCCGCATTCGTTTGTCGCCGCAGAAGTTTTGGGAAGTGAATAACCCTGTAGAACTCGATAAGGTGCTCGGCGTGCTTGGCGGAATTCAGAGCGAATTCAACGCGGGCGGCAGATCCGTTTCGATGGCGGATCTGATCGTTCTCGGCGGATGTGCTGCGATCGAGAAAGCGGCGAAGGACGCGGGCCACGATATTTCGGTGCCATTCACATCAGGACGCGGCGACGCTTCGCAGGAGCAAACTGACGTTGATTCGTTCAAGCATCTCGAACCGCAGGCTGACGGATTCCGCAATTACAAGAAGGGCCATCACAAAACACCGGCCGAAGAAATGCTGATCGACAAAGCCCAGCTCCTAACGCTCACCGCGCCGGAAATGACCGTTCTCATTGGCGGCATGCGTGTGCTGGGCACAAACTACGACGGCTCGAGGTACGGCATTTTCACCTCGCGTCCGGGCCAGTTGACGAACGATTTCTTCGTCAACCTGCTCGACATGAGCACAAAATGGGAACCCGCGAACGGCGACGGACAGGTCTTCAGTGGTGTGGACCGCAAGACCGGCGAACTCAAGTACACGGGCACGCGCGTAGATCTCGTCTTCGGTTCGAACTCCGAACTGCGGGCACTGGCTGAGGTCTATGCGTGTTCGGATTCGCAGGAGAAATTTGTGAAAGACTTTGTTTCAGCGTGGAATAAAGTGATGAACCTCGACCGTTTTGATATGGCGTGACGTATTCTTTCCGTGTCGCTCCGTGTGTTCAGTGGTTAGTTATCTAAGAAATTAACCACGGAACGCACGGAGTAACACCGAACAAGACGAGGAAAGAGTTATCTGATCCGACTTTTCATGTCGTGGTACGCAGCAGCAATGAGATCGGTCAAAGCGGCAGTATCGATCTCAGCGTCCGGCTCAATTTTCGCGTGACGCATGAATTTTCCGGTTCCGATCAGTAAGCCGGTGGGATCGTCGAGCTCGGCACCGAGGAAAAATCCGACATTAATATGCGAGGTGAATGCGTTGACGTAGCAAAACGCGATGTCGCCGATGCAAGCTGTTGGATGGCCGTCGTGGAGCAGTTCGCGAACGTCATCGCCGCACGCACGCATCACATCAAACCAGCGTAGGGCGATCGCTCCCAGTTCGCCACGATCGTCAAACCATTTCGCGACGGCAGGATCTCGTTTTACGGCGCCGGGTAAAGGGAAGATTCGGCTCATAATTTACACCCGTAACGAACCACGGAAACCGCGGGCTGCGTAATAAGACTCAGCTCCGTTGTGATAAATAAAGACGCGACCAAAGCGGCAATCGCCGAAGATCGCTCCGCCCAGATTCCGCACTTCGGCAGGAGTTTCAAGCCAGCTTGATGTTTTCAGGTCGAAACCTCCGAGCTTTTGCAACTCCTGAAATTCGTCTTCCGTCAATATCTTGATTCCCATTGCGGCCGCCATCTCCAAAGCACTGCTCGCGGGTTTATGCTCCTTTCGCGATTCCCAAGCCGCACGATCGTAACACAGGCTCCGACGCCCTTTAGGGCTTTCGGGCGAACAGTCATAAAAAAAATACTCGCCGGTCGTCTTGTCAAATCCGACAACGTCTGGTTCACCGCCGGTTCGTTCCATTTCGCTGAGTGACCAGAGTTTCGCCGGGTTAGCTTCGAGTTTTGCACGAACTTTGGCCCATTCAACGCCCTCGTGGCGTTTCATGTTTTTTTCGAAGCGTTTTCTTAGTTCCTCGAGCAGTTCTTCGAGGTCCGCGGGTAATAGTTCGCTACTCATAAGATCCTCCTTTTTGCTCTCGATATTAGACTATTTTGTCCACTCGATGTCCACCGGCTGTCCGCAGCTTGTCCGCGGCTTGTCCGCGGGTTGTCGTGGACAGCTAAACCACTGATAAAAAGCTACTTACCGCAAGTTTCTCGGCAATTTCGACGATTTTTACAAAAAAGTTTATCTCGTATGATCTGATCGCTACCTCTGTAATGTCAAAGATCCAAAAACGTTGCAAGGGTGACACAAAAATGCATAGAAGTCAAGGATTTTGTTTCCTCCGGTGTTGGTGGTTTTGATATATCGGTTGAGAGGTTACTGTGAACGACGTATCAATCCCAATCATCCTTGAGCAGCAGTTCTTCGATCCGGTAGGAGTGGAGCATCTCGTGATTGAACAGATGCCGGAACATAATGAACACCGAATAGTGATCGAACGCCTCGTGGATGGCGGTTTTGTGCCACTCTTCCGGAGATAGTTTCTTGAGCCTTTCCACGAGTGACGCACGTTCACGAACGTAGCGGTCGAGGCTTTCGTCCAGATCGACCTCCAGCATCGCCCCAGCTTCGTCCTCGGCAGAATTTTCGATCGTCTTAATGACAGGCTCCGGCGTCGACAAGATCAGATCGAGCCGTGCCCGAAACGCAACGTCCGACTGCGACAGATGGATCGCATGCTCATACGCCGACCATTTCGCCGGGGCGGGACGACGCTTCAGTATCTGCGGCGGAACTTCGCGGATCATTGGGATGATCACGCCGGGAGCGGTGGCGAGAGCGGAGATCAATGAGGACGAATCGCTCATGACTTTATCTAACATATTCGATCGTTCCGGCCTTAACCAAGGGTAGTACTCGATTGAGGTCGGACACCAACGGCAGGAGGTCGACAATGTCGTTTGTGGGGGCTATTAAGACCACGAAAGCGATACCAAAGCGGCTGATGACTTGTTGATGCTCGATGTTTTGGTCGTTTGTGATGAGGACATCAAATTCCTGCTCCGCAAGCCGCAATAGCTCACCGTTTTGCGTTCCGGCCCAGCCCGCTTCAGGGACGGTCTGAACAAGATCCGCGACGATGTGAGCTTTTAGCTTCTTTGGCAAACACTCGTCGAGCAGGACCCTCATTAACCGATCACCTCAAAAGAATGACTGAGTTCGTGGAGCAGCTCGACCGCTTGTTCACGTTTCACGGTTGGAAAATCGTCGAGAAACTCGTCGAGCGAATGCCCGCCAGCCAAGTAGTCAAGCAAACTTTGAACAGTTACGCGGGTTCCCGCGAAAACAGCCGCACCGCTCATCACATCAGGTGACTGCGAAATTACACTCGTTTCGATCGCTGTATTCATACGGTGATTATAACCCAATAGTCAACACTGTCGTGCACCTTCGATGGCTGCTTTCTCGAGATCAGAGATGCCTCGCCATTGGACGGTATCAAGGAGTAAAAGTCTAACTCCTACGCCTTGACGAATTATCTCGACCATATGAAGAAACCACTGCAAAGATGTCCATTCTTTCAACTGCGTTGACTTGAAACCATTCAATGACGGATCCCAGTAAACACCGGCTGCTTCGCGGTAGACATACTGGTAGTCTGCATCACCCTTGTTTGCAATTCCAAGGAAAAGCTCACCGGTATCCAGCATTTCAATTCGGTCTATGTACTGAGTTTCGCCCCAATTCATTCTTTCAGCAACTAACACGAGCGTCTCACTTCTAACCCCGCCTAGCGGCTTCGATCACCGCAACATCGATCTTTTTCATCTTCATCATTGCTTCGAAGACGCGTTTGGCTACGGCTGGATCGGGGTCGGTGGTGCCTTTGGTTAGGGCGATGGGGGTTATTTGCCAGGAGAGGCCCCATTTGTCTTTGCACCAGCCGCACTCGCTTTCCTGGCCGCCGTTGCCGACGATGGCGTTCCAGTAGCGGTCGGTCTCTTCCTGGTCCTCGGTCGCGATCTGGAACGAGAACGCCTCCGTCTGTTTGAAATACGAACCGCCGTTCAACCCCAGGCAGGGAATGCCGAACACCGTGAATTCCACCGTCAAAACCTGCCCTTCCTTCCCGCCCGGAAAATCGCTCGGAGCCTTATGCACTGCCGTCACGCTCGAATCCGGAAACGTCGCCGCATAGAAATTCGCCGCCTCTTCAGCGTCCTTATCGTACCAAAGACAAATTGTATTTTTTGCTTGTGTCATAATGTCACTTTTTCGGGCGCTTCTGATTAAGTTTTAGAGTTGGAAGGTGATGCAGGAGCCAATTCAAAGGACTTTTGATTCATGAAATCCGCTGTTGCTTGGTAGAAACTTTTTGCTCTCGCTGATAGTTTGTCGTAATCTCCAAATAGGACACTGAAGTTGCCATATACGTCTTCTGCTCTTACTGTTCTTTTGCTCTCTAAATTTTCAATAAACACCGGCCAATTCAAACAAGTTAGAGTTTGTTTTCCACGAGACTTAGTATGCACCGGCCATTTCACAAGAACGGAATTATTGCCGCTAATTTCCTTTATTCCTTTGTATTCCGGATCAAAATATCGAGATCCAACTTCATCATCAACTACGACTCCAAGCCATCCGGTATCTTCGCCAAGGTCATGTGCGCGAACCAAAGCCGGTCCCCCAAAGATATTCCCCTCCTGGCCAGTAATTAGAAATTTGCCGTGGGCTATTGCTCCCCGCAATGGAATTACTCTTGACAATGCCATGAGAAATAGAGTGGTTGTAACGGATACTATTGCCCACCAGTCGGCGTCGCTGTCTCCTTGAGTCACGATGACAACACTGTCAGAAAAAGTCCAAGTTATAGGATGCGAAAGGGGTTTCTTGTGTTTTACTTTGACAACAGCCATTTTACTCGTTTGAGATACAATTTCGTCGAAAGCGACCAAAACTCCTATCGCACATTCGGGGTCTTTCAAACTTAGGGCACTCATTCCCAGAAGATCAAGATAAGCGACAAATCGGAAGGCCTCTTTGGTTGATTTCGCTGATAGCATAAATAATTATGGGGCATCACTTTCCACTGGCGCTTCAGGAATAATATCCTTCTCTTTGCCTTTGTCCGATTCCTTGTATTTGCATAGGTCGGCCGTGACCTTAGTAATTCTCAACGCTAGAGCAAAGCAAAAGATCCAAGGCCAAGTCCAGCGAAAAGATTTTTCGGATTCGGATGAATTTGCCTCACTTTCTAACTTAGAAATTTCTTCCTTCTCGTTTTTCAACTCTTCCAATTTCCGCACGATCTCGGTTGCCTCTTTATCTAGCCTTGGATTTGCTTGACTGAGATCAAATTTGTATTCTTTCCATCGAGCATTATCAACATAACGTGAACCTTCACCAGGGTATTCTCTGTTGCTAATCAGTTCATTGTGGTTCTGTGAAGCGAATGATTCCCATTTTGGACTATCTAAACCGTACTCCAATTCGTCGGCGACCTTATTGAACCACTCGATACATGTATGTCCGCCATCCTTATCCAGATCACCTTGAAGAAATTGCCAAATATGTCCCGCATGCATTCTGACAGTGTTAAGTTCACCTTTGGCGTGAGAATGCCGCTGTTCTAATACATCGTGAGTTTTAAGCCTTTGCACATCCATAATTGCAAACATAAGTCCAACTGTAGCCGTTGATAACCATACATAGTCAACGAAATGCCAGAAGACGCCACTCTTTCTTATCGATACCGATAGAAGAAAAGAGTGGAATAATAAAAGCAATATGACAAAGAGAATACAAATAGCTATTAGGTTTTCCATGAACTTTTCGATTCCGCGTGCTGGGGTCGTGTTTTCGGCAAATAGTCTGCCATTTGTTTATCGAATAATGAGCGACTTTAATCGCTTTGTAAGCCATTTGCACCGCTTCGTGAGGCACTTTCAGGCCTACGATTGATTAACCACACAACGCAGGACATTGCATTAAAGGTCCCATACGTTGGCTTGTTCAATTATTTGGTCTCCGTACGCGAACAACTCTTCCAAAGTAGTGAAAGAATGGCCCTTCGTTGGATAAACGACAGGATACTTTCCTTGCAAGGCATCGTCCAGCAAAAGCTCAAAAACTGATAGTTCTCCAAAAAGTCCGACTCTGAACGGATTGTATTTGTAAGCGTCAGATTTTCTGCGCAGTTCGAGCAATCTAGATTTCGCTTTTTGGACTTCCCATACTTTTCGTCCAATAAGAGTATCGATCGAGAATTTCTCGGCAGAAGCAGATAAGTCTTCGAGACTTGTCAAAGTAATATTAGAACTACGAGCTGCGAGAATAGCTCCCGACTGAAAGCCCACCTCCGAAAGCAGGAACCCACGGTCAGCACCTATATCTTGAACGATAGACGTTAGGGCCATTACCTTCTCCTTCGGAATATTATTCTTCCATGCCTTACATTCAACTATCCAGATAAATTCAACACCGCTAAAGTTTCCGGACACATAAACATCGACGGCATGGACAGTTCGTACACCTTCCAGTTTTCGTTCGATTTCAGTTTTTAATCCTAGGGAGGAGAAAAATTCCGCCGCCTTTTTCTGATAATCAGACCAGTTCATAAACAGAGTTAGCGCTTGTCAGCCACAGTCTTCTTCTTTACGAATCCGAGAACGGGTACGCCCTCGGGAGGTAATTCATCATTAACTGACCGCCATTGCGAAGTTCCTTCTGGAACCCAAGATTTTGTTTGACGACGTTCTGGAGATACCCAATCCGCTCGATAGTAAAGTCTCGTAACGAGCGTGATAGTTGCGTTAATGAATCTGGCTCGCGCGTCAGCGAAATCAGGTTCAGCCCCCGGTGGAAGGCCTGACTTAAATGCTGAGCACAGCCCTTTCACGCGATCGTTTTGAAAACTCATACCATGCTTCGCATGAGCGAATTCGTTTCGAACCTTTCGCAATAGGGAAATTTCACGAAATTCAAACTCGTCAATCAAGCCTAATGCAAAACAGGCATCAGATCTTGCTGAGAAAGTTCCAAGAGGGGCGTTAGGACTCTTTAATAAACGTTCTTTCACCTCGTCCTCGCAAGTGAAGGACAAAAGTGTTTCGAGAAGTTTTTCGTCAATTAGGGCCGCTGAGATTAGGGCAAGTCCGCGGTCTGACTCCGTCTGCAACTCTTGCAGAAAAGCTTCGAAGTCGATATTGTCTTCTGCATGCATAGCCGAAAATTCCTCGCAATTTTCACCTAAGCGGCAACCTTATCCACGCGGTTGTAGACGGTATCTCGCTCGACAGCTTCAAAACCGGCACGCTCGATCATTTCGATGATCTCTTGTTTGGTCATTTTTACTTCGCCTTCGGCGGCGTAGGCGTGGGTTAGTTCGCCGCCGTCGGTGATGGTGCCGTCGAGGTCGTTGGCGCCGAAGTGGAGGGCGGTCTGGGCGGTGGCTTTGCCGAGCATGACCCAGTAGGCCTTGATGTGGTCGAAGTTGTCGAGCATCAGGCGTGAAACGGCGATGGTCTTGAGATTGTCGATCGCGTCGGGGCCGGGCAAGCTGTCAAGCGCGGTGCCGCTGGGATAGAACGCGAGGGGGATGAAGCACTGGAAGCCGCCGGTCTTGTCCTGCTGTTCGCGGAGGCGTACGAAATGATCTACGCGGTCTTCCATCGTTTCGATATGGCCGTAGAGCATCGTGGCGTTGGTTTTGAGCCCGGCTTTGTGGACCTTGCCGGCGAGTTCGAGCCAGCGGTCACCGTCGCATTTGTGGTCGCAGATCCTGCTTCGCGTCGGTTCGGCAAAGATCTCAGCACCGCCGCCCGGACACGAATCCATGCCGGCTGCCTTAAGCTTTTCGATCACATCCTCGTCCGACATTTTGTAAAAGCGGGCAAAGAAATCAAGCTCGACCATGGTCAAGGCTTTGAGATGGAGTTTGGGGAATTCGCGTTTGAGCGACGAGAAAAGGTTGGTGTAGTACTCGAACGGAAGTTTGCTGTTCAGCCCTCCGACAATATGCAGCTCGGTCGCACCTTCCTCGACAGCCCGGCGAGCGATATCGAGGCCTTCCTGGACGGAATAAGTGTAGGCATCATCCTGCCTCGCCCGGCGATAAAAGCCGCAGAATTTGCAGTCCGCGACGCAGATATTGGTGTGGTTAAAGTGGCGATTGACGTTGTAATACGTCGTCTTGCCATGTTTCTTGCGGCGAACGTGATCGGCCAGTTTGCCCAATGCATTGAGGTCGTCCGTCGCAAACAGCGATAGTCCGTCTTCGAACGTCAACCGCTCGCCATCCTCGACCTTTTCCGCGATGTCTCTTAAGTTTTGATCAAATGAAAACAACATATGTGTATGCTATGATTCTAACAAAAAGCGGTAGGTAACACACTTAATTATGAAGTTCGGACAGGTCGAAAACCCGGAAGAGATCGATTTTACGATTCCGCCGGATCATGCGGATACGGCAGCGGTTTTGGGCGGGAAGGCGGCGGATTCGCTGGAGATCCATGTTGGCTGTGCGAAGTGGAATAAGACCGATCTGAAAGGGTTTTATCCGAAGGGTGTGAAGGACGAGTTGGCTTATTATTCGACGCAGTTCAACTGTATCGAGCTGAACGCGACGTTCTACCGGCTATTTAAGTCTGACGTTTATGTGAATTGGTACGATGCCGTGCCGGAGGGCTTTAAATTCTTCCCGAAGCTGACGCAGTCCATCTCGCATTTTCGGCGGCTGAAGGATATAGACGAACTGGTTGATATTTCGGTGACCAACATGTCGCATCTTAAGGAAAAGCTCGGAATGCCGTTCCTGCAGATGCATAACAATTTCGGGCCGAAGGATTTTGAGCGGGTCGAGGCGTTTGTTGAGCTTTGGCAGTACGATGTTCCGTTGGCGATGGAGTTTCGCAAGACGGAATGGTACAACGACCCCGAGGTCGCTCCGCGGCTTTATGAACTGCTCGAGAAAAACAAGATGACCAACGTCCTCGTCGATACCGCCGGACGCCGCGACCTGATGCACATGCGGCTGACGACGCCGAACGCTTTCATTCGCTGGGTCGGCGCAAATCATCCGGAATCGGATCGTGCCCGCCTCGACGAATGGGTCGAGCGAATCGCGGATTGGAAAGCTCAGGGTCTGCAGCAGCTTAATTTCTTCGTCCATCAGAACATCGAAAAAGAATCGCCGCTGCTCTCGGCCTATTTCATCGAGAAACTCAACAAAAAGCTCGGCACCGATCTGCAGATCCCGAAGACATTGTAGGTATGACCAACGTTATCAAACGCACGAACGAAGAAGATGCTGATTTTCTTTCGCTCGTTAAGCTGCTCGATGTCGAATTGGCTGACCGGGATGGCGAGGAGCATTCGTTTTACGCACAGTTCAATAAACCGGTTGGACTCACCGGCGTTGTGGTCGCATATCGCGAAGGAGAGGAAGTCGGCTGCGGAGCATTTAAGAAATACGACGCAAATTCGGTTGAGATCAAACGAATGTACGTCCGGCCCGATCGCCGCGGGCTTCGGATCGCTGCCGAGGTACTGGCGGAACTGGAAAAGTGGGCGAATGAGGTTGGATTCTCGGAATACGTGCTGGAGACCGGATTCAAACAGCCCGAGGCGATCGCTCTTTACGAACGTTCCGGCTACGACGTGATACCAAATTACGGACAATACGTCGGCGTCGAAAACAGCGTCTGCATGCACAAAAAACTCGCTTAGAATATTAAAATGACAAAACCATCACGCCTTTTCGCATTCCTGTCGCTATTCCTGCTTTCGACAACGTTAATTGCACAGTCTCCGAAAATTACTGCTATCAAAGCCGGCCGGCTGATCGATACCGTAAACGGCCGCGTTCTCGAGAATCAAACGATCCTTATCGAAGGCGACCTGATCAAAGCGGTCGGTTCAAATGTGGCCATTCCCGCTGGAGCTGAGGTCATCGATCTTTCGACATCGACCGTGCTGCCGGGATTGACGGATTCTCACGTTCACATCTCGGGACAGGCGGGAACCGCGAACTATTACGATGTCTTGTTTCGGCGGACCTATATCGATACAGCGGTAACGGCTCACATTTACACGAAGCGAACGCTGGACGCCGGTTTCACGACCGTCCGCGATCTCGGGTCTACCGCATTTCTCGCCGTTTCACTTAAGAATGCGATCAATCGCGGCGAGATCGAAGGGCCGCGGATCATTCCGGCGACGTATTACATCGGTTCCACCGGCAGTCATGGCGATCTGAACGGGTTTTCGGCCTGGCTCGCCGATCGTACGCCGCCCGAAATGTCGGGTATTGCCGACGGTGTTGACGAGGTGCGAAAAAAAGTAAGGTACCTGATCAAAAACGGTGCTGAGGTGATCAAGTTCGGAGCGACCGCAGGTGTGCTTTCAGAAGAGGTTAGCGTGGGTGCTCCGCAGTACTCTCAGGAAGAAATGAATGCAATAGTCGCCGAAGCAAAACTGCACGGGATAAAGGTCACTGCCCACGCTCACGGGACCGAGGGGATCAAAATGGCGATCCGGGCCGGAGTCGATTCGATCGAACATGGAAGTTTGATCGATGACGATGGCATCAGGATGATGAAGGAAAAGGGAACTTATCTGTCGGCAGATATCTACAACGACGATTTTATTTTGGCTGAGTTTGCGAAGTTTGGGACGCCGCAGAAGATCATCGATAAAGAAAAGCTTGTCGGCAGGCTTCAGCGCGAGAATTTTAAGAAGGCGGTTCAAGCCG
This sequence comes from Acidobacteriota bacterium, assembly GCA_016703965.1. Lineage (NCBI taxonomy): Bacteria > Pseudomonadati > Acidobacteriota > Acidobacteriota bacterium. The sequence continues at coordinate 90,419 of JADJBB010000002.1, forward strand.
GTGTGAAGATAGCGTTTGGGACCGACGCGGGCGTTTATCCGCACGGCTGGAATGCAAAGCAGTTTGCGAAGATGGTCGAGTGGGGAATGACGCCGATGGCCGCAATTCAGGCGTCAACCGTAGGTAACGCTGACCTTTTCGGCTGGACCGATAAGATCGGTTCGATCACCGCCGGCAAATATGCAGATATCATCGCCGTCAGCGGAGATCCGATACAAAACATCGGGATACTAGAAAATGTGAGTTTCGTGATGAAGGGCGGAACGATCTATAAGAATAACGTCAAGAAATAGCTCAGTTTGCACAAAAAAATATGGACCGAAGAGAATTCGTCGGCATTCTTGGAGCTTTGCCATTGCTTGGAGCGGCGCGTGCTTTTTCTCCCGCGAACTTCAGCAAAGTAGTTTATCCGGGTAAGGACGGTCGGCTCGTCTATGTTCCGGACGGCGAGGGGAACACGATCCCGGATTTCTCTAATTGCGGCTATATGGGCGGAGGCGTAAAGCTCCCCACCGTGCCGATCCGGGCAACGGTAGAACCTACCTCGGAAAATGCAGGCAAAGCGATCCAGGATGCGATCGATAAGGTCTCGGCGTTGGCGTTGGGTAAAGATGGATTTCGCGGCGCCGTTCTAATTCGGAGAGGCACTTACAAGGTCGACCGAACGCTTATGATCCGAACGAGTGGAGTTGTACTGCGGGGCGAGGGCGATAGTGAAAAAGGTACAGTTCTGGTCGCTACGCAGCGAAAGCAACACACGCTTATCGAGATCAAGGGCAAAGGTTCCGGGAAAGCGACAGGTAGGAGGACTCTGATAAAAGATGCTTACGTGCCTGTCGGTTCACGGTCCTTCAAGATCGAGTCTGCGGCGGGATTTTCCGTCGGTGATGAGATCATTGTTAGGCGTATTGGCAACAAAGAGTGGATCCGCGAGATCGGGATGGACCGGATAACGCCAAGGTCCACGGGGGGAACGGTTCAGTGGGAGCCATTCGATCTAGATTTTGAACGGGTGATCAAAGCGATCAAGGGCGACACGATAACGATCGATGCTCCTATTGCCTGTGCGATCGACGGTCGTTGGGGCGGCGGCGAGGTCCGGAGCGTTGACAACAGCGGCCGTATCAGCCAGGTCGGTATCGAAGATCTGCGTGGCGACTCTGAGTTCGATCCAAAGATCAAGGCCGACCTTGAGGGCGGCAAAGGCAAATATTTCTCTGATGAACAGCATTCATGGGAATTTATAACCATAAACTTTGCCGAGAATGTTTGGGTCCGCGACGTGACAGCGATCCACTTCGGCTACACCGGTGTTCATGTCAGTCAGGATGCCAGGTGGGTAACGGTGCAGGACAGCAAATGCCTCGACATGATCTCCGAGATCACCGGCAGCCGCCGTTATTGCTTTCACCTTGAGGGGCAGTTGAGCCTTGTGCAGCGATGCTTTGCGGACACTGGGCGGCATGCCTTTGTTGTCGGATCCAGAGTTTGCGGCCCTAATGTGTTCCTTTCCTGCAAGGCGACAAATTCGTACAATACGAGCGAACCTCACCACAGATGGTCGGTCGGCGGACTTTATGATAATGTCTCGGCCCCGATGGCGATACAGGATCGCCAGTGGATGGGAACGGGACATGGATGGGCCGGTGCAAATTATGTCGCTTGGAATTGTGAAGGTCCGCTAGTTTGTCAAAAACCGCCGACGGCTCAGAATTGGGCGATCGGGCACGTAGGCGAAAAACAGCCAGGGGCGTTTGCGCCGCGTCAGGATGGGTATTGGGAGTCTCTGGGCCGACATGTAGAACCCGCAAGCCTCTACTTACAACAGCTGAAAGACCGGCTGGGAGCGGCGGCAGTTAAGGCGATCGCGAAGGCCTAGTATTTGTAACTTGGACGCTAGCGGGATTGATTGAGCATCACTGACGCACCGAAAGTCATCAGCAAAATCACGCTTACAAAGGCGTTGGTTGTAAAGAATGCGGCGTTCATTTTGCTCAAGTCATTGGCTTTTACCAAGGTGTGCTGGTAAATCAGCAACGCCCCGACGGCTATCACGCCCGCGAGGGCTAGCCAGCCAAGTCCGGTCACCAAATACAGCAAAACCAAGACGATAAAAGCCTGAAAGTGAAATACGCGGGCGATCCAGAGCGAGTTTTTGATGCCGAAACGAGCCGGTATCGAACGCAATCCGGCCTTACGGTCAAATTCGAAATCCTGGCACGCGTACAGCACATCAAATCCCGCCGTCCACATCAGAACCAGCACCGAAAGCAGGATCGGGATCTCGTCATTTAGTGTTCCGCGAACCGCGATCCAGGCGGCCGAAGGCGAGATCGCCAGAGCGATACCGAGGATCAGATGAGCGAGCGCGGTGAACCGTTTGGCGTACGAGTAACCGAGTACGAAGAGCAACGCGACCGGAGAAAGGGCGAATGTGAGCCAGTTCAGCGAGTAAGACGCGAGCAGGAAAACGCCGATAGAAACGTAGAGGAAGACCCAGGCGAAGCCGACCGAGAGCTTGCCGCTTGGCAGTTCGCGGTTAGCGGTTCGAGGATTTTTGGCATCGATGTCGCGGTCGACGATTCGGTTAAAGGTCATCGCGGCCGAGCGGGCTCCGAACATCGCGACCGTGATCCACAGCAGCTGCCACCAGGTCGGCAGGCCGTTCGCTGCGAGGATCGCTCCGAGGAATGCGAACGGCAGAGCGAACAGCGTATGCTCGAATTTGATCATCGCGAGCGTGGTCTTAAGTTTTTCAGCGAATGATGCCATCGTTCCGGCCCTCGGGCCAAACGAAAAGTGTAACAAATAAAGGCAAAATATGCCCTCGGAGCGGAGGTTGCAAAATCGAGACCGAGTTAATACGATAAGCCAGATAATCTATGGACATCCAGCAGCTAATCGAAACATGGCAGATCAACAACCGCATTAACCTATATCTGCTCGACGCTATAGCACCTGAACATCTCGCGGACGGCCTTTCGTCGAAGGGCAGGAATGTCGGCGAGCAGTTCGCACATATTCATAATGTACGGCTGATGTGGCTCAAGGCCTCGATGCCCGAGGAACTCGCCGGCCAGGCAAAGGTCGAAAAAGGAAAATGCCGGCGACAAGGAGCTCCTAGGACTCTCGCTCGAGCAGTCCGGCGTGGCGATCGTCAAGCTTCTCGAATTTGCCGCCTCGAACGGCGGACGGGTCAAAGGATTCAAACCGCACGTCACGGCTTTCGTCGGATATCTTACCGCCCACGATGCACATCATCGGTCGCAGATCATCATCGCTCTCAAGCAATCCGGCCATCCGCTCGACAAGAAAATTCTCTACGGCATCTGGGAATGGGGAGCAAGAAATGCATCTCCGTAGCCGTGACTTTTTGTGTTTTTTCACTTTTCGCCAAACTTTACCAAAAATTACCGCATAAAAAGTGTGAATCGATTCACACTTTTGCAAAAGCCAGTGCTGAGACGCCGATAAATACTGGGTTTCAGCGATCCGCACCTAGCCGCTCGGGCCAAAAACCGGGTGTTCGTTGGTAGAGGAAAAAACGGGGTTTTTGAGAGGTTTGCGTGAGATTGGTAGAGGTATTTGGCAGATTGGTCAAACGTGTTGGTTAGTCATTAAGAAAACGAGGTAAGTGGGGCAAATTTAGGTAACACCGGATGGACCCCCCCCCCCCGCGGACCCCGCGCCCCCCCCCGGCCCCCCCCCCCCAAAAACCCCGGGCAGCGCTGAAACCCCGGGGCCCCCGGCCGCCGCCCGCGGGGGCGGGGAGAGAAGAGTTTCAAACTGACCAAGTGCCGATCTTCGCCGGCCCGTTGTGGTGACTAGTTTTCAGTCGAGGAAACGATGCCCAGGGGACGAACTCATGATGCGATCACATTTCTGCTCGCGGCACCGGCATTTGCGGTGACGTATAGTGTGACGCGGGATATCGCTGCATCGGCAACCGTCGGTTTAGCGTTCATCTTCGGCGGGTTGATGTTCGGGCCGGACCTGGACACGGTTTCGCGGCAATATTCTCGTTGGTTCATCTTTCGGTTTCTTTGGTTTCCCTATAGATCCTTTTTCAGTCATCGCTCGCGGTTTTCGCACGGTTTGATCTTCGGAGCGTTGATCCGGGTTGTTTATTTTATGGGGATCGTGTCGCTGATCGTATTTCTCACGGTCTATCTTTATGCGGCCAATTCGGGCGGAAGCCTGCCCGCGTTCGGCCAGATCGCCGATGTATGGCGGCCGATAGGCATATATACGCGTGAGAAGTTGGGAAGTAATTTGTTAGAACTGATCTTTCCCGGGCTATGGCTCGGGGCAGCGAGTCATACGTTTACCGACATGGCAGGATCGTTCGTGAAGACAGGGCGGGTTGCGAAGTTTTTGTGACTTAACCTCGTCCGCCGCCGGATCTTGCGGTAAAAAGCCTCAGTGCCTGGCGTCGGGCGGCGTCGGAGATGTTGCGGTTTTTCGAGAGTGCCATCAGATCGCGGAGCTGGAGGCGGCTCATGATCGTGATGACGTTGGCGAGCGGCGTCCGCGGGTTTCGGGCGAGGTTGTGCATGACGGGGTAGCTGCGCGCCCATTGGCGGTTGGCGGCGATCTGGCGGAGGATCTCTTCGGAGATGGACCGCATCGAGGCGATATTCTCGACCTCTTTTTCACTGATACGCGGGTTGTTGACGACAGCCGTTGAGACGAGCTTGTTCGGGTCGCGGATCAGGATATTGCGAGCCTCGCGGTCGCCCTTCATGGCGAGTTTGACGCGGTCTTTGACGCCCATTCGCATGATGCGGTTGAGCATCGAGATGCGTTCGCTCGACGCCTCGTCCTCGGCCTGCATTTCGCCGAGTATCTTGTTGAGGATCGCTTTGCGGGTTTCCTCGCTTTCCTCGTAGATCTCCTCGATATACTCGAGAGCCAGCCACGAATCATCCGTTTCCTGATCGGGAACCTCAATATGCTGGGCGATAAAAAGGGCGTCTTCGAGGCTTAAACCCGAGCCTCCGCGTTCATCGGCAACTTCTGCCTGCTCGATAAATTCGGCAGCGGCCTCGTTACCCTGAGCGCGAAGTTCGTTCGCGATCTGCTGGGCACCGCGTTCTTTTTCGAAAAACTCGCGCTTAATTTCCAACGCCCGCCGTTCAGCATCCGGCGTGCGGTTCGGATTCGAAATGATCGCATCGAGGATCGCGGGATTCTGGATCAGCAGCTGCTGATTGAACGAGATCAGGTCGATCAGCGGACCATGTGGTGTCTTCGCTGCAAAATCGGCGACCGCCGCGGGCGGTGTGTGGGGATTTAGCAGGATCGCTTCATAGATCGACGGCGACAGATCGGACTGCCGGGAAAATGAGCGAGAACCCGGGGAGCGAGAGCAGCCGAGCGGATCGTCGCCTCAAGTGCTTGATGCTGCTGTGAACGGAGGGTTTCGGTCGCCGCGTCTCTTAATTCGCCATCGGAGCCTTCGAAAAAATTGACAAGTATCTCAAGAAGATCCGTCTGCGGCAGCGGAAGTGCACCTCTGGCCGCCGCAAGCTGGGCTGGACGCGGAGCCGTGCCTTCGATCATGGCTTTGACGACTGGATTACTTGAAGAGATCTCGGAACTCATATAATGCGGGAGAAATCCCACTATTGCGCGTATAAATTGAAGGAGAGGCCTGGTCGATCAAGACCTGCCTAATTCTAGCATAGATGATTATAATCTTGACTAATACCAACTGCTTAAACTAGTTTAAACGTAGAGCATATTTTGCCTCTATTGTATAACTCCACATACCGCCTATATACAGCAAATATAATGATAAAAGAAGAACTTAAAGGACTTATTTCAGACAAGAGCGCCCGCATCGGTGTGATCGGGCTTGGCTACGTCGGCCTACCGCTGATCATTGAATTCTGCCTCAAGGGTTATGAGGCTGTCGGCTTTGAGGTCGATGAGAAAAAGACCAGCGAGATCAACGCCGGACGTTCGTACATCGTCGATGTTACAAGTGAGAACGTAAAGAAGTGCGTTGACGAAGGAAAACTCACCGCGACGACCGATTTTGCCAAGCTCAACACGTGTGATGTGATCATCATCTGCGTCCCGACACCGCTCCGAAAGACGAAAGATCCGGACATGTCCTACATTCTGACCGCCGGCGGCGAGATCCAGAAATACATGCGTCGCGGACAGCTTATCATTCTCGAATCAACAACTTATCCCGGCACGACAGACGAAGTACTGCTGCCGATGTTCGAAGAAAAAGGCTTTAAGCTCGACGAAGATTTTCTTCTGGCATTCTCACCAGAGCGTGTAGATCCGGGCAATCCGCAGTTTCAGACACACAATATTCCAAAGGTTGTCGGCGGTGTCGGGCCCGATTCGACTGACGTGGCGGCTTTTCTTTACGGCCAGATCGTCAGCAATATTCATCGGGTTTCGTCAGCACGCGTTGCCGAGGCGGCGAAACTGTGGGAAAACACATTCCGCGCTATCAATATCGGAATGGCAAACGAAATGGCCAAGGTATGTAACGCTCTCGGTATCGATACCTGGGAAGTCGTAAGTGCGGCGGCGACCAAGCCATTCGGCTTTATGCCGTTCTATCCGGGACCGGGAATCGGCGGGCACTGCATTCCGCTCGATCCGCACTACTTGTCGTGGAAGGCGAGACAGCATGGATTTGATTCGAAGTTCATCTCGCTTGCCGAACAGATCAATTCGACGATGCCAAACTACGTTGTCGAACTCGCGACCGCCGCGCTGAACGAAGAGCGAAAAGCGGTAAACGGTTCAAAGATCCTGATTCTTGGCGTCGCCTACAAAAAAGACATCGACGACATGCGCGAATCGCCGGCACTTTCGATCATCGATCTGCTGCGTGCCGATGGAGCCGATGTTTATTACCACGATCCGTTCGTTCCGGTTGTGACATTTGACCACGCCTACACGATCGGCGATGCCGACCCGCTTTACAACAAAGAACTGACCGACGAACTGATCGCCGAATCGGACTGCGTGATCATCTGCACGGAACACACGACCGTTGACTACTCACGCATCTGCCGCCTGGCAAAAGTGGTTGTCGATACAAGAAATGCCCTGTCACCCGAGATCCGCGGGGCCTGCAATGCGAAGGTTGTGAGGCTCTAAATGCTCAAGGTTCTCCTCATCGCCGGTGCACGGCCAAATTTTATGAAGGTCGCTCCGATCTACGCCGAAATGAAGCGGCGGCCGTCGGAATTTGTGCCGATGATCGTGCATACGGGCCAGCATTACGATGCGGCGATGTCGGATGCTTTTTTTGACGATCTCGGTATGCCGAAGCCGGATATTTATCTCGGTGTTGGCTCGGGTTCGCACGCGGTGCAGACGGCGAAGATCATGACGGAATTCGAGCCGGTCGTGCTTGAGCATAAGCCGGAGTGGGTTCTCGTTGTAGGCGACGTCAATTCCACGATCGCCTGCGCACTTGTCTGTGCAAAGCTTGGGATCAAGATCGCTCACGTCGAGGCGGGATTGCGATCTCGTGACAGAGCGATGCCTGAGGAGATCAATCGCATTCTGACGGATTCGATCTCGGACCTGCTGCTGACGACTTCGCAGGATGCGGATGTAAATCTCGATCAAGAGGGAATTCGAGGGCGGCGGGTGAAGTTCGTCGGCAACGTGATGATCGATTCGCTGCTCGAACATCTGAAGATCGCTGAAAACTCGACCGTTCGCGAGGATCTTGGCATTGCGGCGGGCGAATACGGCGTGATGACGCTGCATCGTCCGTCGAATGTGGATGAGCGAGATGTGTTCGAGGGAATTCTCGACGCGTTGGTCACGGTCGCTGAGAAACTGCCGATCATTTTTCCGGTTCACCCGCGGACACGCGGCAAGATCGCGGAATTTGGGTTTGACGCGAAGATCGCGAGCTCAAACATCCGCCTCATCGATCCGCTCGGCTATCTCGATTTCATGCGGCTCTACAGCGGTGCGAAATTGGTGCTGACCGATTCGGGTGGGCTGCAGGAAGAGACGACGGTGCTCGGCATTCCGTGCCTAACGCTTCGCCACAATACTGAACGGCCGGTGACCATTGAACTCGGAACTAACGTACTCGTCGGAACCGATCCTGAGAAGATAAAACAGGCTGCGGCTGAAGTTCTCGACGGCGGAAAACAGCGTGAAGACGCTAAGATACCGCCGCTGTGGGATGGACGATATGCGACGAATTGGACGTTATCTAAGTGACGAACTGATCGGCGTATGGGAACTAGATACTATTTTGTCGACTCTGTCGGATACCCCGCCGCTTTCCATCCCTGAAAACCGCCTTTGAGGGCAAATACATTTGAAATTCCTTTTTGATTCATTTGGAATGCCAAACTGGCACTCGAGTGCTCGGCCGGTCAGGAACAGTAAACAATGATCTTCTTGTTTTTTGGCAGGGCGTCGAATCGATTTTCTGCCGCACCTTCGATGACCACGGCTCCCTTGATGTGGTCCGCCTTGTAAACTTCGACCGCCCTGGCATCGACAAAGACGGCACTTGAATCGTCATACGCCTTCTTTGCTTCCTCGATCCCGATTCTGGGCACTTCCGCGTCGGTCGACGGTTTCTTGACATCGCCAGACTGGCCCAAAGCGGCCAGAGCAGCGAGCGCGATAAAACACACTAAAAGTAGCGATCTCATATTTCTCCTTATGGTTGTTGGGCTGAGCCTTGGACTGGATAACCTGCCGTCTTCCAGGCGTTAGGGCCGCCTGTCAGAGCGTAGGTTCCGGGGATTCCTTTCTGGTTCATTTGGAATGCCAAACTGGCACTCGTGTGTTCGCCTCCTCAGGAGCAATAGACAATTATCTTTTTGCCTTTAGGAAGGTTATCGTAACTCTGTTCAACACCCGGCTGATACGGAACGACGATCGCTCCAGGCAGATGCTCGACGTCAAAGGCGGCTTGCCCACGGCTGTCGACGAAGACGACATTTCCAGCATCGTATTCCTTCTTAGCTTCTTCCGCTGAGATCCGTGGAACCGCGAGATCGTTAGTATATTTGACGTATTCGATCACGGCCGGTTTCTGGCACGCCAGGAAAAGAACCAGGACGAAAAGCGACAAGCCTGAGGCTTTCAGTTTATTCATACTATTTCTCTCCAAACGCCGCCAAAACTTCATCGGCGTGTTTTGCGACATCCACTTTTTCAAAGATCTTGACGATCTTGCTGTCATCGATCAAAAAAGTCTTGCGAAATGTGCCCATGTACTTCTTACCGTACATGCTCTTTTCGCCCCAGACGCCGTAATCTTCGACGATCTTTTTATCGACGTCGGCGAGCAGATCGAACGGAAGCTGATACTTTGAGATAAATTTCTGATGCGATTTCTCGCTGTCGGTCGAAACGCCGAGGACCGTAATACCTTTTTCACGAAACACATCGTCAGCATCGCGGAACGAGCACGCTTCCTTCGTACAGCCTGGTGTATCGTCTTTCGGATAAAAATAGAGCACCACACGCTTGCCCGCAAAATCCGATAGGCTTACGTCATTGCCGTTCTGGTCCTTCGAAGTAAAATCGGGAGCTTTATCGCCTTCTTTCAACATTTAATGCAAAACCTCGCTTGATCGTTTTTAGAATAATCCAATTCTCCACAATCGAGCCTTTCGGCGCAATACTGGATCGCTATTTCTTCTTGCCAAAGTTCCATTTCATGCCGGTCGTGAAGAGAAAGTCGTTTCGCTGGGCATTACCGTTCGGGTCGTTATTAAACCGATCGCCGACCGAGAAATAGAAGCCGACTTTTTTCGTGACGTCGGCCGAGAGCGTCGCGTCGAAGATGAAGCGATACTCGTTACGGTCAGTGACGTTCTGGAAAAAGGTCATCGTGTTCTGAAATTTCATACGATCATTCAATTTCTGCTTGAATGTGAATCCGGCCAGGGCTTCCGGTGTGTTGGTGTCGTTTCCGGTCTGCCACGTGCGGTTCCACGCTCCGCCGGCAATGAATTCAAGTTCGGTACGGTCGTTCTTTATCGTACGGTGTCCAAGGCCGCCACCGGGAACTGAGCGGAAATTCAGGTGGCGAGGTTTATCACGTTCAAAATCGTAGGAGATAAAACCAAACAACCGCCGGTCGATCGTTCGGTCATAGCGGGCACCGCCCCAGAATGCATTCTGGGTCGTGATGTTGACGTGATTTCCGTGATTACTGTTCCACAGGCTCCGAGCGTAGATGATGAATCCGTCCTGAGGGCGCGTTTTCGAAGCTCGAAGGCCTGTCGACATCGTAATGTTGTTCGAGTTTCCGGATGTGTAGCTGAACCCGATATTTGCATTGCCTTCCCAACCTGTCGCGAGGGCTCTAAAGCGGCCGGAAAAGCCGTTAGAGCTTTTTTTTACGACTGCAGGAGACGGAACCGACACAGGAGCTTTTTCTGGTTTTGGCTGAACTGCCGTCGCGACAGGCTTTATCGCATCTTTGGTCGCGGGATCTGCCACGACCTTCTCGATGTGTGATCGAGCGATCTTTACCTTGCCGGCGTATACAGTTTCGACGGTGATCGTATCGTCACTTTCATCGACGATCTTGCCGGTCAGGCGGTCACCGTTTTTCAACGTGATCTCGCTGGCAGCGATGTTAAGCGCTAGTGAAAAGAGCAGCAATGTTGCGAGGGGCCAGGAAAAGTTTTTCATCACGAATATAAAATAACATTATGAAAAAAGGATGTGAATTAGGTCTCGTGATGACTGTATTTGACGTATCGGCAACCGCGTAAAAGAATGGTTGTGTTGATGAAGCTTCTGTCCGAAAAAAATGCACTCACGAAACTCGCAATTTTGCGCGATGATCTTGCTCGCGAGATCCGCGAAGGCTATGAGCACAAGGCAGCTCCTTGCCTGACCTGCCCGACGCCGGGAGCGTGCTGTCTTGATGCGCATTTTGTAAATGTTCACATCTCACGCCTGGAGGCCGAGGCGATCAACGCAAAGTTGGAGACTTTGAATGATAAACATCGAGGCGAAGTATTGAGGCGGATCGAGGCGACGATCGCGGAATACAATTTGTCACGTGAGGGGGACACGTTCGACCAGAAATTCGCCTGTCCGCTTTTTGAAAAAGGAACCGGCTGCCTCGTTCACGACGATGGAAAGCCGGTTGCCTGTACGATGCATGCCTGTTACGAAAACGCAGCCGATCTGCCGCCTGACGAATTGCAGATCGCCCAAGAACAAAAGATCGATGACCTCAACGCCCGCACATACGGGCGTCGAGATCAGTGGCTGCCGATCCCGCTGGCGATCAGGAGACGATGAGCTAGTCGATCTTTACGTCGACGAATTTGTCACTGACGTTTCCCGCAAAGTCCGTTACCAGAAAGCCGATCGAATAATCCCCGGGGGCAACATCCATATTGCCGACGTAGAGGTCTTCCTTATCGCTAATAGTTAGAATGTCGGCCGGGTCGGTTGACGCGACATCTGACTCGTCACCATTGTCGTCTATCGAGAGGTAGACGGGGCGGATCGAATCGCCGCGGTCGAGCTTGACCTCGCGCTGAAGGCCCTTTGATTCCATAACGGCATAAACAAATTCGCCGGTAGCCTCTTCTTCGTTGAAGTCGATCACAAAATATAGCGTTATGTCGTTCCACTCCTTGCGGCCACGGTATTTTACTTGAGCAGGCACCTCGACGTAATAGACATCTTTGCCATCATCGATCTCGGCAAAATCGGTGATCGGGCAGATCACTTCCTTTGTGCCATCGCCGATCGAGAACCACGAACCGTCCCATTCCTCGTGCAGGTTGCCTTTTTCATCAGGCTCTGTCGGTATGGCCCCGATGATGATCGATTCCTTTTCGTGTTCTTCTGCAATGACGAATGTCGCTTCCTCGACATCATCGGCATTAACTTTTGCGCTGACCGTGACAACGCCGTCTTTGGCAAGATTTGGTTTGCTCGATTGCACAGGCGATACTTGCGGTTTCGTCGTATCTCCGGCGAGAATAGCCGCGATGTCGGTAAGCATGCCGTTCCACTTCATACCTGTTTGGAATGGATGTTTGCTGTATCCGCTTTCCGTCAGCTGCTGCCCGGTATTCGGGAAATAGATGGTCAGCCCGCTCGCCCGTGGATGGGCCGCACCCGAAACCTTTGTGACGACCGCCTCTGAAAGTGCTGCAAGTACGGCATCTGCAGCCTTTTTCGTTTCCGGATCGGGCGAAAGCGTTTTGAGGTTCGTCGCGTAATGGCCCATATCAAAGAACTCGGCTGCTGCCGGCCCTTGACCACTCGATCCAAAATTCTCACTTGCCGAGCGGGCACGAGCGGTTCTAAGAAGGCCTTCGCGCCCGCCGGTTTTGATGATCGTCTGATTTCGAACTGCGAGGTCAGCGAATGCAGTATTTAATGCGTCAATTTTGCCGAGATCGGTTACGCTAAGCGTGATCGAGGCATCGCGATTACCCTGGTTTCCGCCGCTGTAATAGCTCTTGTAGGAACGAGTTATCCCCTCGCCGAGCGTTTTGCCGTCCATCACAGGTGAAGCGTTCAGGCCGTTCATTATCGCGACGTAGTTCCATCCGTCTCCGGGTTCGAGTTCCTGGGAAGCCACCATGTATTTGGCATAGGGGCTGACGGTTCTCGCGACCTCAAAATTTGCCATCAGACAGGCGTCAAAGCCGATCAATTCGAGCTTACCAATATTCTTGGTCGCACGGCCGAGGGCGGTGTTCAGCTCGGTCATATTCAGGCCGTCCTCTCCGTTGCCTTCGTCGTGGAGGATACCAGGCCAGCCGCTTCCGTGATCGCCGAAGACGAGCGAATACTTCTTGGCAGGGAAATCCTTAGCCGCGTGTTCAATAAAATCGGCTAGGTTTTTCGGATCACCCATATTTATCTCGCCCAGATCGGCAAGTTCCTTTAGTTTGCCCTTTTCGACACGGAGGTATTTGGCGGTGGTCCAGTTTTTCAGCCCGCCGACTTCGGCATTGGTATAGTTATTGTCTTCGTCACCGCTTGCATTGCGGTCAACCAGGGCGACGATGTTGATCTGAGCGGTGCTGCCGACCTCCATCATCTCGGTCAGATCGATCATCTGCGGAAGTTCAAGATCGTTGTCCGAATCCATGTAGAACATTAGCGTCCACTCGGCAGTTGCCGGTGCTTGGGCAAATAACATCTGGCCTTGCAGGATGGTTGCAAGAGCCACAAAGATAACAAAAGATCTCGTTTTCATAGGGCCTCGTTTATTGAAATTGAAGGGGATAACGAAGTTTACGCCAACAGCCGAAAAAACAAAAGGCCCAAAAAAGATGTGGGTCTTTTTCGGGCCTTTGGATCAAGAGTCGGTGCCAAACGACAGGGTTTTAGATGTGCCGCGTTACGGTTCGTGGAAGATGGTTGAAGCAAAATCAATAAATGCAATTACCGCGATCTCGGCCTCGCTGGTTTCGGCGTTGTCGAACTTAAGCCGCCACGTACCTTCCTCGAACGGTTTGCTGACGGTGATCGTGCGAAACGCACCTTCGGCTTCGGGTGTTCCCGCGGTGATCTTGCCGAGAACATTGCCGTTCGTATCAACGAGCGTTGCCGAGACATTTGGCGGAGCGACGTACGTGACTGAGAACCGCGATCCCTTTTTAACAGGGATCTCGACGGTCGCTGATTGACCTGTCGCCACCTTGATGCCGGTCGCAAAGTCAGGCTCGGCGTCTTCGTCACCGAAAAATGCGGGATCAGCTTCGCTGCCAAGGCTATCAGCGTAAGCCATCGCTCCGTAACGCCTGAGCCTGCCAATATTCTCGCCTTCCTGGAGGCTGCCCATGAAATTGTCCGTGTCCGGCTTATGATCGCCTTTAGGTGGAATCGCGAGCCAGTTGACGATCTGGACGAAATTCGGCTGGTGGCCGAGCTGATTTTCGTGTCGAGCCGGAACCGTCGAGAATTTCCATTGCCTGATATTCCAGATCGCCGAACGGTTCGGCGGGTGCCCGTCGCCGGGAACGACCAGACGGAGAACTTCGTACCCTTTCGTGCTTTTACGCGTTCATTAAATGCCTTCATATTCTTGATCGACACCTCGTTGAAAGCCGGAACGTTGCGGCTAAAATTTTTTAAAAAACGCCCCCGCGGGGGGGTCCGATGTCCCAACCATCACGAGCTGCGTGACGGTTGGTTTGCCGTCAAATACCCGGGGCATCGATCCATGAACGTAATACCTTGCCATCAAGCCGCCGGTCGAGTGAGCCACCATGTCGACATGCCAGGCGTTCTCGGCCTTTTGTAGGTTCTTGACCGTTTCGTCGATCACGCGAACCCTGCGCCCGCCGGCCTGTCGAAGCGCGGGGGGCCGGCCGGGGCGGCCGCCCCAGGCCAGGGGGAGCGGTGGGGGGCCCCCCAGAGAGGGGGGGGCCCGGCCGGGCCGCCCCCCCGGCCCGGCGCGGGGCGGCCGCGGTTTGGTCTGTATTTTCCCCTTCTCCCTTCTGCCCCCGGCCCCCCCCCCCCCCGCGGGGGGGGGGGGGGCCCCATTTACCGTCGGGCCGTAGCCGCTCGTGTCCCAGGTGATGGGAACTTCGCGTTCCTCGCCGCCGTCCAGATTTAGCTGGATCATCTTGCCGTCCGGCAGCGAATCCGAGCCCCCTTTAGCCCCCTTAAAAAATTAGAGGGCCCCGCGCCGCGGGGGGCAAGGGGTGACGACGGTTGCCACGACACGGCCAAGTTGCCGTCGATGGTAAGCCTTGTCCTTTTTCCCAACTATCAGGCGTCGGAAATAACGGCTGAAGGGACCTCAAAGCGGTATTCCCCGAGCACCCGGGGGGGGGGCAGAGGAGCCCCCCGACGCCCCCCCCCCCCCCCCCCGGGAAAACCGGCCGGGGGGGGCCCCCCGGGGGGGCGGGGGCGGGGGGGGGGGGGGGGGGGGAGGGGGCGGGGGGGGGGGGAAGGGGGGGGGCGCGTTGGGCGGGGGGGGCAGCGGGGGGGCTTTTCCTCCCCCCTCCCGCCCCCGCCCCCGGCGGCCGGGGGCCGGCGGCCCGCCCCAAATCCCCCCAAACGGGGGGGGGGGGGGGGGGGGGGGGGCCGGGCGGGCGGGCGGGGGGGGCGGGGGGGGGGGCGGCCCGGGCGGGGGCCCCCCGCCCCGGCGGGGGGGGGAGCGGGGGGGGGGGGGGGGCGGGGGGGGGCCCCGCCCCCCGGGGCGGGGGGCGGCCCCCCCCCCCCCCGGCCCCCCGCCAGCGGGAAAAAAACCCCCCGGGGGGGGGGGCCCCCCCGGGCCGGGGGGGGGGGGGGGGGGCTCTTCCCGACCACCGCGGGGGGGCCAAAAAACCCCCCCCGAGACCCGGGGGGGGGGGGCCGGGGGCCGGGGGGGGGGGGGGGGGCCCCCCCCCCCCCCCGGGCGGGGGGGGGGGGGAAGGGGACGACGGCCCGGCCGGGCCCAAAGGAATTGCGGGGGGCCCGGGGGGGGGGGGGGGGGGGGGTTTCCCCCCCCGGGGGGGGGCGGGGGGGCGGGGGGGGGGGGGGAGAAAGGGCCGGGGGGAAAAGCAAAGACAGGGACCGGCCGGGGGGGGGCGGCCCAAAAACGCCCCTTCCCCCCCCCCGGACGGGGGGGGGGGGGGGGGGGGGGGAACGGGGGGGGGGGGAAAAAAAGGGGGGAGGAAGAAGAAAGGGGGGGGGGGGGGAGAACGGGGGGGGAGAAGAGGGGGAAGGAGGAAGGGAGAGAGGAGGGCGGG
This sequence comes from Acidobacteriota bacterium, assembly GCA_016703965.1. Lineage (NCBI taxonomy): Bacteria > Pseudomonadati > Acidobacteriota > Acidobacteriota bacterium. The sequence continues at coordinate 106,111 of JADJBB010000002.1, forward strand.
GGGGGGGGGGGAGGGAGGGGAAAAAGAAAAGAGGAGGGAAAAAAGGAAAAAAAGGGGGGGAAGGGGGAAAGGGGAAGAGGGAGGCGGGGGAGGGGGAAAAGCGGGGGGGGGAAAAGAAGGGGGAAAGAAAAGCCGGGGGGGGGGGGGGGGGGGGCGCGGGGGGGGGGGGGGGGGCCCGCCGCGGGGGGGACAAGGCGGGGGCAGGGCGGGGGGGGGGGGGGGGGGGGAGGGGGGGGGCGGGGGGGGGGGCGGGGGGGGGGGGGGGGGGGGGGGGGCGGGGGGGGGGGAGGGGGGGGGGACGCGCCGAATTTGAAACAAACTGTGGCGTCGGAACGCTGCCGAAAGCAACCTGAGAAATGCCGGGCGGTACATTCGCGGGAATCGTGAACGTTACGGTAACAATTTTGTGAGTGCCTGCGGTGAATGGATACGGTGCGTTAACGATGACGCCAAGTTCGCCTTGTGCAAGGTTGTTGGTGTTGACCGCGAGAGTAGAGCCGGGCGGCATTTCGCTCGCGAGTGCGGCAACCGGGGATTGTAAAAAAAACGGATTGAAACGGATGCTGAAACTTGCCGACCTTTCATCACCCAGCGAAACTAGCCGGATCGGCATCTCGACCTGTGATTGAACACCCCCGGCAGTTGCCATGCTTGAAACGCGGAGGATGCGATCTTGAGCGTTCACGGGAGCGGCGGCAAGGCCGGAAGCTGCCAAGACTACTAGGACCAAGAAAACAAGCAGGTTTCTCTGGCAAAAAGAAATTATAAGCGTGGGCAAAAAAGCATGATCGGGCATAGGAACCTCCAGTTCAGTAAATGAACCGTGTTGAACTTATACGAGGTCACGATACCATGCCGATCGCTATTTCCCCTACCCCTCGTGCCGATGTTTGCTGCCTACTTGATGTTTAGCTCATACGGCATCAGAAGCATTGCCTGGCCTCGCTGCATTTGGTCAAGCATGGCGGCGAAGCGGAATGAGCGGCGGACGTCTCTGGGCAGCGATCCGAGGATCGCGGCCTGAGTTTTTTGTTCGGCTGAGGCTTCGGCGTTGCCGCGGCCGAAATACTGTTCCAGGAATGGACGCGGTTCGGGGAAGACGACGCGGCGAATGTCCTTATCTGCCGGGAGCGACGCAAGCTCTTTAGCGATGTCGATCGCTTTTTCGAGTCCGCCGAATTCATCAACGAGCCCATTTGCCTTGGCTTGCGTGCCGGTCCAAACGCGGCCCTGGCCGAGGGTGTTGACCTCCTCGTCAGTTTTGCTGCGGCCCTTGGCGACCTTTGGAACGAAGTTGTCGTAATAGACGCTTTGAGCCATCTCTTCCATTTTGGCACGCTCTTCAGGCGTCCATTTTTCGGTCTCGCGGAAGATGCCGGCGTTTTTGCCGCGCATTACATATTCGTTTGAGATCCCGAGCCAGTCGTAAAGCCCTTTCATTACTGGTTTGCCCATAAACATTCCGATCGATCCCGTCACTGTCGAGGGCTGGGCGACGATCTTATTCGCGTTGCACGCGATGTAATAGCCGCCGGAAGCAGCAACGTCAGCCATTGATACGACCACAGGTTTTTTGGCTTTCGCGTTCTCGATCGCATGCCACATCAGATCCGAAGCAAGTGCCGAACCGCCCGGCGAATCGACGCGCAGGACGATGGCCTTGATCGACTTGTCGTTCCCGGCATCATTGATCGCCTCGACCAGAGTGTCGGAACCGACCATTTCACCGTTAAGCGGGCCGCTGCTAGACGGGCCGATGTTTATTGCTCCTGACGCGTAAATAACGGCGACGCGTTCGCCCTTATTGAGTCCAAGGCTGTCGGACGGTATCTCACGGTAGTCTCCGCCGCTGACGGTGCGAAGCTTGTCGGTCTCTTTATAACCAAGCTTTGCTTTCAGATCATTCTCGACCTGATCGCGATAAAGTGCATCGTCGATGAGGCCGATCGATTTTGCTTTTACTGCGTTGTAAGGAGCGGCGTCGATCAGAGTATTTACGTCCTCGACAGATTTCTTTCGCGACTCGGCGATGGCGGCCGTGAATCGGCCGAAATATTCGTCGAGCAGGGCATTGATGACCTCACGCTGGCCTTCGCCCATCTCTTTCTTGGTGTACTGGTCGGGAGCGTTCTTGTATTTTGGGCCTATCTGAATGACCTCGGCCTCGATGCCGAGTTTATCGAGCGAGCCCTTGTAGAACATCGCCTCGGCGGCAAAGCCATTAACGTAAATGTCGCCGGATGGCGGCAGGAATATCTTGTCGGCTGCGGTCGCAATATAGTATTCCTTGTTCGTGCCGATCTCCATGTAGGCGTAAACCGGTTTCCCGCCCGTTTTGAACTCCTTGATCGCGTCGCGAAGCTCGTCCGCCTTGCCCCAGCCAATGCCGGGAAAGTCGATATCAAGCATGACCGCTCCGATGCGATTGTCGACCTTAGCTTTGCGAAGCTGCGTTAGCAAACTTGTAAAAGACTGAGCCTGGGCGATCCCAAAGGCTTTGGCGAGAGGTTCTTCCGCAACGTAATCTGGCAGGTCGCCGGCCAGCTTGAGGACGAGAACACTGTTGCTCGCAACATTCGGCTGTCCCACAGATCGCGAGATCAGAACCAGTCCGATCACACCAACGATCAGGAGAACGAGCAGTAAACCACCCAATATGAGAAAGACTTTTGAAGTTTTTGACATTGCCATAATTCTTGTGCCGATGATCTTATGATCGATCGCCGGGCGACATATAAATAGTACGATAGTTCGCTTGGTATTGTTTAGTGATTAATATTTCGCCGCCGGTCAATTGGACGCAGATTTGACGGATGAAACGGATCGGGCGGATCGTTTTTATGCACTTCTCATCGGTCTTTCGATCGGTCGTGATCTATCTTAGCTGCCCTGTGTCTTAATTTCGCCGACGATCAGGTTTAGGATTCCCGCGAGGTATCTTTTTTCGGTGACGTTTTGAAACCCGCCCGCCCGAACCAAATCAGCCGTACGGCGGTTGAAGTGGTCTTCGATGAGAGCGACCGTCACGAAATTTAGAAGATCGAAAACCGGTCCGAGCAATCCCGTCGGGCGGACGTGTTCGAGTAGGATAAGTCTGCCGCCGGGTTTGAGGACACGAATGATCTCGGCGAGGGCTTTCTCAGGTTTGGGTATCGAGCAGAAAACCAACGTTGCAAATGCGGCATCGAAATGATTTGCGGGGAAAGGCAGATCTTGTCCATCAGCCTGCACGAGGCTGATGAATGCCGATCTGCCCTTAGCTATCTCGATCATATTGAAGGATATCTCACTCGCGATCGCCCGCTTGCACCTGGGATAGAATTTGAAGTTTGCTCCTGTTCCGGCACCGATCTCGAGGATAGTGCCGTTATCGGGAAGCAGGCCGAGCGTTTCACGCCGGAGTTTCGCGAGGTAGTGCCGCTCGATCGGAGCGAGCATCCGGTCGTAGCGGTGGGCGTGTTTGTCGTAGGACTGCTGCACGGGGGTAGTTTACCGCAGAGACGCTGAGACGCCGAGAAGAGAGCCGCGTTGTTTTGCAGTCTTTTGTAACTTCGCGGCAGCGCGAGAGATGGTCGGAAGCTAGCTGAAATTTCGTTTTTCACCAGCTAGTGTCTATAATCAGACTTTTTCGGCCTTCGGTGTCGGTTAGATCAAATTATTTTTATGGCTAAGAAAGGTTCGGTCCTAATTTGCGATGACGAAGAGATAATGCGTGACGTGCTCGAAACGATACTTTCGGGTGCGGGGTATAAGGTCGAACTCGCGAAAACCGGCGAGGAGGCGATGGAGGTATATACTCAAAAGCCCTTCGACGTCGTTTTGATGGACGTTTCGATGCCGGGCATAGGCGGATTGACCGCACTTGAAGGCCTGATCAAGCTCGACCCGGAAGCGGTGGTTCTCATGGTGACCGCGTACGCGACCTTTGACACAGCGATCTCTGCTTGGGAAAAGGGGGCGGCAGGCGTTATTCGCAAACCGTTTCAAAACGAGCAGATAATTGCTCTCGTTGGTAAGGGCATTAAGAAACGCCGGAAGGAAGAAGAACGGCAGACGCTTCGACAGGCGATGGTCCGCTCGGTAAATCGCGAAGGCTTTATCGGACGTTCGGAGGTGATGGAAACTGTTTTCCGCCTGGTCGAACGGGTTGCTCAGGCCCGATCAACCGTGCTCATCACCGGCGAGAGCGGAACCGGAAAGGAACTCGTTGCGAAAGCGATCCACGAATCCAGTCCGCGGTCCGGCGATCCATTTGTTGTCGTGAACTGCTCGAACATTCCTTCAGAATTGCTCGAATCGGAACTGTTCGGCCACACAAAAGGAGCTTTCACCGGGGCGGTCGCCGCGAAGAAAGGTTTGTTCGAAGTTGCTGACACAGGCTCTATATTTCTCGATGAGATCGGCGACCTTCGGCCGGAGACGCAGGTTCGCCTGCTGCGTGTTTTGCAGGAGCGTGAGTTTACGCCGGTTGGCGATACAACGCCCGTGAAGGTCGATGTCAGGATCATCGCCGCAACAAACGTTGATCTGAAAGAGGCCGTCCGAAACGGACAGTTTCGAGAGGATCTGTACTATCGTTTGTCCGTCGTGCCGCTCGAACTGCCGCCCTTACGCGAACGCCGAGAGGATATTCTGCCGCTTACGCAGCATTTCATCAGAAAATATGCGGCTGAGAATGGCCGGGAGATCTCGGAAACGGTGGGGCCGGACGTACTATCGCTGCTGGAGAGTTACAATTATCCGGGCAATGTTCGCGAACTTGAGAACATTATCGAGCGTGCGATAGTCATTGCCCCTGGCAATGAGATTACGGTTGAATGTCTCCGGCCCGAAGTTCGAGATCCGGAGCTCGCCTTTCAAATGATCGCGGATACCGAAGGTGTTTCTAGTGACATCGATCTTGCCCGCGGCGTCAATTTTTACGACGAAGTTAAACGCTTTGAGATAGATCTCATCCGCCGGGCGCTTGACCAAACTGGCGGCCACCAATCGCGTGCAGCCCGTCTGCTCGGGCTAAATGCCACCACTCTCAACTCAAAGATCAAATCCTACAATCTCTTCAGGAAGGACTAGCCGCCAGTTCGGATCAGATCGACCACAAACGGTGTGCTACGGGACGAACCCGACTTCAGCAAATCCGTGACCTGTGTATCGACCCCACTATCCCTACCTCTGAGACAAACCCACAAATTCAACTTAAGCATAGGCCCTCAAAATACGAAAATTCGTATATACCTTCAAAAACGTGATCGCTATGATACGAGGTGTGACCGGAAATATACGAATTAATATGATTTTTCAGGCTGGTTAGGATGGCACAAGGATTGCGTCTTAATAAATTGCTAAATGTAAATTCCTGCAATTCCGTAGTGCAATTTCGGACAATTTACTAACTTAAGAAATGGAGATGTATTAATGAGAAAAGTTTTATTTACTCTCGTTTTGCTTTTGATCTCTTCGGCAATGGCATTTGCCCAGGGAACGACCGGTAGGCTCGCGGGCACTGTGTCGGGACCCGATGGATTACTTCCAGGGGCAAAAGTCGTCGCAAAAGACAACAGCACAGGCAGAGAGGTCACAGTAACTACCGATAGCTCTGGATCATACCAGTTTAACCAGCTCGAATTCGGTACCTACACGATCAGAGTTTCAGCCACCGGCTTTAAGACGCTCGTCGGTAGCGAGCAAAAGATCGACATCGGCCGTGCGGCCACCTTCGACGCAGTCCTTCAGGTTGGCGATGTCGCGGCTGAGGTACTTGTAACAGCGGGAGCTGACGTCGTCACTTCCGGCACGGCACAGGTCAGCAGCACGATCAGCCCTCAGCAGATCATGACCCTGCCGCTCGTCACCCGCAGCCCGCTTTCGTTGACACTGCTGCAGGCAGGAACGTCATCGAACGGTGCGACCACGATCAACGGTATGCGTACCTCGATGACCAACATCACGAGAGACGGTATCAATATTCAGGATACCTTCATCCGATCCAACGCAACGGACTTCGCTCCGGGCCGCCCGTCGGTGGATGATACCGCTGAGTTCACGATCACAACAACCAACCAGGAAGCAGACCAGGGCTATGGTTCTGCACAGATCCGCCTCGTGACACCGCGCGGCACCAAGAATGTCACCGGAGCTCTTTTTGCATATAACCGTAACAATGGTTTTGCAGCAAATAACTTCTTCAATAATCGAAGCACGACCCCGTCTATCTCGGCCAAGCCGTCCTTCCGTAATCGCTGGCAGTACGGCGGCAAGTTCAGCTCCCCGCTTTGGCTGCCTGGTTTTGGAGAGGGAGGTCCGCAGATCATTAAAGACAAGGCGGTTTTCTTCTTCTCGTATGAAGGAATTAAGGACCCTGTAAGCGGCGCGGCAACCCGCACCATCCTGACGCCAACGGCACAGACCGGCGGATTCACATACCAACGTACCAACAGCACCTCAGTCACGCCGTTCTGCGCATCGCAGACGATCGGCAGCACCTGCACGATCCCGAACATACTCGGCTTCGCTGTTTCGAATGGCCTGGCGGTCCCTTCGACGGTAGATCCGATCATTCAGGCACGCGTCCTCTCGAAACTCCCGACGACAAGCAACTTCACTGGTGGTGACGGTTTTAACACCGCCGGCTATCGTCTGCTTCGCCGTCAGGACCAGACCCGTGACCAGTACGCATCGCGGTTTGATTTTGACATCAACGATGCGAACTCATTGCTGTTCATCTATAACTACAACAAAGAGGTCAATCTCAGGCCTGACATCGACACCAGCGGTTTTTCGGCGGTGCCGGATGGCGAACAGTCGTCGGATAACAAACAGTACACCGCAGCTTACAGACGCGTGTTCTCATCGAACATCGTGAACGAGGTTCGCGGTGGCCTTTTCAAATCAGAGGTACCGTTCTATCGCTTGAGCAGCGCTCCTGAATATCACCTCGCGATCCCGCTTGTATCGAACCCTGGAAACACTTTTGGTAACCAGGGTCGTTCGACCAAGTCATGGAACCTTCAGTCTAACGGTGACTGGATCGCTGGAAAGCACAGCTTTAAGTTCGGAGGACAGCTACAGTTCTTCGACGTTAACGCGTATAACGATTCGCCGAACGGCAACATCGTACCTACGGTGACGGTCGGTATCGGAACAAATACGCCGCAGTTCGCTGCAACACAGTTTTCGAACATCGGCGGCATAAGCACCGCACAGCTCGGCACTGCTAACGCAATGCTTGGACTGTTTGCAGGTCTTGTTAACTCAACTAACCGCATGTACAGCGTGCCTGACCTCGCGACTGGCTTCCAGTCGACACGTGTTAACGAACCTTACAAGCATGGTGCACATTCACTCTACTTTGCGGACCGCTGGCAGGTAAATTCACAGTTGACGCTGTCGCTCGGCGTTCGCTGGGAATACTATCCGCCCCTAAACCTCGGTACGGGTGTGGCACTTGAGCCGCTGATCTCGAACCTCGATGATCCGCTCCCGTCGCTCTTGTCGACCGCTGGTTCGTATGTTCCGGTTGGAACGAATGCGGGCAAGGAAAAGTCCTACTACAAGCCGCAGTACGACAACTTCGCACCGAACCTCGGTTTTGCTTGGACGCCTAGTTTTGAAGGCGGCCTCGGCAAATTCCTTTTCGGCAAACGCTCGGTCATCCGTGGCGGTTACAGCCATTCGTTCGGTAACGACTCGATCATTACATCGATCCGTAATGCCGCAGTTGGTAACCAAGGCCTCGCAGCAACCAACATCTCGGTACCCAACCAGAACGGACGGCTTTCGGGCAGCTTCACGCTTCCGTCAACCCCGACGTTCATTCCGCCTCCGCGCAGCTATCTGCAGAACAACACGAGTGCCTTCGGTTTCTTTGGAACGGTTTTCGCGACCGATCCGAATATCGAAGTCACGCGTGTAAAGCAGTACAGCTTGGGTATTCAGCGTGAATTCTGGGGCAACACTGCTTTCGAAGTTCGCTATGTTGGTACCGACAGTAACAACATGGTGCGAAGCGTTGATTACAACCAGATCGACATTCGCAGCAATGGATTTGCAGCGGACTTCATTCGTGCAAGAAACAATGACCGCTTGTGTCAGGCAACAGCCGGCTGCACCACGGGTGCTGGCTTCAACGCGGCAATTGCCGGCAGCCAGGCATTGCCTGTTTTCGGCCTCCTTGGTGGCAACGCCCTTCTCACGAATGCAACCATCCTCGGACAGATCCGTGCTGGAACGCCAGCCGATCTCGCTCTTGTCTATATCCAGAACAACCTGAACAACCATCCTTCGGTTGCGACTCCTGGTGCGGTTCCGTTCATCAAGTTCCTGCCAAACCCGGCATCGGGCGTAGTCAACTTGCTGCAGAATGGTGCTTACTACAAGTACAATTCGCTTCAGACGGAAGTTCGACGTCGTTTTTCGCAGGGCTTATACTTCCAGGCTAACTACACGTTCTCGAAGAATATCGGAAACGCGTCGGCCTCGAATGGTTCGCAGTCCCTGGTTGAACCGTATCTGGACAACCTGCAGCCTGAACTTGACCGTACGCGAGTTGATTTTGATCAGACGCACGCGTTCAATTTCAACGGTGTTTATCAGCTCCCGTTTGGAAAAGGCCGAGCGTTTTTAAACAACGGCGGTATTGTAGATACGATCTTCGGCGGCTGGGAACTGTCGGGTATCGCTAGCTGGAACTCGGGTGCACCGATTACCTTTGTCGATCCGCGAGGAACGCTTAATCGTGCAGGACGCTCGGGACGCCAGACGGCAAATACTAGCCTCACTACTCCACAACTTCGTGCACTGCTCGGAACATTTGAAAAAGACGGCCGCATCTACTGGATCGATCCGTCAATCATCTGTTCGAACGGTGCCGGAACTGCCGGAGTCGGACAAACCCCTTGCGCTGGTCAGGTGTTCTTCAACGTTGATCCAGGCCAGACCGGGACCCTTGGACGTGCGACCATCAATGCACCGGCGTTTTTCAACATCGATGCCGCGTTGCTGAAGAACTTCAGGTTCAACAGCGATGGCACCACGCGTCTTCAGTTCCGCGTTGAAGCGTTCAACGTTCTGAATAAGGTTAACTTCTTCCCAGGTGCAACCATCCAGAACGTCAACAGCACTTCGTTCGGCCAGGTCACGAGTGCCGGTGCTGCTCGCCAGCTTCAGTTGGCTCTTAGGTTCGAGTTCTAGGCTTCAAGGGCTTGACCAACCATTTACCCGCCGGTCGCAGGACCGGCGGGCTTTTTAAATCGCAAATGCCTGTCCGAAAGCGAATAGGCTTGATCAAAATGTCATCATCTTCGTTAGTTCTTTTGGAGATCAAAAATGAAAAATGTTGTTTTGCTATTAATTTCGATCGTCGTGATCGCTAATTCTGTAAGCGGTCAGAAACTAAGTGCTGAGGAGATAATCGCGAAGAACGTAGCTTCGATCGGGTCGCCTGAAAAACTAGCGTCTGTAAAATCTTTACTTGCTGTAGGCGAAGTTAAAGTTGATTTTGTTACCCAGAAAAATCTTCCCGCATCCGGCCGAATACTAGTTGGGTCAGAGGGGAAGAAGAGCTTTTTCGGGATCCAGACCAATGCAACTGATTATCCGCAGGAGAAAGTGATCTTTGACGGCTCTAAGACAGATGTTGCGATGGTCCGAGGCGGAAGCCGTTCGATATTAGGCAATTTTATTCAATCGAATACCTCATTAGTTTCCCAGGGATTTTTGTCCGGAACGCTTTCTACTTCGTGGCACCTATTGTCCGCGGCAGACCGCGGGGCCAAGATCTCCACTGCGGGTACTAAGAAGATCAACGGAAAGGAAGCTTACGTTTTAGAGATTTCGCCGAAAGGCGGCAGTGATCTGGACATCACTATGTATTTTGACCAGAAAACGTTTCAGCACATTCGCACAGAATACAGACGAACTTCGTCATCGAGTATTGGCAGAACCATCGACGAGTCCGCTCGCCAAAGCGAAAACAAGATCAAGGTCACAGAGGATTTCTCGGAATTTCAGGACTATGAAGGATTGATGCTCCCCCGAAAGTACAGACTCCAGTATTCGACATCAGGCACGACGACGACTGAGATCGTTTGGAATGGCAATTTTACAGAGTTTGCGATCAATAAGCTGGATCCGAGCACATTTAAGATCACTCCTTAACCTCACAGTAGCGTCGTGGTTACCAACCGATGTAATTCGTGCTATTGCCAATGCCGGAAACCTGGAGTTTTACGTGGGCAACTTCGTTCAAACTCACGCCAAATCAGATCGAGGCTTTCAAGGAATGGGAGACCTTTCTTCCAAAAGAAAATAAGTAGAGATGCTTAGATCTGTTCGACTGGGTAGATCCGTTGGAGGAATCCAGCGGATCTTTTCTTTTTGAACGATTAGACGCAGTTTTATCCGAATTATTGGATGAAATTCAAAATCATGTAGCGAAAACCATTAAAGTGGCAGATTTTAGTTATACCTGTAAAACAGGTATATAGGCTTATCTATCATTAAATCAGGCCGTTAACGTCATGGGTGGAATTATAGGCGTCATGGTATGAAAGTTGCTTCTTTTTCAATTTCGTATAACTACTTCCGTTAACAATTTACTTTATTCCGACGGTACTCCTACGCAGAGTGGTCTGGATACTTCGGTCGAAGAAGAACGGCAATTTATTCTTCGGCGTTGAGGTATTCGTTTACAAGACAACGAGCGAGGGTAGTAGATCGGATTTCACAAGGGGGCAAAGCACTTATTTTTTGAGTGGATCCTGATTTTGATTTTTTGAGGAGGAAAAATGAGAAAGTTTACCAAATTTTTGATAGTCGGCCTGGCGTTGCTCATGACCCAGATCGCTATCCACGCCCAGAGCACCGGCTCGATCGCCGGCTCGGTCACAGATCCTAATGGAGCTGTTGTCCCCGGAGCCACGGTCAAGGTCAAAGGTTCTGCGGGCCAGGAATTCTCTGCTGTCACAAATGACAACGGAGGTTACCGCATTCCGTCGGTCGCTAACGGTACTTATTCCGTAACGATCACCGCCACGGGATTTAAAACCCTTACGTTCTCAAGTGTAAAAGTTGACATCGGAACACCTGTTACGGTCGACGGAAAGCTTGAGATCGGAAGCGTCGGCGAGGTTGTTGAGATCTCGAGCGGCGGTGAAGTTCTGCAAACCCAGACGGCGTCGGTCGGCACGACGATCCAGGGCCGGCAGATCACCGGAACCCCGATCGCATCACGCGATGCACTTGATCTCGTCGGACTTCTGCCGGGAACGGCAACCGTCGGACGCCCAAGACAAGCTTCGATCAACGGTCTGCCAAAAGGCGCGCTGACGATCACGATCGATGGAGTGGACGTTCAGGACAACCTGCTCCGCTCGTCGGATGGTTATTTCACTTACGTTCGTCCGCGTGTTGACGCTATCGAGGAAGTTTCGGTTTCGACCGCTAACCCCGGTGCTGAAAGCGGCGGCGACGGTGCGGTCCAGATCAAATTCGTGACCAAACGCGGTACGAATAACTATACGGGCGGTATGTTCTACCAGCATCGCAACGAATATCTCAATGCAAACTACTGGTACCTCAACCGCAACCCTGTAGGCCTCTATCCAGACGGCACGTCGACCCGTCAGAAGATCCGTCTTCACCAGTACGGAGCTAACGTCGGCGGCCCGATCCCATTCCTGGGCTTTGGCGAAGGCGTTGGGCCATTTGATTCGGGTAAGAACAAACGATTCTTCTTCATTAACTACGAGGAATTTCGTCAGCCGGAATCACAGTCGCGTACCCGCGTCGTTTTGACGCCCGCCGCACAGTCTGGCGTTTACAGCTACGTTACGGGCGGTGTTACCAACACTGTGAATGTGTTTAACGTCGCAGCTGCCAATGGCCAGCTTGCTACACCGGACCCGACTGTTGCAGCTGTTTATGCTCGTATTCGCTCTTCTCTCAGCAATGGCGGTTCGTTGTCACCGGTTGTTGCCAACCTTCCAAACGTCCAGAATTTCCTCTTCACCCCGACGAGCAGCCAGATCCGTAAGTTTCTTGCACTTCGCTTCGATTTCAATATCACGAAAAATCACAGTTTTGAAGCAACGTTGAACAGGCAGAAATTCGACGGAACCAAGGACTTCCTCAACAGTGTTGAAGAGAGATTCCCAGGATTCCCGTTCTACACGCAGAGATCAGATCGCAACTCGAATTCATTCGCAGTTCGCTCGACTCTCTCGAAGAGCATCGTTAACGAAGCTCGCTATGCTGTTTCGTACGGTTTGTCGAATTTCTTCCCGGGATCGTCGATCGCGGATTTCAATTACATGGGCGGCCGCAGCCTGGGCGTCAGTGTCCTTGGTGCGACGTCGCCGGTCAACCTCAACTCAAACAGCGAACGCGCGACACCTGTCTACGATCTGACGGATTCGGTTACCTGGGTCAAAGGTTCGCACTCGATAAACTTTGGCGGACAATACAAACGCATCGAATCGAATGGTTCGGCGAATAACCTGCTGGCACCTACAGTTGGTTTCGGCCTTGATTCTACTGCTGGTTCAGCTGACTCGGTTGCGTACAACATGTTCAATGCGACGACCATGCCTGGTGCCACCGCAACCCAGATCGGAGATGCGAGAAACCTCTATGCTGTGCTCGTTGGTCGGGTTCTTTCATATGGAACGACCGCCTATCTCGGAGCTGATGGCCGATACGCGGAGCGTGGATCACTTTCAAGAATTGCGGAACAAAAGAGCTATGGCCTTTTTGTCCAGGATAGCTGGCGTGCCAAGTCGAATCTGACCATCAACTATGGTATTCGCTGGCAGCCGCAGACAGCCTTTGTTGCGTTAAGCAAGGGCAATTATACGGCCCTTGAGAACTTTGGCCAGATCTATGGCCTGTCGGGCGTCGGCAACATCTTCAAGCCCGGTGCAACAGGCGGACAGGCTCCGCGTGTTGTCGAGGTTCCTGTCGGAGAAAAGGTATATCCTGACGATATGAACAACCTGGCACCAACTATCGGTGTCGTTTGGAGCCCGAACTTTGGCGATAAAGGATTTTTGCACGCCATCTTTGGCGGTCAGGGGCAGAGCGTTTTCCGCGGTGGATACTCGATCTCGTATGTTCGTGAAGGCACAAACCTTCTCGAGAGCATTAATGGATCGAATCCGGGTGGATCGCTTCCTCTTTCGCGCAACCTTCAAACAAATTTGCCTGGAACGACAACCCCGAGTTTTATTGCGGGCACCAACTTGCGTGACCTCAACAATCCTAATTTTGCGCCGCTTCCGGGCATCGTAGGAACGGCTCCGGCTTTTCCGATCGCTCTAGGAACTTCAAACTCGGCGAATGCCTTCGATCCGAATATCAAGACGGGGGCTGTAAGTTCGTTCAGCTTTGGCTATCAGCGCGAGATCGACCGCAACACGGTGGTCGAGGTTCGTTATGTCGGAAACCGCGGCACAAACCTGCAGCGTCAGTGGAACATCAACGAATTCAACACCATCGAAAACGGCTTTGCTGCCGAGTTCGCACTCGCCCAGCAGAATCTGTATGCAAATATCGCAGCCGGCCGTGGTTCGAGCTTTGCATACTTCGGAGCCGGAACGGGCACAAATCCGCTGCCGATCATGGTCTCGTATTTCAACCCGACCGCTACCAATAACCCTAACATTGCTCAGGGAACCGCAGGTTCGGGCTACACGGCTGCGAACTTTGCCAACTCAACGCTGGTCACAGCCCTTTCAAACCGTGCTCCGAATATCAATGCATTTTCGGGAACGAGTTTTGAAAATAGTGCCGCCAGACGTGCGAATGCTGTCGCCAACGGGCGTCCGGCGAATTTCTTCTACGTAAACTCGTCCGTACTGACCGGTGGTGCGTTCATCGTCGGCAACAACAGCAACACCTGGTATGACTCAGGCGTTATCGAAGTCCGCCGTCGTCTGTCGGCTGGCCTTCGTCTTTCGGCCAACTACGTGTTTTCGAAGGCTCAGGCCGATTCGTACGCATCGAGCAGCGTCGCTTTTGCAGGCTTCACGCAGCGTCCGGACGGACTCGATCTCGCGAAAAGCGTTCAGGCATTTGACCTCAGGCATCAGTTCAAACTCGACGCAACCTACGACCTGCCGTTCGGAAAGGGCCGTAAGTTCCTGTCGCAGTCGAACTGGGCTGTAGATGCCATTTTCGGCGGATGGTCGATCACTCCGACGCTCCGCTGGCAGAGCGGTTCGCCATTCTCGCTGGGCAACGTTCAGCTCGTTGGTATGACCGTCAAGGATCTGCAGAAAATGATCAAGGTTCGTAAGGAAGCCGATCTGGTTTATTATCTGCCGGCCGATATCATCCTGAACACGCAGAAGGCATTTGATATCAACGTTGCGAATACGACAACCAACAACGGCTACGGAACCACCTACGGAACCGGAGGCCCGACTGGTAAGTACATCGCCCCGGCTGGAACCGGTAATTGCATTTCGCGTTACGCTGGAACATGTGGTTTCAACAACCTGATCGTTTATGGTCCGGGCTTCTTCAAGCTGGATGCAAGCATTCAGAAGAAGGTAAGCTTCGGTGAACGCCGAACGCTTTCGATCGGTGCAACGTTCCTCGATGCACTCAATCATCCAAACTTCCGGGTTGGCGGTTGGACAGCTGACACAGTCGGCGTCGGCGTCGGCGGTGCTACCTTTGGCCAGCTTGGTAACGGTTCTGCTTATCAGGACACCTCAACAACGAACGATCCAGGCGGCCGCCTGATCGATCTGATCCTGAGATTTAACTGGTAATCAGTCTGTTCTAAAAACCTCAGGCGTTGCCGGCAAAATGGCAACGCCTGTTTTTGTTTCAACGTCATATTATCTTTCAGTCTCGGTTGGAACGGAGCATCTTTATGAACCAAATATTGGGGCGACTTATAATGTGCATTTCCTTTGTCTGGGTCCTTCAATCGCTGGCACTCGGTCAGATCCCATACAGCGGAACTCTCGCGGAGAACTCGAGGCTCGGCGGGGCGAATGTAATTGCCTGCACTGTTCACTGGCCGGACGGTTCCAAAGTTGATAGGCGAATAAACGTTAAGGTTCGGCCCCAGACAGGCGGCGATTTCCTTCTGTCGACGGACGTTAGCGGACAGTTTGTTATTATTAATCTTCCAGAAGGTATCTATCACATCATTATTGACCGCGAAGATGCGTTTGAACCTGTCGATCAAGCCGTAGAGCTTGTCACGGACGGCGATAGGCTGAAGCCGGTTTATTCGGTATCCATTCGATTGGTGGAAAAAAGGAAGCCAGAGCCCAAACCTTCGATCGTTAAGGTTGACAGTATCGGCGTTCCAGATCGGGCGAGAGGTTTTTATTTGAAAGCACTCGATCTCGCAAAAGCCGCGGATCATACCGGAGCGGTTCAGCAGTTGAAGCTCGCGGTGGCTGAGTATCCAAAGTTTCTCGAGGCATATAACGAGATGGGGGTTCAGTACCAAAAGCTGAACGACCTGCAGAATGCTGAACTATCGCTGAGATCAGCTCTCGCTATCAAGCCGGATGCCTTCGAGCCGATGCTCAACCGCGGGATCGTGTTGTTTCGGATGAATAAGCATAAAGAAGCCGAAACATCTTTGCGTGACACTATCAAATTGAAGGATCAGTCGGCTATCGGGCATTTTTATCTTGGCCGTACACTTGCAAAACTCAGCAGCTATGATGAGGCAGAAAAGGAGTTGAATTTGGCCATCTCGATTGGCGGTTCTGAGATGAACGAAGCTCACAGGATGCTTGCTATGATGTACATCGACAAAGATGACCGTCCAAAGGCGGTTTCTGCGCTCGAAACGTATTTGAAGCTTGTTCCCACAGCCCCTGACGCCGATAAGCTTCGCGAGGCGATCAAGCAGTTGAAAGGGCAGTGATGGGTTTGGTCTTAGGTTTTTGGTCTTAGGTCTGGTCTTAGGTCTGGTCTTAGGAAAGTGAGCCATCTTACTTCTCCCTTCTACACAGTTACCGTTAACGCTATAATGTCCTTAGCAAAGAATGAGCGTTACCGGTGACCCACAATCGAATCTAGCCGTTGTACCGCTCGGGGCAGGTGATCTCATTGATCGCGCCGTTCGTTTCTACCGCAAATATTTCTGGACATTCATTCTCATAGCGTCGCCGCCGGTGATCGTTGGGACGATCGTTTCGGTTGGCTGGACGTTTGCCGGGCGGCAGATCTTCTCAATTGGAACTGATCGCTACTCAGCAGAGACGACCTTTTATTATATTTTTCTCTGGTTCGGGAGCGTTGTCATCTGGCTAACGGAGACGATAGCCACGCTCGTCGTGATGGGCGGAGCGTCACGAAATTTTGTCCGGCATTTGCTGTTCGGCGAGGCGATCACATTTCGAGAAACGTACCGCAATGCAGCGAGACGCCTCGGTGGGTTGATCTTTGCATCCTCGCTGATCTCGGTGCTCCTCGGCTCGGTCGGCCTGGCGATCTTCTATTTTGCCGCAATGGTACTACTGATCCTGATCGGCCTTATCATTTGGGCGGTCGGGGCAGTTGTTCCGGTTGTCGGATTCATTCTTTCGGTTGCAGTTGGCCTGATCGTTGCCGGTGCCGCGATCTGGCTCTTTTTCCTCGCTGCATCGCGGGTTGCGTACGTTCCCCAGGTGATGCTGGTTGAGGGACAGGGCGTTTTTGCGGCGATCGGCCGCAGTGCGAGCCTCGCCGGCGGCAGCGTAAAACGCCTGGCGGCGTTATTCATTTTTTCGACCGTCGCTGCATATTCAGCGCTCGCGATCCTTTACGTTCCATTGGCGTGGTATGCGTCGGCAAATGGCGTGAATCTGATGAGCTTCGATGCCGACATTATCCCGGCCTGGTATGAGGTCGCGTACAATCTGATCTGGCAGATCAGTTTTATTTTGCTGTCACCGGTTTGGATGGTCGGACTTTGCCTGCTGTATGTGGACGAACGCGTCCGGGCGGAGGGCTATGATATCGAACTAATGGCCGCCTCACGCCTCGGTGACATACCGGCCGTCCCCGAAACATACATCAACCCGCTTCAGCCCGCTCTCGGGTTGGTGAATGCCGGATCGCTGCAAACGTCGTCGCAGAAAGCATCGATCACGACGCTCGATCTATAGGAGAGAATTAGAACACGCGCTGAGTTGGAACATGTCTTTTTCAGTCACCACCACAATATTAAGGTCCTGCTTTGCCGCATCGCGTCCCGGCTTCATTGCGATGGGCCTTTTTTTCTTGTTCCTTTTTGGGGCCGCATCTGTCTTTGCCGTTTCGCCTGCTGATTACAAACAGCGGATCGAATCTGCCCGGTTCGGCGTCGAGCAGATGCTGCAGGGGCTTGATTCGGCGGGGGCTAGAGATCAGGAGAGGATCATTTCGGAGATAAGATCGGAGGTTCCTGTTTCCGAAAAGATCGAGTGGCCCGGTGGGAGCGTTGAGACCCAAAATGGATGGCTTGTCGCCAGGTTAAAGGATCTCACCGATGCGCCTGACGAAAAAGTCCGGCGGGAGATCCTCGTCGAGATCAGCGAAAGGCTCCTCGCCATCTCAGAATCTGCTGGCGAACTCGACAAAACGGTTAGCGGCGAACTTACAAAGGACCAGAACAAACAGAAGCTTGCAGAGATACTCGGCCGCCAGGAGTACCAGAAGCCTGAGGCAAAAGAAGAAAGCCTTTTTCAGAAATGGTGGCGTGAATTTACGGAATGGCTGGCGAAAATGTTCCCGCGTCCGAATATCGAGCCGGGAAAGCCGTCGGGATTCGAGTCGTTCCAGTTCGGGCTTCAGATACTGATCTTCGTCATAGTCGCGGCGCTCGTGGTGTTTCTTCTATATAGATTTTGGCCGTTTCTCAGCGGCAGGTCCAGAAAGCGAGCGAAAGGAAAAAAAGAAGATCGTGTCATCCTCGGCGAGCGGATCGCGGCGGACGAATCTGCCGCGGGTCTCTTTTCCGAGGCAGAACAACTGGCACGCGAAGGGAATTTGCGGTCAGCGATCCGCAAAGGCTACATTGCAGCTTTGTGCGATCTCAGTGACCGCAAGATCGTTCGCCTCGCCCGTCATAAGACGAATCGTGATTACCTTCGCGACGTGCGCAAGAATGAGACGCTTTTTGAGAATATGCGGGGCCTGACCTCAAATTTTGAGAATAACTGGTACGGCCTGAGGACGGCCGAGCAGGCAGACTGGGATGATTTTCGCGAGCGGTATTTGAGAACCATAGCGGATATGCAGCGTCAGAAATGAAGCAGAAACCCTTCATATTTGTTTTTCTTATTTTGATGGCCGCCGTCCTGGTCGGCCTCAATGCAGCGTCGTACACGCAGAAGGAAAAGACTGCGGACAGCGAATCCAATCCGAATCGCTCCTCTTTCAACACGGGTTCGACGGGAACCCAGGCATTCTACTCGCTGCTTTTGGAAACCGGGCGTAAGGTCGTTCGCTGGCAGGAACCGCCCGCCGCACTTCTAACGGCAAAGAAGAACGCTCCGTCCGTCTTTGTGGTAACCGGTGCTGTACGTCGCGGGTTCACCGATCCCGAGGTTGAGGATCTGCTTCGATGGGTTTCGAATGGCGGACGCCTTGTGCTGATCGATCGTGACCCGCCGGCAGAACTGCTCAAGACGACCGCGAACTGGAGGGTCAGCTTAAAGGGAAATGAGGGGGCCGAGATCTTCACGGTCGATGTTACGGATCAAAAGCAAATGATCGGTGATGCTGCGGCGATAAAGCCCGTACAACCAACCGTTTACACGCAGGGCGTTAACGCCGTTCAGCCGTCGCGGTTTGCGTCGGAGATCCAATTTGAACGCTTTGTGGACAGCCATTCGCCGACGAAGCCGACCCCGGCGAGCGAAACAGAAACCCTGTCGCCGCCTCCGAGATCGGTAAAGCAAGAGCCTTCACCCGGCGGATCGCGTTATGACGATGCACCTCCGACGTCATCGTCGAACCCGGAGCGGGAATATCAAATTCGACGGTCGATACCCGATCAAATGCCGCCATACTCTGGCGATACGGTCGAGTCGCCAAGCCAGCTTGCTCCGGTAGTTCATTTTGCGAAGGATGAGAAGAATCTCGTGGTTGATATGCCTTTTGGGGAAGGCAGGATCGTATTGGTAAGTGATCCTTACATTGTCTCCAATGCAGGCATTTCGCTGGTCGATAACGCTCAGCTCGCGATAAATATAGTCGCGGCCGGGGATAGCGTGATCGCTTTCGATGAATATCATCAAGGCTACGGAAGCGACAGCAATCGATTTCTTCAGTTTTTTGCCGGGACTCCGGTTGTCGCGATCTTTTTTCAAGCGGTCCTACTGATCGGGCTTGTCTTTATTTCACAGAGCCGGAGGTTCGCTCGACCGGTTCCGGAGTCCGAGCCGGATCGGCTTTCGAAACTCGAATATGTCGCCGCAATGGCTGAACTGCAGCAGAGGACAAAGGCGTTCGATCTGGCGATCGAGAATATCTATAGCGAATTTCGCCGCCGCGTTACCCGACTTCTTGGCCTCGATAATTTCAAGATCAAGAGCAATGAAATAGCGAAGGCGATAACCGAACGGGCCGGATTGGACGTTTCTGCAACGGCGGCGACGCTGCATGAATGTGAAGAGATAATCCGCGGTGGCCCAACCAACAAAAGGCAGGTCGTTCGTCTGGTTAGCGAGTTGCGAACGATAGAGCAAAAACTCGGCCTGGTTCGAAGCGGGAGAGCAAGGATATAACTTATGTCCGTCGAAGCCCTCATCGTTCTTGTGGTGATCTTTTTCCTGACGAGCCTCGTCGGGGTCGTGACCGGAAGCAATTCGCTGATCGCGGTTCCGGCTATGTTTCAGGTCGGGATCGACCCAAAGGTTGCCGTCGCGACAAACATGTTCGGCCTTGTTTTCATGGCCATCGGCGGAACGATACCGTTCGTACGGCAGAGGAAGATCGATTACGGCAAGGTTTCGCCCCTGATTGTCTTGACGCTGATCAGCTCAACAATCGGGGCTTTACTTGTCGGGATCATTAGCAATCAAGGCATCAAGCTGATCGTATCGATCGCGATGATAGCCGTCGCTTTGTTTACAATACTGAAAGGAAATGCCGGTGTTGATAATATTGATGAACCCAAGAGTTATGCGAAACCCTTGACCTATTTTCTTGCTTTTCTGCTTGGGATCTACGGCGGACTGTTCAGCGGCGGTTATGTGACGATTTTGACGGCTGTCTGCGTCGGAATATATGGGATGAAATATGGAGAGGCTGTTGCGTCTACTAAGCTGATCAATGTATTTTCCTCCGCGATCGCCACGGCAGTTTTTATGTGGCAGGGCTTAGTCGATTACAAGCTCGGTGCGATAATTGGGGCGACGATGTTCATTGGAGCCTACGTTGGGGCTCATTTCGCTTCGAAATTGAATGATCTCTGGCTGAGACGGATCTTTTTGGCAACGGTTTTCTTATTGGCCATAAAGACGCTTTACGATTTTATTTGAGAAACCTCGGTCGCTACCGCAGGCGGTACTGACATTTTACAAATGCTAACTTACACACCTTCTACAGTTGCACATATTCTTAACGAGCTCCGTAAGACGATCGTCGGGCAGGACGATGTGATCGAGCAGATCCTGGTCGCGGTTTTGGCCGAGGGACACGCTTTGATCGAAGGCGTTCCCGGCACAGCGAAGACGCTGACGATCAAGACGCTCGCTCACATTATCGGAGCACAGTATTCGCGAATCCAGTTCACGCCAGATCTGATGCCGTCGGATATCACCGGCACGAACGTCTTTAATATGCAGACGTCGCAATTCGCGTTGCGTCATGGGCCTATCTTTACTGACATTTTGCTCGCCGATGAGATCAACCGTACGCCGCCCAAAACCCAGGCCGCGCTGCTCGAAGCGATGGAAGAACGCCAGACCACCATCGATGGTGAACGCTATCCGCTTTCTCCCTTGTTTACGGTTCTCGCGACCGAAAACCCGATCGAATACGAAGGTACATATCCGCTGCCCGAGGCGCAGCTTGACCGTTTCTTGATGAAGATAATCATCGATTATCCGGAACAAGCCGACGAAGAAGAGATCGTGGCACGTTGGGATGCGGGATTCAACTCGCGTCATTTGCAAAATGTTCAGATCGCTCGCTTGACCGACGCAACTCTGATCCAGCGTTGCCGTGCGGAGGTAAGAGCGATGCGAATGGAGCCCGGCGTGCAGAAATATGTCGTCGAGATCGTCCGTCGCACGCGAACCCATCCAACGATCCTATACGGAGCTAGCCCGCGAGCTTCGGTCGCATTGTTGCTTTGTTCGAAAGCACTGGCGGCAATACGCGGACGTGATTTCCCGACGCCCGATGATGTTCGCGATGTCGCATTGTCGGTTCTCAGGCATCGCCTTGCATTGCGTGCGGAGGCGGAACTTGATGGAGCGACGACTGACGCCGTGATCTCGGATATTATCAAAACGGTGGAAGTTCCGAGATGATCGTGCGTAGCGCAATAGTAATTCTTCTATTTCTGCTCCCGGTTTTGAACACATCGGCGCAGAGTAGTTCCGTCCCGACGTGGATATTGAACGAGAAATTTCTTCGTGCCTGTGATGTCGGTGATATCGACGAAGTGAAGAGACTTCTCAGGGCTGGAGTTTCACCGAATACCAAGGATCCTTTCGGCCAGCCGGCACTTCTTCGGGCTCTTCGTCCGGGTCCGGTCAAGAGTCATGAAAATATAGTGCCGATAGTGCGTCTTTTGCTCGATGCCGGCGCGGACATTAATGCGACGAACGATTACGGGTCGACGGCTCTGTTCTTTGTCGACCCTCCCAACCCGCTGTTGAAACTTCCGGATCTTGAGTATCACCTTCTTATAGGACGTGGCATTGATCCGTCGAGAAAAGATCGGTTTGGTCTCGACCACCTGCGACGTCACGACTACGAAGACTCCGGCAAAATGGCCCTTTCCGACGCCGCCTGGCGTTTCCTCATAGAAGGTGGTGCTAGCTTACAAAGAGATTTTTATGACACTTTGGGCCGATATTCGAACTCTGCGACGATGACAATGGCCGTTGCTTATTACGGGGAAGCCTGGCAACGGCGGCTCGGATTTGGCTTTCATGCCGACGTTGACGATAACGGCGAAACTCACCTTTTTTACATGGCGAGCCGATCTCGGTTCTATTTGTTCGAATTGTCGAATATTGATCGAAAAATCGCTAATATTGTCAACAAGAACGGCGAAACGGCATTGATCAGGGCGGCGAGGTTCGATAATGACTACATGGTTGCTCGACTCCTCGCTGGCGGGGTAAATGCCGAAGTTCGAGATAAAATGGGAATGAACGCACTCGATTACGCGGTCGAGTACGACAATTACCAGACAACGATGTCCCTGCTTTTGAGACTCGATCCGACCCGGGTACAGCCCGGCGGCGTGTCTCCGATCTTTTATGCTGTTGAGGCCGGCCATACGCGTGCCCTTGCCGCCATGGTGAACGCCCGCCTGATGGTCCCGGAACTCGAAAGATCAGCAAAAAAACGAAGTTTTGAAGCCAGGATGGCATCGGCGTTCAAGAAGATCGACTTCAATAGCCGCGATACCGATGGCAGGTCCGCGTTGATAGCTGCGGTTGACAAAGGTGATCCACAGGCCGTGAATGCGATCCTAAAAGTAAAGCCGCAGATGGACATTAAGGATAAGGCAGGCCGAACTGCACTCTCGATCGCAAAGAAAAAAGGGAATGCGGCGATCCTTAAGCTACTCACCGCCAGGTAGTTCTTCAGAGATCTTCTGTGTTCCGCTCTTCGCAGGCTTTGTCGCTGGTGCGGCAGGTTTACCCTTATCAGGCTGATCTGTCGCGGGCTTTGTACCTTTAGGCGGTGGCGTTGCCATCGGTTTCGGGGTAGCTGCCGTTACCGGAGAAGGCTGAGGGACAGCGGTGTTAGCTGCGGCCCCGGTTTTCGGCGTTGGCGATGCTTTTACGGTTGGCGGCGGACCCGACGGACACGGAATTTCCTGCCCGGTTTGTACATCCTTACAACGGATATCAACACCGCCGCTGGGGGTAAAATCCGGCATGAACTGGCTCTGCCCGCCCTGGGGGATGGTATAAACGTCACCGCCCTGGGGAACATAGGTCATTGGCGGAGCCGTTTGAATACCCGATGGAATACCGGTCGTCGAACCGGCCAACGGAGCCCCGGCAGGCGGAATTCCGCCATTGGCCCACGCATTAAACCCATCGCCGCCCGGCAGATCGTTCATTTGGGACTGCGTCGCCATGATCTCGGCCTCAGTCATAGTGGGTAATTTTGCAAGGCTCTCTTCCTGAGCACCTGTGGCCGGGCCGATCGGCTGCACCGGAAGGCTTCCCGCATCAGCCACGAGGTTCGCTGTTGGATCGGTTTTCCGAACTGAAGTTGCGTAGATCAGAGCCGCCGCAAAGATCGCAACTCCGGCAAGAACAAAGAACGCCGTCTGCCAAACGCTGCGTTTCGAACCTGCTGCCGCAGCTGCGGCTACAACCGGTTCCGCACCGGCGCCGCCGAGACGGCTCGCCAGGATCTCAAGATCTTCCGCAAAAGCGGCCATGTTCGGATAGCGGCGTTCCGGATCCAGCGCCATCGCACTCAGGACGATCGGCTCGATCTCAGGATGCAGGTCGCGGCGAAATGCCGACAGCGGTGGAGGTGGTTCACTGTTTTGTTTTGCGAGAATTTCGGCAGCGGTTGCTCCTGCGTACGGAACCGTTCCGCCGAGCATTTCATAGAGGATCACGCCAAGCGAGTAAACGTCCGAGCGTTCATCGGCGGCCGGGAAGGCGTTGCACTGCTCGGGGGCAAGATATCGCGGGTCGGCGTCACGAGCGACGTTCATCGGGTCACCGCCGAATCCGAAAACCCTTACTGCGTCACCCTTGTTGACAAAGATATTTCTTGGTTCAAGAGCCGCGTGGACGACCTTTTGGGAATGTGCAGCTGCCAGAGCAGAAGCGATCTGTCGGGTGATGTCCAAAGCCCGCTTTTCGTCGAAAGGCTGTTCATTGGCGGTCATTTCACCCAGCGTTTTGCCATCTGCCGGCTCGAAGACGGCATAAGTAACATTCTTAGCGTCCGTGCCAAAATCGGTGATGTTGAGAATATTGGGATGCGAAAGGGCTGACGCGGCCCGTGCCTCGGCAACAAATCGCTTGACCCAACGCGGATCAACAGCAAACGCCGACGACAGTATCCTGATGGTCACAGGTTTATCCAAAACCTCATGATGGCCAACATACAGATCACCCGACTCGCTCTCGCGAACCAAGCTGTCAATGCGATATTTATCCGCAACTAATTTTCCGTTCATCTCATTGATCATCAAACATTAGAACGTTCAAAATGTACTAAGGTTGCAAAAGAAAGTGGTCAGTGGACAGTGGTCGGTGAGTAGAATAAACATTCCCCGACGAAACTGACCACTGACCACGGACGACTGATCCGCTGTTTAGAGCTTAACGAAGACGATAAGCAGTGCGAATAGCACGAGTGATTCGATAAGTGCCAGAGCGATGATCATCATCGTCTGAACGGTACCGGCAGCGCCCGGATTGCGGGCAGCACCTTCAGCAGCACGCGAACCGACGAGGCCCTGGCCGATACCAGCCAAACCTGCAGCCAAACCAAAACCGATACCACCGCCGAGAGCTTTGTAGCCCGCAACGTACGATTCGTTGTAAGCAGCTCCGCCGCCAGCCTGTGCCATTGAAGCCACAGCCAAAAGGGCGATAGCGAGCGTTGCAAAAAGAACGTATTTCATGTTTTTCATATAGTTATCTCCTGTTTTTAATAGAAGACTCAATGATCGACCCGTTATCGCAAACCTGCCGGCATTTAATATCGCCGTTGGTATTATTTCGCCTCGCTTCCGGTATGCCGCGGATTTTATACTCCGTAGAGTCCGCGTCTCCTGCGTGCGGGCATAGTTGCTATAAACACAGGTTTTCAATTTCGACCCGACCTGAGTCTGTTTTTCTGGAGAGCAAGCTAAACGCCTGATCTCTGAAACTTTATTACGCGTGAGCGACGGTGGCTTCGCCGTGATGCTCTTCCGCATGGTCATCGTCGTGATGTTCATGCGGTACGTGTGAAACTTCGCCGATGTAGATCATCGACAGAAGTGTGAATACAAATGCCTGAACGAATGCAACGAAAACACCGAGCAGCGTCAGTATCAGCGGCACCACGAAATGGGTAAAGGGCGGAGCAAGGTTCGTGATCTGCACGAATACCTGCTCGTCCGAGAACATGTTCGCAAAGAGTCGAACACCGAGCGTGAACGGCCTGATCGAGCTTGAGATGATCTCAATGACAAAGATCAGCGGCGTAATGATCAGCGCCATCACGAATGGAAGTTTTGGCCCCGCAAAGTGCGCGATGTGGCCGAATAACCCATTCTCTGAAATACCGACGTAGTTGTAATAAACGAATGAAGCGATACCGAGTGCAAATGTCACATTCACCGAAGCGGTGGGCGACATGAACATCGGGAACTGGCCCATCAGGTTCGAAACGAGGATCAGGATGCCGAAGGTCGCGACGACCGGGAAGTGGCGTGCTCCGTGATCGCCGATAATGCTCCCGATCATATCTTTGATCGTGAGATAGCCGGCTTCGAGCGTGAGCTGGCCCGGGTTCGGATCGTCTTCAGAAAGCTTGCCCTTGAGCAAATAGACGATGAAAACGGTCAGCAAACACGCGATCACGAACATGATCGTGTACCACGGTATGGCGTTCTCGACCGTGTAGGCACCGAACGCTTTCTCAGCCGTCGTGCCGAATTTTGAGAACACGTACTTGTTCCACATCGGCTCGGTGTACGTTTTTTGAAAATGGTAAACCGGCTCACCGAGGTAGTGGTTAATGAATTCTACGATCAGTGGAGCGTGATGACCGCCCTCTTCAGCTAATAAGAACATCTTGAGATCCTTCTATAAAGAACTTTTAAAAATATTTTTCAATCCCTGCAAAACCACTGCAAATGCAAATGCCGCGAGTCCCGCGATCACGGCGACGATCGGAAATGCACCAGTCGAGTGGACGAGCCACAGAATGCCGCCGAGAGCAGCGTAGCGGAGAATGTATTTCGCCGCCAGAATTCCGGTCGAGGCCATAGCGTTCTGGCTAAAGATCGCGCGAGTTGAGCGGTCGAGCCAGAGATAATTGGCAAACGACAAAACGCCGCCAAAAATCACGCCAAATCCGAACGATGTGCCGCGAAAAGTAAATCCGGCTATCGCCATGACCACAACGAGCCCGGCCATGGCGGCCAGTATCCCGCCGTGACGTATCGGCTTCGGTGCATTTTCAGTTGTCAACGGATCAAAATTCTCGCCCATTGCGAATCCTATATTTTACAGGCGAACAAGAAAAAATTCAAAGCCGCAAGATCGGTACTGCCTGCGTCACCGAGCATATTACTCATCATCATTGCGTGACAGCAGCGGCCTATGATCCGGATCGCTCTTTTGAGGCGAATAGATCTGCGACGAAATTCTGAAAAACTGAACAAATCCGATTATCGACCCGAGGACGATACCAATGACGATCCCATAGGGAGAACTGCCGAGAAGCAGATCAGCAAACCATCCGAGAAGCAGCATAAATGCTACCGAACCGAAAAAAACAACTCCGGCCGACCATGCCAAACCACTTTTGCGGATCGTCTGCTCTGTACTATCGGGAGTATAAGAAACGGGTATGAACGGAGCTTCAAACGGTTTCGCGGACGGGCCCTCGACCGGTTCGGCGAACGGATCTGCGAAGGGCGACGCTTCCGGTAAAGCGAGCGGCGGAACATCGGCCGTGGCCGCGAACGGCGCATTTTCGTCGGGCCACAAGTCGTAGGGCGAGGCTTTTGTTTCTTCTGTCAGTTTTGATTCCGTCATTACGCTAATCCGCAATAATGACAGTTTCGGTTGGCGATTTCAATTCGTAAACCGTTCCGCGCCATTTCATCCGGCGCGAAGCCAATGCGGCCGTGCAGTTGTAAAGAAAGATCGCGGGCGACAATATCCACAGTGTGTTCTGCGTCCAGACCTGTTTCTTCAGAGCGTCATGGGTATCGGTCAATACAAGTTTCACGGCGTTCAATCGCAGCCATGCTTTACCTGTGCTGCAAACCGCTATGAGAAGAATGGTCGCGAGAGCGGCGTAAACAGGATAGCCATTCTGGTGGGCGAATACGACGATCAGAAAAGATGCGATCAACACTCCGTTAAACAGGGCGGAGCCGAAAAACGACAATAGCCAGAGCGGCGTGGCATAAACACGCGTGATCTTCATCTGCCGCGTGGTGAATTCAATCATTTCTGAAAATGAACAATCTTCGACAGAAGCTGTCAGAGCCTGCGGAACGAATAAAATGGGCAATTTGGCCTCATTCATCGCACGTGTAACTGCAAAATCGTCCGAAAGAGTGCCCTCCCAGCGATCACGCAAACTAAGCCTCTCGAATGTGTCGCGACGAATCGCCATCGAGCCGCCCCAACAGAAATTTGACGCCGTGTTAGGGCCGAGAGCGGACGCGATCGAAGCATTCCACGCCGAGCGAAGCTCGGACGCAAAATTTGGTTTCTTGGCAATGAACCACCGATAGCCAGTTGCCGCTCCAACATTCTCATTCGCGAGAGGAGCGACAAGAGATCGCAGCCATCCGGACGACGGCCGAGCATCAGAATCCACAAAGACAAACGCCTGTGATTCAGGCGACGCATGAAGAACTGCCTCACGAAGATTCTCGACCTTTTGGCTGGAGGTTTTTGCTTTGTTGGCGATCACCACCTTGGAGTTTACCCAGTCGCGATCGCTCCCTGTTCGGGCTCGATCTATGACCGTTGCGGCTGGATCGTTTTTGTCATCAACGACAAAAACTACTTCATATTCTGGATAATCGAGTCTAAAGAGAGCTTCGAGATTGATGTCGAGCTCTGGATCGAGGCCTCGGCAAGGTGCGATGACCGTTACAAAAGGCGTAAATTCAGATCTTGGTTTTGCTAGTTCAGTTCTGAAAAACCGCAAATACTCGATCCCGCCGAGGAGCGACTTCGCACTTAAAAGCACCAAAATTCCAGCGAAAAGGTAAAAGACGAGGATCATTGCGGTTCGGCCGGTCTGAGCAGTGGGGCGAGATATTCGACGGTGCGGTTTACGGCTCCGCGATTGTGTTCCATGACGGTCAGCGCGTTCATTCCAAGTTCTGCAATCCTTTTTTCGTCGGCGAGAAGGACGGTCAATGTCTCAACGAATTTAGGCAAAATTTCCTTATCCGAGAGTTTGGGAAGCTGGATCAAAGCATCCTTTTCGAGGAATTCCGTAACCGCTGCTGTGAAATTAGTTGTATTTGAGCCGGTAATAATCGCCTTTCCGGCCGCTGCAGGTTCGTAAATGCTCTGGCCGCCGTGCGGGATCAGACTGCCGCCGACGAATACTATGTCGGCAAGCGGATACGCCGCCCTCAGCTCTCCGATGCTGTCGAGCAGGATGATCTCCGCGGTTCTGTCATTTTCCGATGAAGGAGCCGAGCGCCGGGCCCACGAAAATCCTGTCTTCTCGATCAACGCGGCAACCTCCGCAAATCTTTCCGGGTGGCGCGGAGCGATCATTAGCCGCGGTAGCTTCGCTTCGGAGGTTTTCCAAACCTGTTTGAAGGCTTCGAGAACGTAGATTTCCTCAGGCGAGTGCGTGCTTGCTGCAATGATCAGCGGGGCGTCGGACGTTGAGCCAAACCGCTCTCGGAATTCAGTTGTCAGGCTCGCTTCCTGCTCGTCGAGGTTGTGATCGAATTTCAGATTCCCTGTCACCTTGACCTTGATCGCCCTGATCCCCAGTTTCATTAAACGCGTCGCGTCTGCGTTTTCCTGCATGAGAGCCAAGTCAAGGTACGCCAGGATGCGATGCATGAAATTCTTGATGTAATTATATCTGCGGAAAGATCGTTCCGAGAGGCGCCCGTTGACGATCGTGATAACAGAGCCGAAATGGTTCGTCTCGCGAATGAAGTTGAACCATATCTCTGTCTCCATCAGCAGTACGATCGAAGGAGAAAGCCGCTTTAGCGAGCGGCGGACAGTCGATTTCCAGTCAAACGGGAAATAGAAAACCAGCTCAGCAAGGTCGGCGAATGCGGTTTTCGCCAGTTCCTGTCCTGTTCGGGTGGTGGTCGAGACGATGAGACGTGAATCGGGGAAATCTGCTTTGATCTTCAGAGCAAGTGGACGAGCGGCATTCGTTTCACCGACTGAAACGCAATGCAGCCAAACCACTTTCCTGCCGTCAGGCACAAGTCTCGGAACGAACCCCAATCGCTGCTTGAAGCCGGCGGCGTACTTACCATTGAATATCGCATCAAAAACAAACCGCGGAAGCAGTAAGATCGAAGCTAGCGTGAGTACAATGCCGTAAAGAAAAAACATCACAAAACAAGTTCCAGGTAGCAAAGTGCCAGAGATACAGTGTAATGGAAAAACGTCTAATAAGAGCGAATTCCTTAACTCTGTAACTCTGGCACTCTGCGGACCTTGAACTAATTATTTAACTCGTTCGAGATATTTCGCCTCGGTCGGGTTAACGCGGATCTTTTCGCCTTCGAGGATGAAGGGCGGAACCGAGACGGTAACTCCGTTTTCGAGGGTTGCGGGTTTGTTTGAATTCGAGGCGGTCGCTCCTTTCAGAGGCGGATCTGTGCGGGTAATGGTTAGATCCATTGTCGCAGGCAGTTCAACGCCGATCGGTGTGCCGTTATAAAACTCGACCTCGATCGTCAGGTTCGGCATCAGCCATTGAGCGGCATCGCCAAGTTCATCTTCGGTCAACTGAACCTGCTCGTAATTTTCATTGTTCATGAAGTGATGGTGCGAGCCGTCGGAATACAAGTACTCCATCTTCTGCTGATCGAGGGTTACTTTTTCGAGCGTGTCGTTCGAACGAAAGCGATATTCGAAAGAGTTTCCGGTGAGCAGATTTCGCAGCCGAGCCTGAACCATAGCCCGCAGATTGCCCGGCGTGTGGTGGTGAAATTCCATTACTCTGACCGGCACGCCCTCGTGCACGATTACCATTCCCTTTCTAATATCGTTTGCTGAAAGTGCCATAAATACCTATCTGATCTCCGTTATGTTAATAATGCGTTTGAACACAAAAGAGTTAGTTTAGTGAGGGCGCCCGTGTTTTGTCTAGCGAGCCCGACGTTCCTATGATTTCTTGAACGGCAGCGGCGGCGGCTCTTCGCCCTCTTTCGGCGAGGATTTATTGAGACCGTCGTAGATCATGATGATCTTGTCGATCCAGTCTTTTGCTTCGGCGTTTGCGGGATCATTCTTCAGTGCACGCCTGTAGTCGCCGAGCGCCGACGCGTATTGGCGAGCTTCGGTGAGGGCGGTCGCTCTTTTGTAATAAGCATCGCCAAGGGCTTTCGATGGTTTGCCGCCAGCAGCTTTTTCGGCCGACATGATCGCTGAATCGAATGCCGTCGTGTCGATCGGGTCGCCGCTTGCGGTCCATTTTGACTTCTCGCCTGATGCTGGTGGAGCGGTCTGGTTCGGAGTTTGGTTTTCAGTCGAATGTGCTATTGCGGTCTGTGACTTTTCTGGTGACTTGGCGACAGTTGCACTATTGTCACTTTGGGCGATAGGCTTCGCTGCGTTACTGCAGCCAAAAGCGAAACATAATGATAGACAAATAATTATTGATTTCATCGAGTTTTTCCTTATTTACCTGCGGGCGAGGCAGGTTATTTTTTTTCTATGTAGGGCCGAGATTGAACAATGTAGATCTTTCCGTTCAGGATTCCCCATTCAATATCCTGCTCTTTTTTTCCGTCAAATGCACTTCGAATGCTCATCGCCGCCTTGGCGAGCGACCGTGCCTGCAGGTCAGTTAAGACTCGTTTTTTTGCGCCGGCACATTTGTCAACAGTCACTTTGAGATCGCCATTCGTATCAAAGGCAAGGGCATTTTCCTGCTGGGAGAGAGTCATGACGATAACCGAATTCGATTTTGGATTGAACAAGATCTGTTCCGGAACGCCAGCATTATCTACGACCTTTGAATTGTGTCCGCAAACGGCGCTGATGTAGACCGCATCGCGGTTCCGCTCGTCGAATGGATCTTTCGTTATCATCACACCGCCTTTTTCCATATCTACGCCGAGTTGGATCAGCGCGGACATATAGACGTCAGATTGGCTAACGTAATTTCGGACGCGAGCCTCGTAGGCCTCAAATTTCCAGAGCGACGCCCACACCTTTTTCACGGCATCGACCAGTTTGTCTTCGCTGACGACATTGGGAACGCTGGAATAGAGGCCCGCACCGCTAAAATTAGGCAGGTCCTCTGAGTTTGACGAACTTCGCACGAAAACCGGTCTGGAGCCCAATTGGGATTTCCATTTCGCGATTATCTCTTTGCTCAATTCGTCATCGAACTTTCCATTCTGGATCATGCTTCGATATTCGTCGAGCTTTTGGCGTCGGTATTTTGGATTATGAACAAAGTTCAGATCCTCGCCCAGGTCTTCCATTATTTTGTCGAAACCGTTCGATCTCATGAACGCTTCGTACCAGTAGAACGGAACAGTAAACCCGTCGGGTATCGTAACGCCGGGAACCTTTGTCCGGATCATCTCGCCGAGGTTGGCTGATTTGGATCCGTAGGTGATGCTGTCTTTCTTACGCATTTCCGCTAATCCGGCCAATTTCTTCGTTTTCAAGTCGGCCGGCGGGATCTGCTGGTCCGGGGAGATAAATTGCGATCTGATCTCATCAGATGTCGCTCGCTCGAGTTTGTAATTTGTCAGGTTTGCTTCGAGCTTAAAGACGAACGTGTCATATTCTCGAAAAAGCTTGTCCGCATCCTTGATGTAAACGTTCGGTATGTTCCAGCCCTTGGCGAGGATGTTGATATGCGAAAGCGGTGACGACGGCTTGGCGATTATGATCCCGCGAACCGGCGGCAGCGAGATCGGGAGCTCTTTTAGGACGAGTATCTCGTTATCACCGATCTCTACAGTGTCATCGAGTTTGTCGATAATATGCAGACGACCGACGGCTTTGCCGGTGTTCAGGGCAAGATATGCCTGATTGCGGTTCAGCTCATCCTGCAAAACCCGGTCAATACCGGTCGTAGCGGTCGCGTCTTCCTGACGGATTGAATTTGGCTTGAAGTAGATCTTCTGAAAGAACGTCTTCGCGATCGCGTCATTTGCGGCTTTGATAATATCAGCCGAGGCAAGGTCGCCCTCCCAGAGCTCCCACGTGTACTTTTCAACGGTTTTTTGCCAGGCGATGGTTCCGACGATGTAGCGCCGATCCTGATCGACGTAAATTGGTTTGAATACGTCTGCGCCACGCGGGACCAGATAAGTCGCCAGCAAAAAGTCTTTGTGAAATCTGAATTTCTGGGAATTAACGTAATAGACCTTGTTTTGTGCACGCCGATCGATGACGAACATCGTATGCGGCATTGCATATGGCGTTCCGGCGTGATAAACGCGCCTTATGCTGTCGAAATCAGCCTGAGACGCTACCTTCGCCAGAGAATTCTTAGGCGAATCCGGCTTGTGATCCATCGCGCCCTTTGGCTCACGGGTTGGTGACGGCTTACGGGACATTTGTCCGAAACCGGAGACGCAAAGAGCCGACAAAAACAAGGCAACCGTCAGGAAACGTGTAAAAGAATTTGAGCTCAGCATATTTACGGGAAATTAGTTAGATGCCCGATCCGCACTCTGGCGTTTATCGGTGAAAAGAAAAGCATTGCGGAGCCCTTTCAGCGATCCTTCGCCGTTGATCGAGATATCCAGATCACGGACCAGGCCGTCCTTTAATCCGTAGATCCAGCCGTGGATCTCGAGTTCCTGTCCATGGTTCCAGGCATCCTGCACGATCGTGGTTTCACCAACGTTCTGCACCTGTTCGGCGACATTCAACATGCACAGGCGGTCGAGTTTCTCATTTGGGTCGTCGATGCCATCGAGCAGGTTAGCGTGTAGATTGGCGGTGTCCTGGATATGCCGCAGCCAGTTATCGATCAGGCCGTGACGTTTTTGCTCCATTGCGGCCTGCACGCCGCCGCAGCCGTAATGGCCGCAAACGATTATGTGCTCGACCTGCAAAACCTCGACCGCGAATTGCAGAACCGAGAGGCAATTCATATCGGTATGGTTTACGAGATTTGCAACATTGCGGTGGACAAATATCTCGCCCGACTTGAGGCCGACGATCATATTGGCAGAAACGCGGCTGTCGGAGCAGCCGATCCACAAGTATTTCGGATTCTGCTGGTCCGCGAGGTCGGAAAAAAAATTAGGATTTTCCTCAGTGATCTGCCTGGACCAACGCTTGTTGTTTTCGAGAAGATCGTCAATTCTTATCACCTTCCTATCTTATCTGCTGAGGTCATTTACGCAAAATATCTTCGATCGCATCGCACGCGGCCGCAGTGCCGGTTTCTGAATCTACAATGCGTTTTAAGGCGGCGGCATTTGTCCGGTATTTTTCGTCGCTAAGTATCGACAGCAAGGCTCTTGCCGCCGTTTCGGCAGTGTAGCTGTCGCGATCAATGATCTCCGCGATCCCGGCTCGCCGGCACCTCGCCGCATTATCCGGCTGATCGTGGCTGAACGGAATGATCAAATGCGGCACACCGGCACGCAAAACCTGTCCGGTCGTTCCAACCCCAGCCTGATGAACAACACAGGCGGCCTTCGGGAAAACCTGTGAATACGGAGCAAAATCAAAGGCGACGACATTTTCGTCAAGCCCCGCGGGCAATTTCTGATCCCGCCCATAAAGTAAAACAGCCCGGCGGCCCAACAGCTTCGCCGCTTTTGCACTCTCGTCAAAGAAATCCCGCGAATCCATCACCGCTGCCGAACCGAGCGTGAACACGATCGGCGGTTCGCCTTCGTCGAGAAAAGCTGCGAGTTCATCCGGCAGCCTCGACGTTTCGCTTTCGTCGTAGAAACAAAATCCGGTCTGGATCGTCGGCGTAGGCCAATCGGGCTGAGGTTTCCCGATCGCCTCCGAAAACATCGCAAGATGCATTAACGGCGAGAATTTATTAGTAAATATCGGATCGTGATCCGGATCGAGTCCGAGATCGCGTCGAAATTTCTTGTAAGGCTCATACCAACCGCTGATCGTCCAGCGCATTACGCGAAACAATTCGCGGTGAAAGACGGCAGGCAGTGGGCGGAGAAATTCCAGCCAAGGTACCTGCGGATAAACGTTTGGATCCTCGGACGAGAACATGCACAGCGGCGAAAGGCTAGTGGTGATCCATTTGATGCCGGTTTTTTCCGCGATCGACGCGGCGGTATAAACGATCTCGCCATTGAGAAACACGTCCGCACCCTCAACCGCCGCGAGCATATCATCGTACATGTCGCGAACATTCGGCAGGATGATCTCGCGAATGACCATCTCAGGCCCGGTCGAGGCGTCCATCGTTTTGCGGATCAATTCGCTGTCAGTCGGGTCGAGATCGGGACGAAGCGGTGCGAATTCGAGGCCGTTATCGACGATCTTCTCGCGGTAGCCTTGCCAGGTATTGATGACGACGCTGTGGCCGCGGTGGCGTAATTCGCGGCCGAGAGCGATCATCGGATGCAAATCCCCCAGCGAGCCCATCGTTGATAGAACAATTCTCGCCATCGATCAATTTTCTTCCTCAATGGGCTCGGGCGTCTCGCTGGCTTTTCGCTCCTCAAGCCGTGCTTTGATCTGGAAACGCATCCCGATAAAATAGCTGCACACCGCGAAGACGACGGACGCGAACGCCCAATCAAAATTGTCGCTCCACAAAAAATAAGCGGCGATTCCACCGAGGATCACCGCGAGTATTTGAAAAATTCTATCCATGATCATTCAGGCCGGATCTCTTCCTTCGCGATATCGACCACCGAGAGCGGCCGACTGCGCCGACGCATATAAGTTCGTCCGATCAGATAGGCCGGAATTCCAATAAACACCGCAAAGGGCAGTACACCGACGATGAAAGTAACGAGACCCAGCATAAAGTCTAACGCAAAATCAAAGCCATTGCCGAACGACTCCGAAAGCCGGTAAAAGAAACCTGCCGAATTTGTTGAGAAAACGGCAGGCGTCTGTAAGCGGATCTTGATCGTTGAAAGTGTCGCCTGATTCTCTAGGAACCGCTTGCGGCCTTCGACTTTCTCGATCTCTCCGCGAACATCGGCAAGCTGGCCCTGGACATTCAGAGCGTCCTCGACAGTATTGGCCCGCTTCATGATCTCCATGAACTGCCGTTCGAGAGCTTTCTGAGCCTTGAGTCGGGCCTCGATGTCGATAAATTCTTCGGTTACATCCTGGCCTTTAATTGTTTCCACGATCACGCGGCTCGACACCGTTCGGATCTCATCCAGAGTTTCGGTGAACTTTTCCGCCGGAACGCGGACGGTCATTTGGACGATGTCACGACGATTCGCCTTGAGATCGCTGCCGCTTTGCTGCGATTCGACCACGAAACCGCTTTTGCTCTGAACGATTGTCGCAATCCGCTTTTGAGCTTCTTCCGGTTGTTCGGATTCGAGGCTCAGTTCGGCGTTCTGGATTATCTTTCTATCGCTGGGGATCGAGTTCGACTGCGAGGCGACAGCTTGGTTGAGAGAAACCGCGGGTGCTTTTGTTACGATTGCGTTGAAAACGGGGGCTTCCTTTGCACCACCGCCCCCGCCGCCGCTATTGGTATCTGATGCGAGGTTTCGCTGGGCGACTGTGGCTGGCTCAGCGTCAGGCAGAAAGGAAGGTAGACCGCTCGATGCAATGTCATAGACGCCGAACGAAACGCCGTTAGAATTTGAAGGTTTATTGGCAGTTTGTCTTGTGGAACTGGTGCTGCCGCAACCGACAAGGGCCATCGATGCGAAAATAAGGCTCGTCAAAAAGATCTTGTTCATTTGTTCCTCCGCACAATTAGATGCCGAAAAACAAAGAACGTTCCAATTTAGCCCGCCTTGCGTGCAACAGTCTCAAAACTATCGCCCCTGAAAAACGCCGCGACCGCCTGAAACAGCCGTCGAATGGCACGGAAAACCTTTGGGAAAAACCACAGGAACGCGATCACGAAGATCCCGAGAATACCCGCGATGATGAATGGTGCGAAAACTGCGAGAAATGTACCCAGAAATGCGATCGCATCTTCGACTAGCGAAAGAACCCAGTTCGATACTGGCTCAGGGGATAGATTCGCTCCGATGCGAGCCGCAGCCTTGGTTCCGTGCGACGCAAAAGCCAAGCCGCCGCCAACCAACGTGGCAGGGATCGCGATACTCGGATCCAGATCCGTCGTCGCCGCATATGCCACGATCGCCCCGGCGGGAACACGGATAAACGTGTGAACCACGTCCCAAACGCTGTCAACATACGGTATCTTGTCCGCAAAGAATTCGACCAGATACAACCCGCCAGCAAACCCGATGATCCACCAATTATCCAGCACATCCAGCCCGCCGGGCAGCTTCGTCGCTCCGAATTTTTGAAGCAGGCCGAGAACGGAGACGGTCGCGTAGAGATTAATGCCCGAGGTCCAGGCGGTGCCGAGTGCAAGGCTTAAAGTTGAGAACCATTCCATAGAAACTACCCCCTGAGGTTACTTGTTTCTCTTAAAAATCACCGCGATTACGTTTTCGGTAAAACCGAATCTGGCAATCCTGAGAAATAATACGTTACAGTGTGAATTGTGTTCGAAGTTTCGTAATCACCGTGAGTACCGTCAGCTTCCCATTTGAATTCGTATCGAATCTTCATCAACGATTCACGATCTACTTCCCGAAGAGGCAAGGAGAATAGTATCGATTTTCTACTTTTGATCGAATTGAACGAACATACGTGACAATATAACCTACCAGATTTCTTCTCGCCGCTTTTCTTGTCTTCGATTAAATAGTAAAGACTTGCATCGCCATAGCGATTGTCTGCAACACCAGACATATCAACGTAAATTGGCCAGCATGTGTTGTTGGTCAATTTGAAAAACAGATTGTTTGGATCATCCGACACATCGATTGGCTTAATCTTCTCCTGCCTCACGAACGTAAGAAAAACAGCTGGCTTGCTCGGATCAAGAAGTGGTTTCGTACAGGTCGGGCCAATATTCCTCGGTCTTAGACCGCCGGGGCGCGTTTGTCCGTGTGAGAACCCGACGAACGCAAGCATGAGCAGCAGGGCAACGCACTTCATTCGTCACCTTCCTCAGGACTACCATCCTTTTTGTACCCAAATTTTTCGAGCCGATATTGCAGCGTTCTGAAGGTCAACCCAAGTAATTTGGCGGATTTCGTTATGTTGTTATCCGTTCTCGCCATCGCCTGCATTATCAGGCTGCGCTCGACGTCTTCGAAATTTACGCCGTCGGCGGGAAGTTTGAAGAGGTCGTCGGAATTTGCAGCCGGCAAGCCGCCGCTGTGGGTCATTTCGGGCGGGAGGTCGTCGAGGGTTATGTTGTCGTCTTCGCAGAGGAGGATCGCTCGTTCGAGGGCCGATTCGAGCTGGCGGACGTTGCCGGGATATGAATATTCGTCGAGCAGCCGCCGGGCGTCAGTCGAGAATGTGATCTTCCGACTTGTGCCACGGGTGTGTTTTTTGACGAAGTATTCGATCAATACGGGAATATCCGTTCGCCGTTCACGCAAAGCGGGAAGCTCGATCGAAAGAACATTTAACCGGTAATAGAGATCCTCGCGAAAACGCTTTTCGCCGACCATGTGAAGCAGGTCGCGATTGGTTGCGGTGACGACTCGGACGTCGACATTCAGCTCACGAACACCGCCAACGCGGCGGATCTGTTTTTCCTGCAATGCCCGCAGGATCTTTGCCTGGAGAGCAATGTCGAGTTCGCCGATCTCGTCGAGAAAGAGCGTCCCGCCGTCAGCAATCTCAAACAGGCCTTTTTTGTCGGAAACGGCTCCGGTGAACGAGCCTTTTTCGTGACCGAAAAGCTCAGATTCGAGCAGATTCTCGTTGATCGCCGCACAGTTTACCGCCTGAAAAACCTCGTTCGAACGCAGGCTGTTCTTGTGGATCGAGCGTGCGATCAGCTCCTTTCCCGTGCCGCTTTCGCCGCGGATGAGAACGGTGGAATTCGATTTAGCGATCTTCAGGATCAGCTTTTTGACCTTGTCCATCTCAGGTGAGACGGAGACGATCTCGGCATCGAGAGTCGTTAGTTTTTTCAGAGCCCGCGATACTGTTTCAAGCAGCTTTTCGCTGTCGTACGGTTTTTGCAGATACTCAAACGCACCGAGCCGCAGCGCATCGACGGCCGAATCGATCGTTCCGTGAGCCGTGAGCAGGATGACGATGATCGATTTATCGAAATCAGTCAGCGATTTCAGTAACTCAAGCCCGCTCATCCCGGTCATCTTCAGATCGGTCAAAACCAGATCAAAATGCCGGTCCGCGACAAACTTCATCGCCGCTTCGCCGGAACTCGCCGTCGTCACGTCGTAACCCTCGCCCGAAAGGATGGTTTCTAAGATTTCCCGCTGATTTTTCTCGTCATCAACGACGAGGATGCTCTTTCTTGCCATAAATTTATTTGCCACAGAGGTCACAGAGAAAAATCGAAAGCTTCTGTATAGGCTCTGTGTTCTCTGTGGCTAATTATCTGCCTTCGGTAATTTTACCGTAAACTTCGTACCCGCACCCACGGCCGATTCCACTTCGATCTTTCCATTATGTGTCTCGACGATCTTCTGTACGATCGCGAGGCCTAACCCCGTTCCGGTCTCTTTGGTGGAGAAGTACGGTTCGAATATCTTTGAGAGGTTTTCGGGTGAAATGCCGTTGCCTGTATCCGTTATTTCGAAATTTACAAACTCGCCGTTCTCGTCGGGTGATATTTTGATGCCGAGATGGCCGCCGGTCGATTCCATTGACTGTATCGCGTTGATGAAAAGGTTGTTAAAGACCGATCGGAGAAATTCCGGATCGCCCATGATCTCCGGTACATTTTCGTGCTCGACGATACCGATCGTCACGTTCTTTTCTTCAGCCTCGGCCTCGGCGATACGGAGCGAATCTTCGATCACTTTGCGGGCACCGACCGGTTTTAAGTCCGCTTTTGCGGGCCGCGAATAGTTTAGGAAATCTGATATCTGCTGATTGATACGTGCGACCTCACCCTTTAGCTGTAAGGTTAACTTGTCAAATGTCGCCTTCTTTTCCTCATCGGCCGGAGCGTACTTCGAGCGCAAATGATCGAGCGTCAGGTTGATGTAATTCAGCGGATTTCGGATCTCGTGAGCGATCGCGGAGCCGAGCCGTCCGACGACCGCGCTCTTTTCAGCCTGCTGGAGTTGGGCTTGCAGTTCTCGTGTTTTCTCGAGCTCAGCGGCCATTTCGTTGAAGTTTAGAGCGAGACGCCCCATTTCGTCGTAACGGTGAGCGTCCGGAACGCGAACCTTAAGATTTCCTTCGGCGACCTCGCGGGCGGCGTTTGAGAGATTTGCGATCGGACGGGCAAACCTCCAGACGAGCAGGAATGTGATCAGCGACGAAACCACGAGCGTTCCGAGCGTATAAACCAAAGGCTGGGCGGCTCGCCACGCCGATTCGCTCTTATGGTTCTTGATCAGGACCATCACATACCATCGGCCTTTGCTGGTCTCGATCGGGATCGCGTGAGCCTCGTCGTCATCGAATTTGTTGGCCGACGATCTTTTGTTTGGGAAATATTTCAGATCGTCGTTCAGCCTTGAATCCTCAACTAAAGGCGGCAGCGACGTCAATTCGGGTAAATGCTTATACGTGACATCGCCATTCT
This sequence comes from Acidobacteriota bacterium, assembly GCA_016703965.1. Taxonomy (NCBI): domain Bacteria; kingdom Pseudomonadati; phylum Acidobacteriota; species Acidobacteriota bacterium. The sequence continues at coordinate 145,915 of JADJBB010000002.1, forward strand.
CCTCAGCGACCGGTAAGAGCTCGGGGTCGAGGCTGTCGATGATCTTCCATTCGTTATCAATAATGATTATGTCGCGAATTCGCTCGCGTGCATTCTCGTCTAAAAATCGCTGCCCCGGAACGTCAACAAAATCCTGAAGGCGGTCCTTTTCAGCCGTCATTCCCGTCAATCCGAGAGCAAAACCGGCGGCGATCGCTTGTTCCTGTTTTTCGCGGAGTTCGGTGTTCTCGTTCTGCGTGCGAAGGTTGAGATAGTACTGGACGCCGAGAGTTGCGATCAGTAATACAGCTAGTATCAGCAGCAGACGTCCGCGGAATGTATTAAAAAATCTCATTGAATCCACAACTTGCGCTGATAAAACCGCTTGCCTCACCGCGTCTTGAATGTTATAGTCAAGCCTAGTTCGTAAGCAAACGCCGGAAACGGCTATCCAACAATCTCCAAATTCAAGTCCGAGGATCTGAGGTAAAGCATGAAATTTATGTTCCCGAAATATTCTTTTGTTGGCCTTTTGCTGACAGTTTTCGCTGTCAGTCTGGTTTTCACCGGCAGCATTTCGGCCCAGTCGAAAAAAGCTCCTGCCAAGAAACCTGATGTCAAGAAGCCCGCGGCAAAGACCGTAGCTAAGAAGAACGAAAAGCAGGCAAAGGATGCAAAGAAAGATCGCGACAAGGCGAAATCTAAAGCGTCTGCAAAAGATACAAAACGGGACAAGGCTTCAGCCAAAGACAAACAGACCGCTAAAGAAAAAGCGAAAGCAGATTCAAAAACAGCTAAGAAAGATCCTAAAAAAGCATCCGAATCAAAAGCAGAAGCTAAAAAAGCCGCGGCTGAGAAACGCCGCATCGAGGCTGAACGCCGTGCAGCCGCCCTCGCTGAAGCGCGACGCCGCGAACAGGCTCGCCGCGAAGCTATCGCTCGCCGGATAGCGTTCGAACGAGGGCTTCGTACTGAGACAGTCTCGAATATCGCAAAAGACCAGACTGAAGGCGAAGACCTGAGTATTCGTCAAGCAGCGATCAATGCCCTTGGCTCGCGTGCGGGCTCGGTCGTAGTTATGGAGGCTCAGACTGGCAAGGTTTTGACCATTGTCAATCAGGATTGGGCAGTTCGCAGCAGCATTCGGCCGTGCTCTACAATCAAACTCGTAACCGCAGCGGCTGGACTTAACGAAGGTGTCATTAGCAAAGAGGATGGTTCTGTCCGCAATGCCTCCACCCGCCGCAAGCTTGATGACGCGATCGCCTACTCGGACAACGCATATTTCCAGCGTGCGGGTGCGAGCATCGGTAATACAAAGCTTGTCGAATACGGCAAAAAACTCGGCCTCGGCGAACAGACGGGAATTAACCTCGAAGGCGAAACGCCCGGCCGCCTGCCTTACACCAACAGCAACGCCCGCATCTATTCGCACGGCGACGATACGGAAGTTTCAACACTACAGCTCGCCGTTATGGCGGCCGCGATCACGAACGGCGGGCATCGCGTCCTTCCGCGTGTTCCGCGTAATGAAGTTGAGAAAGCGAAATTCCAGACCTTCTACAAGGCAAACGTCGATCTGCCGCAGCAGAACGTGCGCCGCGTGATCCCGGGAATGATGGGAGCTGCTGAATACGGCACCGCTCGCCGAAATATGAATCAGGGCCTCGGCGTCGCCGGAAAGACCGGTTCATGCATCGATAAAGGCTCGTGGGTCGGCCTGTTCACCTCGGTCGCACCGATCGAGCAGCCGAAATATGCCGTCGCGGTCATTACACGCGGCCCCGCGGAACGCGGACGTGCCGCAGCTGCTGTCGCCGCACAGGTTTACAACGCTCTCAGCAATCAGATCGTGCGAACGGACCGCAACCTGGCTCAGACAGAATTCAAGATCGCACCGCGAAATCAGCCAGTTATCAACAATACAGCCGTAGCTGATGCTGACGAAGATGAGGATGAAGCCGAGGCGGGGGAGACGAATGCCGTCGATATGGCCGGCATTGATACCAATGGCCGCAAGGTGATCATAGTTCCGAACGCACCTCAAACAAAGAAGTTAGTGACGAGAACGGGCTCATCAAAACCGGTCCTGCCGCCGGTCGTAATTACTTACGACAAAGAGAATAAGGAATCGCAGAACAAACCGGTTATCAAGCCATAACATTTTTGTTGCGGATCTTCGATATTTAGGACGTCTTACGCTTGATCGCGAGATGTCCTTTTTGTTGAACGGGGTCGCTTTCTGGCTTGACAGTAAAGGTAAGATTACGGGATTATTTAGCATCTCAAAAGATTTCTTTTGATTCGTCATTTATCACAGATTGTAAGGAATATTACGCAAAATCTTGCAACTTTTTTGCATAGTATATTCATCTGATGAAAGCTGAAACGGAAAACGTGTGTTTTCCGCAAAGCGATCGAACGGCGGAAATTTTTTAAGGGAACCACCCGAGGAAGGATTTAGATGAAAACGATTTTTAGATACACAAACATAGGGCTTTTGGCCGTCGCTATATTCGCAGCCGGAGCTTTAACAACTTTTGCTCAGGATCCATGCACGGACGCTGAAGGGCAAACGAGCTCGGGTGATAAGATCCGGGAACTCTACAAAGACAAGACAATTGCCGGCCGTAAAACTTTTGTTGAAGCAGGCAAGCAGTTCACCAGTAAGTACGGTTCTTGCGAAGTTACGAAGGAGCTAGCTGGCTGGCTGCAGGTCCAGATCCCGAATAACGAGAAAAAGATCAAAGAGATGGAAGAGGCGGAAGCTAAAAATAAGCTTGTCACCCGCTTCGATGCCTCGATCACCGCGAAGAACTGGGATGAAACCTTTGCTTCGGGTAAGGAAATTCTCCAGAAGTATCCTGATGAATTCAGAACTGTCGAGGTCGTGCTCGCGTCGGTAGGCGGTGAAGAAGCCTTCAAAGCAAATTTCAAGTACGTCGATGATGCGATCCGATTCGCAAAAGCATCGATCGCTGACCTGGAAGGCGGGAAGTCATTTATGGTTGGCGGGAAGGAGACGATCGGTCTTTTCGCTTTCTCTTATCCGAACCGGAATGATGCGATCGGCTGGATGAACCTTTATGTCGGCTACATGACTCAGGCCGGTAAGAAGGACAAGGCTGGGGCCGCTCCTTATCTCTACAAAGCTACCCAGTCGGCGAGCGACGCGGCTAAAAATCCTGTTTCGTTCGAAATGATCGGTGCATACTATTTTGAAGAGCTGAACAAAGTCGTTGAGAAGATCCAGATCGCGGCAAAGGATCAGAAAGATACGGATGCTCCTGATGTTGCAGCGAAAAAAGTGGAAGATATCAAGGCACTTGTTGCGATGTCTAATGGCATCTCTGAGCGTGCGATGGACGCCTTCTCACGTGCCTTCACGCTTGCCAAGGATCCGGCATACAAGGCAAGGATGAAAAAGAATGTTGCTGACGCCTACAAGGTCCGCTACGCGAAGGAAGAGGGCGTCGATGCTTGGATCACTTCAGCAGTGGCAAAGCCTTTCGTAAATCCGACTACGCCTGTCGCCCCGATCAGCGATCCTGAGCCGACGACGACCACGACCGGCTCAACGACCCCTCCGGTAGCGACTACGACGGCTCCGGCAGCAACCGCTAAGCCGACGACGCCCACGACGAAACCGGCGACACCGGCTAAGCCAGCAGGTACGGCGATCAAACCCGGAACGCCAAAAAAATAGTCAGAACGCTATCTAAAAATCGGTCGGGCGCATCTAACAATGCGTCCGACTTTCTTTTTCTCTCATACTTCATAAAATTAGGCTCAATGTCAGCCAAACTCGCTAAGCTCGAACACCTGATCGGCCACACGTTTCAGGACATTAAGATCCTCGAGCGAGCCGTGACGCATCGCTCCTGGGCGTACGAGAATCTTCCGGGTGCTTCTGAGGAGGCCGTTCGGGCGGTTGAGAACGAATCGATGGAGTTTGTCGGCGATTCAGTGCTCGGGCTTGCGATTGCCGAACAGCTCTATCAGGCTCACCCGAAAGGCAGTGAAGGCGACCTGACTCTGATGAAGCATCATCTCGTGAGCACGCTGACGCTTGGCCGGCTTGCGGAAAATTTGAGCATCGGCGAATTCCTTCGCGTTGGCCGCGGCGAGGAGAAAACAGGTGGACGCAAGAAACAAGCTTTGCTCGCAAATACGCTGGAGGCCGTGATCGCGGCTATATTTCTCGACGGTGGGTACATACCTGCACGGGCATTTATCGCCAGGCTTTTTGCTGACGAATTGAAAAACGCTTCCCCGCGCAATTCGATCGATTACAAAACGAAGCTCCAGGAATTGCTTCAAGGGGAAAAGCTCGCGGCGCCGAGTTACCACGTCGTCAAAACAGACGGCCCGCCTCACGACCGCACCTTTTCGGTCGAGGCAATCTGGGCCACCGGCAAGGCACGCGGCACCGGAAATTCGATAAAATCAGCTGAAATGATGGCCGCATCCGAGGCTCTCGAAATGCTGAGAAACGCTCGGGGTAAAGCGTCGACTTCGGAATAAAAACCATACGATCTCCATCCGCCGAGTTCGAGTCTGAACCATCGAGCCAGAGATTACGTAGTAAGATAACTATCAATGAGTAACGAAGAAACAGAGCCACAAACCGACGAAGACCAGAAGCCTCTCGGCCCGCCAAAATCGACCGCTCGCGAATATTTCGAATCATTTGCCGTCACGCTGGTTATGGCGATCTTTGGGATGACATTTATTTTGCAGGCGGTTACGGTTCCGACCGGGTCAATGCAGAATACGATCCTGGTCGGCGATTATCTGCTCGTAAACAAATTCATCTTCACACCAGGCGGCGGTTCGCTGCCGTTTCTGCCCCAGCGTGAGATCGAACGCGGCGACATCATCGTCTTCAAATATCCCGGCAATAAAGTTCGCCCCGAGGCGGATCGTTCAAGAAATCTGATCCCGTACCAGATCAATTATGTGAAGCGCGTGATCGGCCTGCCAGGAGAGACCATTGAGTTTCGTGATAATCAGGTTCTTATTAACGGTAAACTGCTGCCTGAGCACCGTGTCATAGGCGACGCTGAGGACAGCCAGTCAGCGCTCGAGACGACCGAGTTCGAGGAGGGCCGTTCAGAAGACAAGTACAGTGTCTTTTATTCAAAAGAGACGATGGACGCGGTAAAAGCTGGTAAGAAACTGACCCGTCAGGGCTATGAATTTGGCGTTGCCGGCAAACCTATGGTCGTTCCCGAAAACAGTTTTTTTGTCATGGGCGACAGCCGCGACAATAGCGAAGACAGCCGCTATTGGGGCTTTGTTCCCCGTGGCCTCATCATCGGCCGGGCAATGTTCGTCTACTGGTCCTGCGACCGCGGAGCGTCAAACGGCAGCATGGTCGGCTGCATCACGCACCCAAGGCTGAACCGGATCGGGAAATTTGTGAAGTAGGTTTGGAGAGTAACCACGAAATAACACAAAAAGAACACGAAAGATGAAGAACTTCTTTATTGTGTTCTTTTTGTGTTTTTTCGTGGCAAAAATTTCTTAATGCTAATTAATCTAAGCCAGGAAGTCTCATCCGCCATTCGTAACGGCGAACCGGTTGTGGCGCTCGAATCGACCGTCATCGCCCACGGCCTGCCTTACCCACAGAATGTCGAGACGGCGATGAAGTGCGAGGCGGCGGTTCGTGCACGTGGTGCGATACCTGCAACGATCGCCGTTTTTGACGGCGAATTCTATGTCGGGCTCGACGAGCATCAGATCGAGCGTCTTGCAACCGAAAAAGATATACGAAAGATCTCACGCCGCGATCTGCCCATCGCCGTGGCAAAAAAGCTCAACTGTGCAACCACCGTTGCGACCACCGCTTACATCGCTCACAAAGCGGGAATTCGCGTTTTCGCGACCGGTGGCATTGGCGGCGTGCATCGTGGGTTTGAAGCGGACATCTCCGCCGATCTGCCGGAACTTGCTCAAACGCCGATCACCGTGGTGTGTTCCGGTGCAAAGATCGTCCTCGACCTGCCCAGAACGCGAGAATGGCTAGAGACCAACGGCGTCACGGTCCTCGGCTGGCAATGCGATGAAATGCCCGCATTCTACAGCCGCACCAGCGGCCTCGCGATCGATGAAAGGGTAGAAAACGGCGCTGAGGCAGCTGCGGTTGCCCGGGCTCGGGACGAGATGAAACTGCAGAATTCGATACTCGTTACGGTTCCTGTTCCCATCGAATTCGAACTCGACCGCGAAAATGTCGAAATTCTCCTTGCCGAAGCCCTAAAACTCGCCGACGAACTAAGGGTGGGCGGCAAAGAGATCACACCATTCCTCCTCAGCCAACTGTCGGAACGCAGCAACGGCCGCACGCTCGCAGCAAATATTGCGTTGCTCGAAAGTAATGCGAGAGTCGCCGGCGAGATCGCAAAGGCACTGTAGCCGGGAACGCAGGAGCCCTCGTCTGCAAGCGTTCCGCTTCGGGACGCTCACGAACCCGATGGTGATGTGAGCTGAAAAATAACAACGTTCCTCAGGCCGGAGGAACCGGCGTTGCAGCCGAGGGCGGCCGCGTTCCCGGTTTGGCGTCCAGTCATTTCATCATTTTTTGCGTCAACGCGTCCAATCTCTTCTGCGCCTCAACAGCTTCGCTCGATGCAGGAAACTTGCTCACGATCTCTTTCCACGACGCGCCGTCATAGTGATAAGCCTTTGCGACAGAATTAAACAGAAAGATCACGCCGAGCTTGCGGTAGCGGTCGAGCATGTTGAAATTTAGGTAATAGCTGTGCAGCGGAGCACCGCTCGCGGCCATTTCCTTGCGGTTGAGACGGGATGCCGCGTTTTTCGTGAGGTCGGTTGCGATGCCTTCGAGCAGATCGCCGTAAAGCAGGAGCAGCGGCGGTTTGAACTTAGAATCGGGGTAAAGCGTGAAGAACTCGCTCGCCATTTCAACCGCCTCAAAGCCGCTCGACGCCTGAACAAGTTTGGCCAGCCGTTCCTCGTCACTTCCGCGAAACTTCCCAAACACCGCATCAGCCTGCACCCAGCCGAAATTCTTCGGCGGAACAGTAACCTTAAAGAACTTCACCCCGTCAGCCTCGGTCACGCCCTGGATCTGCACTTTCCGGCCGCGTGACATGCGGTGTACCGATTCTGAGAAGAGGCTCGGAAGTTTTCGCAGCACGGCGAGCGTTTCGTCAACGACGACGGCGGTTTGGCCGATCTCGGCGGATTTTGCGGGGACAGTCTTGGGTTTAGCGGAGGAGACGGGTTTCTTTTGAGCGGGAGCCGCTCCTGTAAACAAAATAAATAACGTAACCACAACCAACGCCCGCGACACCGGCGATCGGGTCAGAACCGCCTGCGTAAGCCGGCGGAACGACGCTGAAGCACCATCCAACATTGTTGTCTCTCTCAACATATGCTCGATCGATCTGGGAGACCGACAAAATTAATATTTAGACCGCGATTATATCCGCGTCAGGGTTTTGTTGTCCAGAAGTTTTTTCGGGGGTATTTCGTTCCGCCCGTCTAACGTCCGCCTTTCATTTGCTTCAACTTATCCTGGAGCCCCGCGTGGTGAAAATGACAAATAGCGATCGCGAGAGCGTCCGCCGCGTCGTGGGGCGTTGGGGCGGTTTTCATTCGCAGTAGGAGCTTTACCATTTCTTGAACCTGATGCTTCTCAGCGTTGCCGTAGCCGACGACGGTTTGTTTGACGAGCCGCGGAGCGTATTCGGCGATCTCGATGCCGTGCTGCTCCGCTAGCAGCAGCATTGTGCCGCGAACCTGCCCTAGCTTAAGTGCAACCCCGACGTTTATCGCGTAGAACGTATCTTCAACCGAAAGAACATCCGGCGAATGTTTGTCGAGTACGTCGGCAATGCCGTTATAAATATTCAGCAAACGCTTAGAAAATTGCTGCTTCGGGTTAGATCTGACCGTGCCGAAATCGACTAGAGCGTATTTTGAACCGCTCCCGTCAACGACGCCCCAACCGAGCGTTTCACTACCGGGATCAATTCCTAAAACGCGCATTAAGATCCTTTTCTAACCGAGGTTATGAAAAGATACTGCAGAATTTCAATGGGATGCAAGATGGGGCCGCGGTTTTTTTGGCAATTTGTAAAAATCACACAATATTCTTATCATCATGTTTTGCGCTTAGCCTATCCGATAAATGGACAATCAAAGCTCTGTCACGAACGTCAAGGAATCCGTTCGATCGCTGCTCGCCGGTGCGATCGATTATGCCGGGCTGTTTCCACCCGCCGGGCTGCCGATGTCAGAGGCCGTTATCAACTACGCGATGTACCGCAACAGCAATTATGGCTGGATGCTGGGGAATTTTGTGGTGCCATCGGTTCAGCTCCATGAATTTATTGAGAACGCCGGAGATTTTATTTCGCGCGATGGCAAAAGTGGCTGGCGGCTCAGCGTTCTCGCCGGTGAGGATCTGACCGAAACGTTTCATCAGATACGTGATTTTACAAGCAAATACAGCCCGGGCGTGATAATCGATTCCATCGAGGTCAGGGCAAATACGGTCTCAAAGATCGCCAACACGGTTACTTCGCTGCCTGCCGGCATGAAAGCCTATTTTGAGCTAGGGCTCGGCAAAAATTTCCCCGACCTGCTTGCAAAGGTCGCCTCGACCGAGCAGTTTGCCAAGATACGGACCGGCGGCGTTACGCCAGGTGCTTTTCCCGATTCGGCGGCAGTTATACGCTTCGTTCGTTCCTGCCTCGCCGCAAATGTGCCGTTCAAGGCAACCGCCGGGCTTCATCACCCGATCCGCTGCTTCCGGCCGCTGACATACGAGAATAACTCGCCAAAAGGGACGATGCACGGATTCCTAAATCTATTCCTTATGACGGGCTTCGCCCGCGAAGGATATCGGCCTAGCCTACTTGAGGACGTTATGGAAGAGGAGTTTGACGAGGTTTTTCGCTTCGCCGACCAGTCGGTCACCTGGCGAAACGAATATCGCATGAACACTTTTCAAATCGAATCGCTCCGAAAGAAAGGCATCCATTCCTTCGGCTCCTGCTCCTTCGACGAACCGATCGCAGACCTGCAGAAACTTGGGATCCTGTAGATCTTTTGCCCGCTAAACACGCGAAATACTCGAAATAAAAAGAGAAGAATTGAGCCGCCGTTATTACCGTGTCCGCTTGAATATGGGATACTGGTTTTATTGCCTTTCTCTTTTTCGCGTCTTTTCGCGTCTTTCGCGGGCAAAGAATCTTATGTACGAAATCAACGAAACCCACGACCCGACCCTCAAAAGCTGGGTCGAATCCGCTAACGATCCGAATACCGATTTTCCGATACAGAATTTGCCGTTCTGTATGTTTTGGCGCTCCGCGGCAAGCGAAGCTCCACACTTGGGCATCGGTATAGGCGATTATATCTTTGACCTTAAACAAGCGATCGTTGCGGGACTTCTCGGTAGCGGATTCGATCCGTTAGCCGAAGAGATCGAGCTTTGCGACCTTTCCTTCCTAACAGAGGTTTATGGCACAGCGATCCTGTCGGACCTGAGACGGTCGGCGTTCGAAGTCCTTCGCGACGACGCTGAGCCCGAGATCATCGAAGACGCGAAAGACTGCATGGTGCTGATGAGCAAGGTGGACCCCGAACTCGCATTTGAGATCGGCGACTACACCGATTTCTACTGCTCGATCTATCACGCGACGAATGTGGGGTCGATGTTTCGGCCGGATAATCCTTTGCTGCCGAATTATAAATATGTGCCGATCGGGTATCACGGCCGGGCTTCGTCGATCGTGATCTCGGGGACGGACATCAAGCGGCCGCATGGGCAGAATCGGACCGATCAGGAAGCTCCGCCGGTGTTTATTCAGTGCAAGAGTCTCGATTACGAGATGGAGGTCGGGTTTTTTGTCGGGCAGGGGAATGATCTCGGCACGTCGATCCCGATTGGCGAGGCGGAGAAACATATCTTTGGGCTGTGCCTCGTCAACGACTGGTCCGCCCGCGACATTCAGGCGTGGGAATACCAGCCGTTAGGGCCGTTTCTAGCAAAGAATTTCGCTACAACTATCTCGCCGTTCGTCGTCACGATGGAGGCCCTCGCACCGTTCCGCACCCCCGCATTCGAACGCGAAGAAGGCGATCCCGCACCGCTCGATTACCTTGCGGACAAAACAAACGAGAAAATCGGCGGCATCGACATCAATCTCGAGGTCTTTATCCAGACCGAGAAGATGCGTGCGGAAAACATCGCTCCGCACATGCTATCGCGTTCGAATATGAAGGACCTCTACTGGACCATCGCCCAGATGCTCACGCACCACGCGTCGAACGGCTGCAACCTCCAAACCGGCGACCTCATCGCGACCGGCACGATCTCCGGTAAAGAAAAGTCCGAACGCGGCTCAATGCTCGAACTAAGCTGGCGAGGCACCGAGCCTATTGAGCTGCCGTCGGGCGAGACCCGTCGATTTCTCGAAGACGGCGACGAGATCATCATGAAAGGCTACTGCGAACGCGAAGGCTTTCGCCGGATCGGCTTCGGCGAATGTCGCGGGCGGATCGTGCCTTCGGACTAAGGAGTTTTGCCGCAGATTTGCGCAGATGACGCGGATCAGAAAGGACATTAAATATCTTTTCTGATCTGCGTTGCCCGCGTAAATCTGCGGCAAAAACCTCTTTTCTGCTAAAATCTCAACGTGAAACCAGCATCAGCTTATTCGGAAGTTTCGGTACGTCGCTTCGCTTCGGACGGGGATAGCTCTGAATCTGGTGACGTTCTAGCGGTCGAAGAACCTTTGGAAATTCGCCTCGGTTTTCCCGACGCCCCCCACAAGGCCGTTTCGATAACGATGCGAACGCCTGGCGACGATGGCGAGCTTGCCGCCGGTTTTCTATTCACCGAAGGCATCATTATTTCACCGGAGCAGATCAAACAGATCCGCCACTGCGGCCTCAAGATCGGATCGAACAAAGGCACACTTGACCGTGCATCTGCACTCAACTCAAACACCATTCGTGTCGACCTGCGTGACGTTCTCGACCTTGATCTCAAACGCCTCGAACGCAACTTCTACACAACCTCGAGCTGCGGCGTTTGCGGCAAAGCGTCCATCGAAGCCCTCGCGACGGGTGTCAAACAAATCACGAACGACCTTAAGGTAGCTGGCGGCTTAGTTCATTCACTTCCGCAGAAACTCCGCGAAGCTCAATCAGTTTTCGAAACGACCGGTGGACTCCACGCTTCGGCCTTATTTACCATGACGGGCGAATTGGATATTGTTCGCGAAGACGTCGGACGTCACAATGCTCTGGACAAGGTTATCGGGGCAAAATTCCTGGCAGGGGAATTGCCGTTATCGAACCGTATCCTTCTTGTTAGCGGCCGGGCGAGTTTCGAGCTGGTGCAAAAGGCGTTGATGGCGGGAGTCCCGATCCTTGCTGCGGTTGGTGCTCCGTCGAGCCTGGCCGTTGAACTTGCGACTGAATATGGCATGACACTTATTGGTTTTGTCCGCGACGGCCGGTTCAATATATACTGCGGCAGCGAGCGAATCAGCACTCCTTAGTTCGATGAGCGAAAAGTCCCCAAAACTGAAAGTCACCCCTCCGCCTGATACGTCGGCGGGTATTCACGCGGTCACCAATGCTCTAAAGCACGTATTCGGCAAGATGGGTTTGGTCCGCGGTGCGCGTGGCCTGATGAAGCTGAACCAGAAGGGCGGTATTGACTGCCAGTCGTGTGCCTGGCCCGATCCTGATCGGCGAACGATCAACGAATTTTGTGAAAATGGAGCCAAGGCCCTTGCCGACGAAGGCATGACGCAGCACATTGGCCGTGAGTTTTTTGCCGAGCATTCCGTGAAGCAGCTTTCTGACCAGACCGACTTTTGGCTCGGGCAGCAAGGGAGATTAACTGAACCGCTTGTGCTTCGAGAGGGAAGCGAGCATTACGTTCCCATTACGTGGGATGACGCGTTTCAGATGATCGCGGGTGAGCTTAATTCGCTTGATTCACCTGACGAAGCGATCTTTTACACATCGGGCCGTACTTCGAACGAGGCGGCATTCCTGTATCAGCTTTTTGTGCGTCAATTTGGGACGAATAATCTTCCCGATTGCTCCAACATGTGCCACGAATCGACCAGCGTGGCCCTCTCCGAATCGATCGGCCTTGGCAAGGCGACGATCAGGCTCGAAGATTTCACAAAAACCGATCTGGTCATCATCATCGGCCAGAATCCGGGCACTAACGCCCCGCGAATGCTCTCCAGCCTGCGTTCGGCAAAGCTCGCTGGAGCAAAAATGATTGCGATCAATCCGCTTAAGGAAGTCGGGCTGACCGCCTTCGTCGATCCGAATCCTCAGCATTACGGTAATCTACTCGCCGGCCCTCTTACACTTCTTGCGAACAAAGCGACACCATTGGCCGATCTCCATTTGCCCGTTCGCATCGGCGGAGATATGGCAGTCCTGAAAGGGGTCATGAAATCGCTGCTCGAACGTGAACGCAGAGCTCCCGGCACAATATTCGACAGAAGTTTTATAGCGGCCAAGACCGACGGATACGACGATCTGATAGCAGAACTCGATGCCACATCTTGGGACGATGTTTTAGCGTCGAGCGGCCTCTCGCGAGAGCAGATCGACGAAGCGGCAGCGATGATCGCGGCATCACAGGCATTCATCACGTGCTGGGCAATGGGCGTTACGCAGCATGAGGAAGCGGTCGCGACGATCCAGGATATTGTCAATTTACATCTGCTTCGCGGGGCGATCGGCCGGCCCGGAGCGGGGCTGTGCCCTGTACGCGGGCATTCGAACGTGCAGGGCGACCGGACGATGGGCATCTGGGAAAAGATGAACCCAATATTCCGTGATAACCTCGAACGCGAATTCGGTTTTACGGCACCCTCGCGAGATGGACTCAATACGGTTGAATCGATCGCCGCGATGCGAGACGGCCGGGCGAAGGTGTTCTTCGCGATGGGCGGCAATTTTGTAGCGGCATCACCTGACACGGAAGTGGTCGCGGCCGCCCTACAAAACTGTCGCCTTACCGTTCAGGTGATCACAAAACTCAACCGCACTGCACTCACTCCGGGCAAGACATCCTTGATACTCCCATGCCTCGGCCGTACCGAGATCGACCGTCAGGCGGGCGGTGAACAGTTTGTTTCGACCGAGAGTACGATGCTCAATGTACAGATGTCGAAGGGCATTTTCGAGCCCGGTTCAGAACATCTGCGAAGCGAACCCTGGATCGTTTGCCAGCTTGCAAAAGCTGTCCTCGGTAAACGGAGTACGGTCGATTGGGATGCAATGCGCGGCGATTATGACCAGATCCGTGACGCGATATCGCGTGTCGTTCCGGGCTGTGAGAATTACAACGAGCTCATTCGCGTTCCGGGCGGCTTCTACATGCCGAATCCACCAAACGACGGAAGGTTTCCAACCCCGACCGGGAAAGCCAGGTTCGGAGTGAGCACTCTGCGCAGTTTCGAGCTGCCGCCTGGTAAATTGATCCTGACGACGCTCCGGTCGCACGACCAGTTCAACACGACGATCTATGGCCTTGACGATCGCTATCGCGGGATCGACGGCGATAGGCACGTTGTTTTTATGAACCGCGATGACATCAATGATCGTGGCCTCGCGGATGGCCGATCCGTCGATATTACGAGTCATTTCGACGGCTGCGAGCGGCACGTTTTCGGATTTACGGTCGTGGAATACGAGATCCCGCGAGGCTGTGCCGCGGCTTATTTCCCTGAGGCAAATCCATTGATCCCGCTCGGCAGCTTTGCGAAACGGAGTTTCACTCCGACCTCTAAATCCGTTGTTATTTCGATCCAGCCGTCTCACTTACCGGGACAAAGTGAGACGGCCTAAATGCTGCATCTGGAATAGTTATCGCAAAAAACCGTCTCACTTGGAAAACAACAAACGCTTAGGTGCGAAAGTGCCTACCAAAAATAAGGTCTTTTATTTTCAAATATCGAGAAATTTTGAAATAATGTAGCATATATAATACAAAATGTCAAGGATAAAAATACCGCGTCTTTCTTATTGAAATGAGTTCAATATTCGATGCATTCATTCTGATCGGCGGCATATCCAGCCGGTTCGGCTCCAACAAAGCGTTCGCGGCGTTCGACGGCAAAACGCTGGCTAGCCGAGCGGCTGAAATGGTTGAACGAACCGCTTCGCCGAAGACGGTCCGCTTCGTCGTCAGATCGGAGGAGCAATTCGATGCTGAACGGCTCCTCAGCCTCGGCCGCGGCGTGGTTGCCGATCTCAAGCCCGGTTTTGGAGCCTGGAGCGGCCTGCACACGGCGCTCGCTTATTCGTCGACCGTGTGGACGTTCGTGCTGGCGTGCGACCTGCCGTATGCTTCGGGCGACTTGATAAACAAACTCGCTGGGCTGACCGACGACGCGGTCGACGCGGTCGTCCCGCGACAGCCGGATGGTCGTTTGCAGCCGCTGTGCGCGTTCTATCGACGCGATGTAGTGCTGAAGGAAGTTGAGCGACAACTCGCCGATGCAGGCAGACTGCCGCGATTGGCTGGTATTACTTCGGCCTTAAACACGCGGATACTGGAGGAAGCTGAATATAGCGAACTGCCCGGAAGTGAGTTATTTTTCGTGAACATTAACTCCATCAGCGATCTGCCGGCAACTATTGCTCCGAACTGATTCCTGTGCAAAAATAGCGATTACCATCACCATTAAAGACACTTTTGGAGACAAAAATGCGGAACGACTTTCATCCACAAGCTCGCTCGGAAAATTTAGTGATACAGACGCTCCCGGGAGAAACTCTCGTTTACGATCTGAATTCTCACAAAGCCCATTGTCTCAACGAAACTTCGTCGTTCATCTGGGAAAACTGCAGCGGTGAACTCTCGATCCATCAGATACTTGAGGCTTTCGAAGCTCGCTTTGGAAAGTCGGCCGGGCGTGAGCTTATCGAGCTGGCTCTGACGCAACTGCACGAAAGGGAACTCTTAAGGAACGGGTCTTTCAAGATTTCGGAGATGCCCACCCGTCGACAGGTCATAAAACGTATCGGACTCGCTTCGGCAGTTGCGATCCCGATCATTGTCTCGTTAACCGCGCCGCACAACGCCTTAGCCATCGCGGCCAATTGTGCATGCACGAGCCCACTTCAGTGTCGTAATCAGGGCTGTCCGAGCACAACAAATTGTAATGCTCAAGGGGTTTGTGCTCCGTAACGATCTCCGACCTTAGTTCATCTTTGTCGAAATCGAGCGCAAATGGCAAAATAGGCTACATGGAATTAGTCCTCGATAAGCTCCACGAAGAATGCGGGATCTTTGGCATTTTTGGCCATTCTGAGGCTTCCACGCTGACGCAGCTTGGGCTGTTTGCTTTGCAGCATCGCGGCCAGGAGGCGTGCGGGATCGTTTCCTCGGACGGAGTCGATCTGTATCAGCACCGCGAGATCGGGCTGGTTGCTGATGTCTTGAATCCTGAGGTTCTCCCCACGCTAATAGGTTCGAGTGCGATCGGGCATACGCGTTACTCGACCACCGGAAAGAACACGATCAAGGAAGTCCAGCCGTTTTCGGTGCGATGCCAGCACGGGCAGATCGCCATCTGTCATAACGGTAATCTGCCGTTTGCGGCGGCGAAACGCATTGAGCTCGAAAAGGCCGGCGCGATCTTTTCGTCGACCTCGGACACCGAAACCATTCTCCACGGCATCGCCCGTACGCCGGCAAAAGACGCGGTCGAGGCGATCAAAAAAGTTCTACAGGATACCGAAGGAGCGTTTTCCCTCCTGTTTTTGACGCCGACGTCCCTGATCGCGATCCGTGATCCCCGCGGATTTCGACCGTTGGTTTTGGGCAAGTACCAGGACGCGTGGTGCGTTGCTTCTGAAACGTGTGCATTCGACCTGATGGACGCGACTTATGAACGCGAGGTCGAGCCGGGCGAAATGCTCATCATTGATGCCGACGGCGTTCATTCGTCGATGCCCTTTGAACAAAAGCCCGTTTCGGTCTGCACTTTCGAACACGTCTATTTCTCCCGCCCCGATTCAACGATCTTTGGAAAGTCGGTCAATGAATCGCGGCACAAAATGGGCAGACGCCTGGCGATCGAGCATCCGGTCGATGCCGACCTGATCGTTCCAGTTCCCGATTCCGGCGTTGCGGCGGCGATCGGTTATGCACGCGAATCCGGCATTAATTTTCGGCAGGCAATTATCCGCAACCACTATGTCGGGCGGACGTTTATCGAGCCTTCGCAATCGATCCGATCGTTTGGTGTGCGGCTTAAACTAAATCCGATCAAAGATCTGATCAACGGCCGCCGGGTTGTTTTGGTGGATGATTCGATCGTTCGAGGAACTACGTCGAAAAAGATCGTCGAAATGGTTCGTGATGCAGGAGCAACCGAAGTTCACATGCGCATCTCGTGCCCGCCAACGGCTCATTCATGCTACTACGGCGTCGACACGCCAAATCGCGACGACCTCATCGCCGCACAAATGTCGGTCGAGAAGGTGTGCGAATACATCGGAGCCGACAGCCTGGGTTATCTCTCTTTGGAAGGAATGCTCGAGGCGATCGGTATCGACGATTCACGCTCCTGCTCTGCCTGCTGGACGGGCAAATATCCTACGCTGATCGCAAACGGGAAAGCTGCATGATCTCTTGCAAGGGAGATTCTGCCACGTCGGGCGAATCGCTCTTGCTGACACTCGGGCAAGTGTATTTTACCGAACCACTTCAATATTCAACGTCTGTGACCCGCT
Organism: Acidobacteriota bacterium; assembly: GCA_016703965.1. Classification (NCBI taxonomy): domain Bacteria; kingdom Pseudomonadati; phylum Acidobacteriota; species Acidobacteriota bacterium. The sequence continues at coordinate 162,658 of JADJBB010000002.1, forward strand.
AATAACAAACTCGCCGGATGGCAATTCCATTTCCGAGATGATTGTCTGAACCGAAGGCTTTGATCCGCCTGCGGTGCGGTCGTTATTTAGAGTGGCGAGCATTGATGGCGGCAGGTTCGGCATTTCGCTGGAGCCGATGATGGTGCCTGTGCTGGTTCTTGAAAGAACTAAATAGAGACGGTCTGCTCGTTTCAGGCGATTGATGGTCGAGATAAGTTCTGACGCACTCTTGGGAGTGAACTGGGTGATAGCTGCGTTTTGCTGAACGGCATTTCCGTCGCCCACCGTTAGGGTGACCGTGCCCGGAGCTGCATCTGCGGGTATCGTGACCGGCACTTTTCGAGCGGTAAATTGGCCCGATTCAGTACGTTCAAACACTGTCAGCTCGATCGTTTCTCCTGCTTTCACAGAGTTTTTGTTAACCGAAATGCGATCGACCAAGCCGGTTCGGCTGCCATCGCGGGCGGTCATCGTGATATCAACGCCCGTGATCTCGAGCCCTTCAAAATTGGCTCTCAACAATGCCGAAAGCGGGATCGCCGGGGCTGCCGCGATAAGGGCTGTTGCCTGCGCACCGGCAAAGCGGCGGTTTAGACGGATCGACTCCTCACCCTTTATCTTGATCTCTCCGGTCATTTCGATGGTCGTGTCGCCGAGGCCGCGTTCCTGCGACGCGAGCGTGTTCCCGACACCGGCATTGACGATTAGCGGCGTTAGAAGTTCGTCGAATGCGGATTCAAAATTGATCTCGCTCACCCGGCCGCGGCTGTTCGTGAGCTTTACTTTGACCGGCAGCATTTTCGGTTCCGCTCCAAGCTTTCCATAGATAGCGGTTGCCCGGTCCTGCGTCATCGCTCCGACAGTCGCGTCGGGGACGGCGAGCTTGAAAGAGTTATTTGCGTTTGGGATGACAGTGACAACGTGAGACTCTGCCATCGGCAAATTTGCCGATCCGAGACTGAAGAACGGGTGGCCAAAGGCGTAGATCTTTTCGCCGTCGCGAAGCGTGACGGTTCCCGCGGCGGCGATCTGAATGTCGCCTCGCGAGAGCGAAACAACTATGGAGTCGCCGCCTAGCAGGGTGTTTTCATTGAACGGCGTGAGGGGTTTGATCGCTGAACCGCCGCCCGCGGTGGCAACCGGGGTGATGCCGGCCCTCATTAATTCGGGTGCAAATGTATCGAGTGTTTGCTGAGAAATGCCTGAAAAATACAAGGGGGTCGATATCGGCGTGAATGTCTGACCGGCGATCGCCATCAACCTCGAATCCGACGAAAATCCTGACGCCGCCGGCGTCCTCGCCACCTCATTGAAGCTTGGCTTCCATCTGTCCGCCTGAAGTTCGGCATACGTAAAAGTTCTCGGCGTGCTCATCGAAGTTTTCGCCGTGACCGCCTGTTCTACGACCGAAGACATTTGCTCAAAGGGCGTAATGCCGCAGATCGGTTCCTTAGCAAATGGAAAACTGTACGAGATCGCACCGATCAGTTTGCCGTCGACATAAACCGGCGACCCGGACATTCCTGCAAAAACAAAGGTCCGTTCGGCGTTCGCTCCGCTTAATTTTCCGACAATGATGTCCTGCCGCGGCCCGATCCAGTTTGGCACGACGCCGAGGATCTCAACGCCAAATTCCTCTGATTTGCTGCCTTTGAAAACTGTTCTCGCCGTTCCCCGCATGCCCTCGCGTACTTCGGAGATCGGCATGATCTTTGTTGCACCCGCCCCTGAAACAGGCATCGCGACTTGGGCAAAAAGGCTCGGAGAAACTGAAAAGAAAGTCAGAAAAAGGGCGAGGACAATTTGGTTTAACATCGTAAAAACTTCTTCCTTAGAGGCTGGCGAATATGGTAACATTTTAACTGGCCTATCTGAAAGGCCCACATTTGCTGGCTTTTACCCACACCCGTTCGATGCCGCTTTGCGGCAAAATTCTGCAATAAAAACTAACGCTGCTATGGCTAAATCTACCCGTCTTGTTAAAAGCTTTACACGCCTCTTGCTTCCGATCGTCTTGCTCGTATTGGTTGCTGTTGCCGCAGGCTCGGTATGGCTTGTGTACAAAACTGCGCGTCCCCTGAAAGCAATGTATTTAGTGACGCCGGATAAATACGGCCAACTCAGTACGCGGGCGGCAAAGGTTACTGATGAGACGTGGCCTAACCGTGACGGCGGATCGACCCGCGGCTGGCTGCTTCGCGGTGCCGAAGGAGCACCGGCGGTGATACTTCTGCATAAGTATGGAGCTGATCGCTCATACGTTCTAAATCTGGGCGTTAAGCTCAATGAATCGACAAATTTTACCGTCCTGATGCCCGATCAACGCGGCCACGGCGAAAATCCGCCGGTTCAGAATGCCTCGTTCGGCGGTTGCGAGACCGAAGACAGCCTTGCTGCCGTTCAATTCCTAAAGAACTTGAAGACACCGACCAATATCGCGTTGGTCGATCAGAACAAAATGGGCATTTTCGGCGTCGAGATGGGAGCCTTGGTCGCGGTCGCAACCGCCGCTAAGGACAAAACCATCAAAGCTCTCGCCGTTGATTCTGCCCCTTCCGATTCAGATGGCGTTCTGACCGCCTCGTTAGGCAAGCGATTCCCCTTCGCGAGTTTTGCGACCGCAAAACTCGCTCAGCTTGGCACACGGATGTACTATTTCGACGGATGCTATCAGCGCGAGCCTGTGTGCGACACGGCGAAAAAGATCGAGAATCGCGACGTGCTTCTGCTGGCAGGCGTCGACGCGAAGGACTTTCAGGAATCCACCGCGAAACTCAACAAGTGTTTTGCGTCGACGAACAAGGTCGAAAGCAAGACCGACCTCAGCCCCTCCGGATTCAGCATCATCAATGCGTCGATGGAGCAATCGGAGACCTATGATCAGAGGTTGATCGATTTTTTCCGGAATTCTCTCGGGAACTAGATATCGATCTTCTTCTTACTGTGTCCGTTTGTTCGTGAGACAGTTTGAATTTCTGCACTTTCCTCGATCTGGCCGACGGCTTGGTCGAGGACTTTTTTTAGCTCGGTCAGGCGTACTATTGTTGAGGTCGTTCTTAGCAGGCCGTGTTTCTTGTCGTTCTCGAAATTGAACGCAGCGCTGATCAGGAACGAAAGGGCTTCGGGATCGCTGTGTTGGATCTCGGGCAGTTGTCCGCGGCTGCCGCTCATTTTGAACGCTGCTTTTGCCATTCGCTCAAATAAAGCGAAAACGTCATCCGCTAATGGTGTCAGCTCGCCTACGTCTTTTTTTTCGTCCTCAAAAAACTCGACATCACCGACAAGATATGGGTCGCCAGTGTCTACATAATCGATCAGCCTGAATCGCACTACGCCAAGCGTCAGAATATTTGACCGTCCGTCCTCGAGGGTTTCAGATTCTCTGATCTCGGCGACACAGCCGACAGAACCGGGAGCCGGACGATCTTCAAAGGCATCCTGTGGTTCGAAAAGCATGACGCCAAAATATTTGCCTTCATGTTCGACATCCCTGAGCATCTGCCGATACCGATCTTCAAAAATGTGCAGCGGCAATATCTCGTTCGGCAGCATAACGAGCGGGAGAGGGAAGATCGGGATCGTTTTGATCCCGCGAACTTTGTCTAGTATTTCTGACATATGTTTGGAAGCGGAGAAGAGTAGAAAAGGAAAAGGGGAGCGGCTCAGCTCAGATTCCTCTTCCACTACCTTTCTCCTCAGCTCCTTTTTACCTCATCTAGCTTAACTGCAATAAACTCCGCGATCTTCGCCGGTTCGTCATCACTGAGAGCCATTCGTTTCGCTCCGATAACGGCGTCGGCGATGGAATCGTTAATGGCCTTGTAGCGGTTGTCTCGAAAGACAAGGTCGCTAACGACACGGCGTTCGAGACGCTCGCGGCCTTCGTCGGGAGCGTCTTCGTCAGTATCTAGATAATCCGCTGGGACCGTCTGGTTCTTGATGCGGACGTGAAGGGCATCGGTCAGAGCCTTGGTTTCATCTCGCATTTTCTGCATTTCAAGGAGCGAATTTGGAAAGCCGAGCTGCCCGCGAAGAGCGACCTCGATGATCGGCCGCGGTTTGCCCGGTTCGGCGATGCGTGCCTCGCGATCGATCAGATCTATTACCCCGGATGTGACCTTTGACGCCTGATCGACGTTATCGACATTAAACTTTAGCTGCTGAAACGGCCGGAAATGATAGTCGGTTACGTGTCGGGCCGAAACGTTATTTTCGTCATCGACCTCGACGACGAACGCACCTCTTGTCTCGCGGAACTCGCTGATATTTGTGATCTCGATCGATCCGGGATTGAACGCCCAGTTGTCGATCTCGTAATGCTTATGAGTATGGCCGAGGCCGACGTATTCCACTGCCGATTTCAGTTCTTTAAGAGCTGAAATGGATAACGCCGGGATCGGATGCATCTGATGGCCTTCGACATCGGTGTGGAGGAGTAAGGTGTGAAAGGCTCCATCGCGGCGATTTTCCATTATTGCCCGCGTGAGCATCGGGATCGCCCAGTTACCTGATGCTCCATACCAGTCCGAACCGAATATCCGAGCCCGCCCGATGTCGATATAGCCGCCGCGTTTGGTCGCTTCATCCCAGGGGTCGTAGGTAAGAGTGTCGCCCTTGACTGCGTTGTCGGAAGCCGCGATCTTACCGGGCTCCAGCAGTTTTATCAGTCCCCAACTCGATAGAGAACGGAGCCAGCTAAAATCGCTGTCGGTATGTTTCTGATCGTGATTACCCTCGATCGAGACGACAGGAATTCCGGCTTCACGCATCATTGTGAGGCCTTCGACAGCGTAGTTCATCGTCTCGGGCGGAACTGAACGTTTGTGAAAGAAATCGCCGCACATGATGACGAAATCCACCTTCTCGTCGATCGCGTACCGTTTTAAAACATCGATCCACGAGTCAAAAAAATCGCGCGGACTCTCGGGAAGTTGGTATCTCGTACATCCCAGATGTACGTCGGCGATATGCAGGAACTTCATAACTAAATTATAAGACTTTTCACCGCAAAGGTGCGAAGCCGCAAAGCGGGCAAAGAATCGGGAGGGAGTTGTCGCATGCAGATTCTCCTTTGCGTCTTTGCACCTCGCGGGCTTTGCGTTAAAAATACTCTTATGGATAGAGTCGTTCTAATTACCGGAGCATCGACAGGGATCGGACTTCATACCGCAAAGCTCTTTCAGGCGAAGAGTTGGAAGGTCGCGGCGACAATGCGTTCTCCTGAGAAAGCGGTTGATCTGCAGAAGATCGTTGATATTGAATGTTTGCGGCTCGATGTTACTGATCCAGAAACCATACGCTCAGCGATCGAAGCTACGTTTGAGAAATTCGGCCGTCTCGATGCCGTGGTAAATAATGCGGGATACGGACTTATAGGTGCGTTCGAAGCAGCTTCGGCCGAACAGATCGAGCGCCAGTTTGAGACGAATGTATTGGGCTTAATGAACGTGTGCCGAGAGATCCTGCCGTATTTTCGTGAACAAAAGCGTGGCACCATCGTTAATATCGCATCGGTCGGCGGCCGTATCACATTTCCGGTATACAGCCTTTATCATTCGACCAAATGGGCCGTGGAGGGATTTTCGGAATCGCTTCAATACGAGCTCGCCGAGTTTAACATCCGCGTCAAGATCATCGAACCAGGACCAATAAAAACAGATTTTTACAGCCGGTCTCAGGACGTAACAAAGAAAGAAGGATTGACTGCCTATGACAGTTTTGTCTCGCGTGCGATCGCGAATATGCAGAAGGCTGGCGAGGAAGCTCCGGACGGTGAGATCGTCGCTCAAACGATCTATGAAGCTGTTACCGACGGTTCAAAAAAGCTTCGCTACGGTGTCAATACGAAAGGAATTCTGACATTGCGCCGGCTCTTGCCTGAGCGTTTGTTTTACGCGATAATGAAAAAGATTATTCTAAAATAGATATATGTGCCGAAAAGTGAGATGATAAGGGCTCATAATCGTACTATTACCCCTCTGAGCCCCAAGGCGATTAGAATTCTGAAGTAGTCTTAGCTGATTTCGGTCGTTTTTGAATGAAGATATTACTCTATAACCCGGACAACGGTATAACGCGGAATTTCATGCCGCATCTTTGGATGTTCTTGCTGCAGTCGCTGACTCCGCCGGAACACGAGGTGATCTTGATCGACGGCAACGCGAAGGCTATGACGCGGCCGGAGCTCGTCCAATTCTGCAAGGATAACGACATCGGCCTGGTCGGGATCGGAGCGATGACGCGAATGGTCGCACGTGCATATCTCGTGGCGGATTCACTGCGCGAAGCCGGATTTAAGGTCGTGATGGGCGGGCCGCACGTTACGGAATGTCCGGATGAGGCTCTTGGTAAAGACGGGGGCCCGCGTCACGCGGATGCCGTTGCTCTCGGTGAAGCTGATGATTACTGGGCTCAGATCGTTGATGACGCAGCCCGTGGTGAACTTAAAGAGATCTATCAGCCGGCACTGGATGAAAAGGGCAACGATGTAAAACCAGCATTGGTCGAATACCCGCACATCCCCTGGGAAACGCTTGATCTCGATCAATTTTCTCTCGTTCCAAAATTCATGCAGCCGATGCTGTCCAAGATGGGCGAAGGCTGGGGCAAGTTTTTCGTAGTTCCGATCGAGACCGGGCGCGGATGTCCATACGGCTGCGAATTCTGCACCGTTACGGGCTTCTTTGGCGATTCGATCCGTTTTAGAACAAATGAGAGCGTCGTCGAGGAACTTCTCCGCTTGAAAGCGAGAGCGAAGAAAGAGAAAGGCCAGATAGCAGTGTTCTTTATCGACGACAATCTCGCGATCAATAAAAAACGCCTCAAAGGACTGCTTCGCGACATGATCGCCGCCGGTGCAACGCTGCCGTGGGTCGCGCAGATCAGTGCGAATTTGCTCGCGGACGAGGAACTCGTCGATCTGATCGCTCAAGCCGGTGGCAGATGGGTCTTTATTGGTATGGAATCGATCGATCCGGCCAATATGGCCGACGTTAATAAGAATTTTTCCAAGCCGGAAAATTATCAGGCCGTTTTGGAAGGGCTACGAAAGCGGAATATATACGCTATCACGTCGTTCATCTTTGGAATGGACAACGACACCCCTGGTGTCGCGAACCGGACGGTTGATGAGATCGAAAGCTGGGCTCCGGGCCTTCCCGTCTTTGGCCAGTTGACACCGTTCCCTTCGACGCCGCTTTACGACCGTTTGCAAAAAGCAGGACGGCTTTCCCGTCCGAAACACTGGCTTGATTTCGCTCCGTTCGTAATGGCCCACGATCCGCTCAAGATGACGATCGAAGACGCGAAGAAAGAGACCTTCGATGCGTGGTCCAGGTCGTACAGCCCCGAGCGCAACTGGGAGGCTGTCAATGCCATCCGCGAAGCTCCGATCGACGTTCGAATCGGCCACTTGGTGGCAAGATTGTTCTTTAGAGGGATCTATTTCCCCCAGATGAGTAAATCCGCGTGGCTCAAGCTCTTGTTCGATAACCGCCGCTCGATCCTGAGTCTCACTGGCGAAGGCATTCGCACGTGGCGGGCCGCACGCAAACGCCGCCGCCTGAAGGGCAGTGAAGTACAGACGGCTCAGTAAATTAGACCAGAATTTGTAGGGGAATTAGAAGTTTTGACTTGGCTCGAAAGTGTCAAGGATAGCGGCTAGTTCCCCTTTTACGCCTATGTCGTCAACGCTGCGGACGTTTTCGGCGAGTGAGGTTGCGAGCATTGTGATCTCAAATCCATTACGAACGCCAAGCCTGGCCGCGGGAATGAACAAACGCCGCCCCCAGACGATAAGTTTCTCTCCGTTCTCAGAAGTGCCGCCGCCCTGGAACTTGACCTCGTAGGCTCGCCAGTTGCCGTTCAACTTTATCTCACCTTCCGAAACCATCTGATAACCCGGCAGTATCTTCTTCAAGGTGTCGTTGGTTTCCTTGACCATTACAGGGAATTTTTCAGAATCATCGTTAAAAGTACCCTTGCTCGAATAATAGCTTATGAGCATCTGCTCTTTTAGCTTTCCTTCGGGCGTGACTCGAGAAATGTCGAGGAACTTTCCGCGGGAATTAGCTGTGGCTCCGTTCTGGGGGCCGTTTATTTTCCAGTCCTTCGGATAAAAAAGCGTAAACCCGACGAAGTTTCGCAGTAGGTCACCTTTTAGATTCTCTTTCGTATTCTGATAAAAGATCGAGTTTGGTGGCTGAGATACATTACGCGGCAACGGCGGCATCTCAGTTTCCGGGGCTGGCGCCGGAGCCTGCGTCGCGTTGTCCGCAGTCTGAACGGGCTGCACGGCCCGATCCTCTACCAACGGTGCATTGTAGATCCAAAAATACCAAACCACACCGACCATCGACAGAATCACCAAAGTTGCAACAGCCGCCACTACCTTTTTCCAGGATGACCCTGTCTCGGGCGGTTCCGGCGAACGGTTTCGCCAGCTAGGCTCTGCCGGAGCATTACTGTTCGGAGACTCCTCAGCGTGTTTTGCCGAGATCGGCTCCAGCGAAACGAAGTTGCCTTTTCTTATCGTATTCTCGACCGGCGGGGCCTGGTCGTTAGCCGTGTTGGCAGTCTCCGGCTCGGCTTGCGGCCTGATCGGCTCGAGGGCTGCGATCGGCCGCGACGGTTCCGAAAGCGAGGAAAAAAGAGCGTCACCAAAATCACGAGCCTTTGGAAAACGATCGGAGCCATTGAACGCAAGCGCACGATCGAGGACCTCGTTGACAGAACGCGGCAGGTCCGGCCGCAGGTCGGTGGGCATCACCGGAAGCCCGGCGCTTTGAAAACGAACTAATTCGCGGGCGGTGGATCCCTCGTACGGCAGCTGGCCGGTGAGCATTTCGTATGCAACCACGCCCAGCGAATATATATCGCTCGCAACTGTCGCTATTTTACCCTCTAAGACCTCGGGAGCTTTATAGACAATATTGTGTTCATTTGGATCACCGTTCGACGCTCCGAAGTTCACTACCTTGATCTGCTCGATCTCGCCACATGCGTCAATGATCAGATTCTCCGGCCTTATGTCCCGATGAATGATGCCTTCCTGATGAGCCTCGTTCAGGGCACTTGCTGCCTGGCGGATAACACGTGCCGCTCTCTGCGGGGCGAACTGTCCGTGGATGGTCAGAATGTCATTCACTGACAGAGCATCCACATACTCGGTCACGAGGAAGTTAGCACCGTTGGCGAACTCGCCGGAGTCTATCAGACGCGCAATATTAGGATGGCTGAAGTGCGAAAGCGACACTCGTTCCTCGGCCAAAATACTGCTCATGATCTCGTCGTAATCATCCTCGAACAAAATACGAACAAGGACCTTCCGATCCGTGACTATTCGATCATCTGCTAAATAGGCAAGCCCCATCTCGTCACCGCCAAGAAATTCGGTAACGTGGTAACGGCCTTTTACTGTACGATCCACCAGATGTTCCGGGTTGTTCATGTCGAACTCGGCAGCAAAGCCTCGATCTCTGCCCGAATTTGTTAGATCGACATGTCCAGCCGGGATCTCGAACGGCTGCACTTTTCTGGTGACCGGCCTATCTTCAACCAGCTTCACCGGGATTGGCGTAGCGGACGGCTTAATATCTGACTGCATTGGCTGGATATCCAGATCCAGATCATCGAGTTCAAAAAAAACAGGTTCAGGTTCAGCCGGACGAATGGTAAACACCGGCTCCCGATTTTCAGTTTGCCCCGTTACAGGCCGTGGGGCGGAAGAAAGGTTTTCGTCCAGATCACTGATCGCTTCGATCTTCGGAATAAGATTGGCGAATATGCCGCCTGTTCGGCCGGGAGTTGAACCGGCCGCCTCCGAGACTAAGCGCGAACCATCCGTCGGGCAAAATCGCCTTGAGCCTTCGTCAAAATTTTCCTTACATTTGGGGCAATACATTTCTAAAGATCTCTTAACCTCGCTGAGCCTTCACTAGCTTGCTTACAAGCCCCTGATTTTCATTGTCGAGGGCGATCGCCTGCCGGTAGGACCGTTCGGCAGCCTGACGGTTGCCGGCCTTAATAAAACCGTCGCCAACAGCCTCGAACTGCTGTGATAACCCGCGTTTTTCAAGCGCTGAAACAGTCTTGAGGGCTTCAGTCAACGAACTCTCGGCCATTTCAAATTTCCCTTGACGCGTATAAAGGGTGCCTAAAAGACTGTTTGCCGTAAAACCGTTGGGGCTGATGTTCAGATTCGCCCGCAAGACGCGTTCCGCATCGTCGTATTTCCCCTGAGCGGTCAAAGCCCGGCCAAGCAGCAGCATCGCTGACGGATTTCTGGGATCGCCGTTGAGAGCACTTTGAAGCAGCTTTTCCGACTCGGAATACCGCTGTTCCGATTGCATCACCTCAGCGACAAGGATCATTGTTGCCACATCGTTCGACCGCTTGACTGCATCGTCATAAGCCGCCGCAGATTCCTTGGTCAGTCCCCGCCGTCGCAAAAGACGGCCAAGATGGGCATACGCCGGAGCAAAAGAGGGGCGAAGCTTTATCGCCGTACGGTACGCATTCTCAGTTTCTGCTCCGATCAACCCTCGCAGTTCCTGTGCAACGCCAAACTGGTCGAATGCCAGAGCATTCGACGGAGCGAGTTGGATCGCCTTTTGAGCGAGCTTTTCCGCTTCTTCGTACCTTTCCGAAAGGTTCGGGGCAGCAATTGGCTGTGTCAGAACATAACTTAGGGCAACATAAGAAGTAGCATTGTTGGGATCCAACTGAATAGCGGAGCGATAGGCGTTCTCCGCTTCCTCCCAACGCTGCTGATCGCTGTATAGATTTCCAAGGCCGTAAGTCGCGCGCGAATCCTTTGGTTTCAAGGTTCGAGCCGCCTTGTAAGACGTCTCGGCGGCAGAATAATTTCGGTCGTCGCGAGCCTCGTTGCCAGATTCGATCAGATCTTCGAAGCGATCATCACTATTCGTCGGGGCGGCGACAAGGTTCGGCTTGGCCTTAACTGCCGTGATCTCCACCTTCGAGGGTTGAGCCGATTTGAACTCTGTGTATTTCGCCTTATCGCTTGCAGCGGGTTCTTTTTTCGGTGGCGTTGTCTTCTTTGCCATATCTGCGGCCGTGGGCTTTGGAGCTGGTTTTACCTTTGAGGTCGAAACTTTCGCTGCAGATCCTTTGGTAGCCGGAGATTTGGCGGTCGTTTTTGGTTTTGTGGATTCGGGAGATTTGGCTGCCGGTTTCTTTGTTGTTTTCGGGGCTGTGGTTTTTCCCGAACCGAACAACTTATTGCTGCTGCCCAGGTCTTGACTCCACGGCCGAAATGGCAAAGATCGTCGCAAATGCCAAGATAATTAGTATCGATCCACCCTTTCTCATACCCGCACCTTTTGGGAGCTTACTTAACCAATCTAAATCCTAGTTGCCCGTCGCGTTTCGCTACCGGGACCTTGATCCGGTAGGCCGAGGTCACGGCATTCGGCCCGGCGAAAGTATTATTGGCACAGCCGCCACGGACCATGTTCTCAGGCTCCTTGGGCGGCTCTGCCTTGCGGCTTCCCGGATATGGAGCGGCAGGCGACGATGTCCATTCAAAAACATTCCCGATCAGATCCTGAACTCCCCAATCATTCGGGCAGGAATTTGTTGCCACTCTGCTCGGGTCTAGGATCGATTTGCCGAGAACCGCGCATTCATCCTGAGGTTTATTTCCCCAGGGAAAAAGGTTTCCTTTACTACCATTGCGTGCGGCGAATTCCCATTCGCTCTCCGATGGGAGCCGATACTGAATGCCGTCACGTTTCGATCTCCAGGCAATAAAAGCGTTAACGTCTGCAATGTTGACCGATCGGACCGGATATTTTTCCTGACGCGGCGGCGGCGTCTCTTCACGCGTCCAATAGATCGGAACTGGCTTATATCCAGTTTCGCTAGTAAAAGCGAAATACTCCTCGTTCGTCACCTCGGTCTTATCCATCGAAAAGGCACTAACGGTAACTTCGTGCTCCGGCCGTTCCATTTCGGGCCCGCTATTGCGTCCCATCCTGAACGAGCCTCCCGGGATATCCGCCATATCCGGCGTTATCGACGGTACCGGCACGGGCGTCGTCGCTGGGGTCGGCGTCGCACTTCCGGGGCCGACGACGGTCTTTCTGTCGAATGCGCCCAGCATATATGCTGCACCTAATCCGGCAATTCCAATCAGAAAGAGAGCGAATAGTCCACCGATTCCTAAAAGTATCGGTTTTGCAGACGATTTTTTCGGCGGCGGCGTGGTATCGACTTGAACATTGAAGCGGCTGGGCGCGTAATCCTGCTGAACCGTCTGTGCCATATCGTCCGCATTTTGCGGCGATGCGGCGATAGTTTTATGAGCGCCGCCAACTGTGACGTCGGGCATCGGGATCGCCGTCTTCGAATCTAAAGTTCCCGAACTCAGGTCCGCGATCACCTCGACCGGCCTGCCATCGCATACCACTTCGCTGGTCCAGTCGCGAAAACCGTTATGCGTGACGCGAAGGCGATGGTTACCGCTTTGGATGCCCTCAATAAGAAGCAGCCCGCTCTCAGCAGAGCGGCCAACCGCGACGTTGTCAACAAAAACGCTCGACTGCGGCGGCCGCGTCGTTACCTTTAGCGATGAAACCGGCAGCGACGCTGGGGCCGTGTGGATAAACTGAACACCCGGCTTGATCGCCGCTCGCAATTCCTCGACCAGAACGTCAACTGACTGTGTTCGTTTTTCCGGATCTTTCTGCAGGGTATGCAGAACCGCTGCCTCCAGCTCTGGTGAGACATGCAGTCCGGCAGCGGCCAGCGTTGGCGGCGGATCCGAGATGTGCTTTTTCATGATCGCCGGGATCGATGAACCCTTAAACGGTACATCGCCTGTCAGCATCTGATAGAGCATCACCCCGAGAGAATAAATATCCGAACGAGAATCAGGATCTTCGTCCGCCCATTGCTCGGGAGCCATGTAATACGGCGAACCCATCAGGCCGGTCGTTTGAGCCTGGATAAATGAACCCAGCAACTCGCCTGACTTTATCTTTGCCAGCCCGAAATCCAGTATCTTTACCGCCTGCGACAAGTTTGGCTTGTCGTTGCAGATCATGATGTTGAGCGGCTTGAGGTCGCGGTGAACAATACCCTGGTGATGTGCGGCTCCGACACCTGCGCAGACGGCGGACATCAGTTCGAACGCTCGTTCAGGCGATAAGGACTTTTCGCGCGCAAGTAGATCGTGTAGAGCTTCGCCCTCGACATATTCCATGACGAGGAACGGCAAAGTTCCGTCGATCACGCCGTAATCGGTAACGCTGACGACGTTTTGATGTCGAATGGCAGCGGCGGCGAGAGCTTCCTGGCGAAATCTGGTGACGAGCTGCGGATCATTTCCGACCAGATCGGGCAGGATCACCTTGATCGCGAGTTGAGTTTTGAGATAGGCGTGGCGGGCTTTGTAAACAACGCCCATTCCGCCCTGGCCGAGGCGGCATTCGAGCTGGTATTTACCCTCTAAAACCGGTTCGCCGCTAATCGTATGCACAGTCGGCATCCCGTCATTCGGACACGTGACAACAGCGTCGGCGAAACACGTTTTACAAAGCTGACACTCTTTCATGCTCGAACTTAGATGGCGGATCTATGGATCGCGGTGCTCAAATTTTAGAAACGGTACCACATGGTTAAAACTCTAGATTAGCACGCTTTAATTCTAATTTCTTTACAGATCGCAAGCAAGGTTAAACCACGGCGGATCATGGGATGTTCTTTGGTGGTTTTAGCGGCTAGTTGTCCAGGTGAAGACGCTTTATCAGCTCAACGTAGCGAGCATCTCCACGCAGCGAATCGAGAGCCGGTTCGATCTTTAACGAGGCAAGGTCTGATTGCCTCATCGCATACGATCTTTCGAGCCATCTGAAAGCCGCATCTTTGTCGCCCAGCTCGGCGTAAAGGTACGCGATCACAAATGGCGAGGTTTTGCCGGTCTCTGTCACCTCGAGCTTTTTGATCTCCGCGGCGGCTTCAGCGACTTTGCCGGTTCTTATCAACCAGGTCGCGTGCAGGCTCTCATAATTATCCGGCTTTTTGTCCAGCAGCGTTTTGACCTGGTCCAGATCGCCTTTCTGCAGATACGCTTTGGCGAGGAGCCTGTCGGAGATCGAATCAGGAGCCTTTAGATCGTGGACCAAGTTGGCAGTTCTGATGGCTTCATCGGGCTTTCGCCAATTCAGATAAAGTTCGCTCAAGGTAAATTGGACCCCGGACGAAAGCGGGTCTGATTCCTGCAGCTTCAACAGTTCGCTCTCGGCCTCGGCAAATTTTCCTCGCATTGCGAGTGTACTGGCGAGCCACATCCGCGAGCGGCCAAAATTTGGATTCTTATCAACCGCTTGCCGCAAGATGCTCTCGCGCCGGGCCATGTCGTAATTGTCCGACGTTTCCGTCTCGCTCAAAACCAATAATGCGTCGACCGAGTTTTCGTCGAGCCGTAATGCTTCTCTGGCGTGAGACTCGGCTTTCTTGATGACGGAACCTGGGGGGACGAGGGAATTTGATTCCATTATGACGTAGGTTGTTGCGATGCCCTCGTGGGCCTTGGCAAAATTCGGAGCGATCGACAGGGCCTTGTCAAAAAGCTCGACTGCCTTCGTCATCGCCTCAAAAGTAAGATCGTTGCGGATGTGGATGCCTTGTAAATAAAGTCGATATGCCTCCGCGTCGATGTTCTTAGCTGTTTCGACCTTAATGCAGCTTCCCGCTTCGATCCTCGTCAAAACGTCACACGCGATCTGGTTTTGGAGGGTGAAGAAATTTCTAACAGAACTTGTCGGATCGTTGTTCGTCCATAGGACCTTTCCATCCTTAACATCGACTAAGCTCACCTCGATCCGCATTTCGTCGCCGATCTTTCGCAGGCTGCCTTCGAGGATCGCTTCCACTTTTAGCTTGTCACGAACCTCCTGAAGGTCGATCTCTTTATTTTTGAAAGTAAATGATGCACTGCGTGAGATGACCTTTAGCTCGCTATGACGGGAAAACTCGTTGATCAGGCCCTCGCTCAAGCCGTCGGACAAATAATCGTTTGCTGTGTCGCCGGTGAGGTTTCTCAACGGCAAAACCGCGATCGAACCAATGCCGGACAATTTCTGCCTGGAAGGTTGTTCTTGCCGGGGCAAGTAAACACCGACCACAAAACTCACTGACAGCAGCGTTATCACCGCTAAACTTGAGATCAGAATTATCCTGGAACGCCAAAACGGCAGTTTTACCGCCGAAAGGGTTTGATCGGCTGCCAAGGCGTTAGATGTGTCCAAAACGGTTCCGACATTCAAACTCTCACTGGCTCCGATCTCGCCAATAAATCGATAACCCGTGCCGCGACGAGTTTCTATAAATCGAGGTGCTCGCTCCTTGTCGTCGAGGACGCGACGCAGTGCCCCTACGCATTTGCTCAGGGCATCGTCATAAACTTCGTGGCCGTCCCAAAATTCGTTCAACAGTTCGTCGCGTGTCACCACGCGGTCACGGTTTTCAATCAGGTAGGTCAGGATCTGAAAATGACGTTTCGGCAGGTGGATCTCGGCATCTTTGCAAAAAAGTACCTGCTTTCCAGTTTCCAGCCGGAAATCAGCAAACTCGTATCGATCGTTTTCTCGAATTTTGTCCGTCACATCAAAATTGCCGTCAATTTGCCGTTAATTTTCCTGTAATAGCCGAGGCCTTAGCCTAAATTTATAAAGTGATTTTGGACTTTATTATAGAGGAGTTTGTTGATATGAGGAAGAATTTTTCGAGGGTCGCTCTTTGCTTAATAATTCTCACAGCAGCTTTTGGAAGCCTGACTGATAAATTCTCGAACGCGGACCGTCTCGATCGGGTTGGCCCTGTGACAAACTTCGGCACGCTTCCCCTTTCATTCGAGCCGAACAACGGCCAGGTAAACGGCCAGGTAAAATTTTTAGCACGCGGAAGCGGTTTCTCGCTGTTTTTGACGTCGAACGAGGCGATCTTAGCCTTGCAAAAAAGCTCGGCGGCTGATCAGAAGCCAAATTCAGACACGCTGCGGATGAAAATTGTGGGGGCGAACCGCCAGGCGAAAGTTACTGGAGAAAACTTGCTCACCGGTAAGACGAATTATTTGCTCGGCGGCGATCCGGACAAATGGATGACTGATATCGCCAATTTTGGGGGGGTTCGATACGAAGACGTTTATGACGGCATCGACCTGGTTTATTACGGCAGTGGCGGGCAGTTGGAATATGACTTTGTCGTCGGTCCGAGAGCGACCCCAAGCTCCATAGGCCTTGAGTTTTCCGGAGCCGGGAGGATCGAAGTTGATGCCGAAGGCGACCTCGTCCTGTCAACGACGGGAGGTGAAATTCGGCTTCACAAACCGGTTATCTATCAGGAGATTGCCGAACAAAGAAGATCGATCGACGGACAATACGTCGCCATGGGAAAAAACCGGATCGGTTTTTCCATTCCGGAATATGATCACAGCCTGCCGCTGGTTATTGATCCCGTGCTGAGCTACTCGACCTATCTTGGCGGTAACGGTAACGATCAGGGCAACGGGATCGCGGTCGACACGACGGGCAATACCTACATTACCGGTCAGACAGGCTCAACCAACTTTCCAACGCTCAGCCCCTTTCAGGCCGCAACTGGAGGCGGCGGCAGCGACGTGTTCGTGACCAAGCTTAATGCGAATGGTAACGCTCTCATCTATTCGACTTATCTTGGCGGTAGTTCAACAGACTTTGGAAATGCCATCGCGGTCGATACCCAGGGCAATGCCTACATAACGGGACGAACCGATTCAACGAATTTCCCGCTGCAGAATGCTCTTCAAGGCTCACTCGGCGGCGGCACACAGGCATTTGTCGCGAAGCTGAACTCATCGGGTAATGGCCTCGATTATTCAACATATTTGGGAGGAACCAATCCCGGTCCGACCGGTGATACCGGTCTCGGTACGGGCTACGGAATTGCGGTCGATGCGCAAGGCAGTGCCTACGTTACCGGATTCACCACCGCAGCCAATTTTCCGACTGTGAATGCGTTCCAGCCGATACGCGGGGGATCGCCCAGTGACCGCAGCCAGGACGCATTTGTGACAAAGTTCAATCCGGCAGGCAATGCTCTGATCTATTCGACGTATCTCGGAGGAAGCAACCCGCAAGGGACTGCTTCCGGTGTTGATACTGGCTTCGGGATCGCGATCGATACTCAAGGGAATGCGTACGTGTCCGGAACGACAAGCTCGACCACATTCCCGACCGCAAACCCATTTCAGGCAACGCTCAACGGGACCAACCTGGACGGCCAGGATGCATTTGTGACGAAGTTGAATCCACAGGGAAATGCACTGGTCTTTTCCACCTATCTCGGCGGCAGCGATCGTGATAATGGTTACGCGATAGCGGTTAGCTCACAAGGTAACGCCTACGTCACCGGATCTACATTCTCAACGAATTTTCCGCTCAGTAATCCGATCCAAGGGACCATCGGCGGAGGAGCGTTTGATATCGATGCGTACGTGACGAAGCTAAATACGTCGGGGAACGCACTTGTTTATTCGACCTATCTTGGCGGAAACAATTCAGATCAAGGTAATGCGATCAAGGTTGACAGTCAGGGCAGTGCTCATATTGCTGGACGAACTATCTCAACCAATTTTCCGACCGCGACTGCGTTTCAAGCGACACTGAGAGGTTCGTCGGATGCGTTCGTTACCAAATTGACTACCGCTGGGAACGGGTTCGCGTATTCAACGTATTTTGGCGGGACTAGCAATGAATCGGCTTTAGCTATCGCACTTGACGATTTAGGGAACGCCTACTTTACCGGACTCACCTCTTCAACCAACCTCCCGACGATGAATCCGTTTCAAGCTACGCACGCTGTCGATTCCTCGAGTAATGATGCTTTTGTTATAAAGCTTTCGGATGGCGTGTTGCCGACACCGACGCCCACAGTTCAACCCACACCAACGCCAACCCCGGCCGCCGCCGTAACTATCTCGGGCCGCGTGACAACCCCAACCGGCCTCGGCCTGAGGAATGCGACCGTCATCCTCACTGACACTCTAGGAGCTCGGCGAACCGCAACGACGAGTTCATTCGGCATCTACAGCTTTGATAATGTCGTGACAGGACAGACGTATACGCTTAGTGTTTCGTCAAAAAGGTATCGTTTTGCTCCACGGATCGAGCAGATCTCAGGAGCCGTTTCTAATCTGGATTTTGTCGGATTGGAATAGGCGGTTTTTGCAACCGCCATTGCCTACCGAACAACGATATTCACAAGTCGCTTCGGCACGATGATAACCTTTACGACCGTTTTTCCGTCGGTGAATTCGCGGATCTTTTCGTCGGCGAAGGCCAGGCGTTCAAGTTCACCATCGGGCGTTTCGGGCGAGGTGACGATGCGCGAGCGGAGTTTGCCATTGACCTGAACGGGGAATTCGATCTCGTCTGCCTTTGCCAGTTCGGCGTTAAATTCGGGGAATCTTGCTCCGTTTGCAAGCATTCCGTTCTCATTGCTGACCAGAACCGAATAGAGTTCCTCAGCCGTATGCGGTGCGAAAGGCGTGAGCATCAGTGTCAGGGCGGTCATTGCTTCGCGGACGGCAAAAACGTCAGCTTCGGTCGCGTTCAGCGGATCGATGCCGATGTCGCCGATAGCATTCGAAAGTTCCATCAATGCGGCGACCGGCGTGTTGAATTGCAGGACCTCAAAGCTGTCACCGACCCGCTGGATCGTCTGGTGCGTTTTCTGGCGCAGCTTTCGGGCCGGGCCGGTGCCTTCGGCAACGGCGTCGAGGACTTCGTTTTGAGCCGAAAGCGGAACTGACAACGCTTCACGCCATTTGTAAACAAGCCGCCAGACACGCTGCAGGAATCTGACCCCGCCCTCGATACCGGCTTCGTGCCAGACGAGTTCGTTCTCGATCGGGGCGGCGAACATCACGAAAAGCCGTGCCGCATCGGCACCGTAGATCTCGACCATTTCGTCCGGATCGACGCCGTTGCCTTTCGATTTGGACATTCGCTCGATCGCGTATTTCAAGGCTTTTCCGTCTTTCGAAACGGCTCCGGCCATTTTGCCTTTGGCATCGCGGGTTACGGTGACTTCGGCAGGTTGGTGGTAGACGCGCTTTCCACTTTCGTCATCAAAGAACGTCTCGCCCACGACCATTCCCTGTGTTAGCAGACGCGTGACCGGCTCGTTGAATGTCACGAGGCCCATGTCGCGCATCACTTTCGACCAAAACCGTGCGTAGATCAGGTGCATCACCGCGTGATCGTCGCCCCCGATGTACTGATCGACCGGCGCCCAATACGCTGCCATGGCCGGATCGAAAGGCAAAACCTCATTCGTTGGATCGGTGTAGCGGAAGAAATACCACGACGAATCGACAAATGTATCCATCGTATCGGTTTCGCGTTTTGCCGGGCCGTCGCACTTTGGGCAGGTTGTTTCGTAAAACTCAGGCACCTTTGCGAGCGGCGATTCGCCGGTTCCGGTGAACGGGGCAGTTTCCGGCAGCTCGACCGGCAGATTTTCGAATTTCTCCGGCACGACGCCGCAATCGTCGCAATAGATGATCGGTATCGGCGAGCCCCAGAATCTCTGGCGTGAAATGCCCCAATCACGCAGGCGATACGTCGTCGCGGCCTCGCCGAAGTGATGTTTTACTGCCCACGCGGTCATCTCGACCTTGGCTTCCTCGCTCGTTTTACCGTTCCAGTAATCGGAGTGAACCAGAATGCCGTACATCGGCATCGCCTGTTCGAGAGCGAGTGCCTGCATCGTGTTGTGCTCGTGAACCATGTGCGGTTCCGAGATGACCTGGCGAATGTGCAGGCCAAATTTCTTGGCGAACTCAAAATCCCGCTCATCGTGAGCCGGAACGCTCATTACGGCTCCGGTACCGTAATTCATCATTACGTAATTGCCAACCCAAACCGGGATCTCCTCACCGCTGAATGGGTTTATCGCCTTCAGACCAGTGTCGATGCCGTCTTTTTCGATCTCGGCTTCGTGGTCCTGCGGTTTGGCATTCTCGGCACGGATGAATGCGACCTTGCTCGCGACCTCGGCAGAGAAATTATCGATATTCGCTTGAATTATCGGGTGTTCCGCAGCTAGAACCAAGGCATTTACTCCGTAGATCGTGTCGATGCGGGTGGTGAAAACCCGGACGCGATGTTTGCCGAGATCGCTTGCGCTTGTGATGCCATCGACTATCGGGCAGACGAACAGATCTTCGCCCGACGCCTTGACCTCAAAATCGACGAACGCACCTTCAGAACGGCCCATCCAGTCGCTCTGTCGTTTCAGGACGCTCGCCGGCCAACCGGCTTCGATCTCGGCCATGTCGTCGAGGAGTTGGTCGGTGTAGGCGGTGGTTTTCAGGAACCACTGTTCGAGGTCTTTCTTCGTGACCGGGTTGCCGCAACGCCAGCAGATGCCGCCGCTAGCTTGTTCGTTCGAGAGCGTTGCCTGATCGGTCGAGCACCAATTGACCTGCGTCTGCTTTTTGTACGCGAGGCCCATTTCGTACATTTTCAGGAAGAACCACTGGTCGAATTTATAATACTCAGGCCGGTGAGCGTACATCTGCCGACGCCAGTCGTAGCTGACACCGAGCCGCTGAAGTTGGCCGCGCATCGTGTCGATATTCGCCTCGGTCCAGTCACGAGGATTGACGCCGCGTTTGACCGCCGCATCTTCGGCGGGCTGCCCAAACGAATCCCAGCCGATCGGATGCAGGACGTTGAAGCCGCGAAGCCGTTTGTACCAGGCCAGAGCATCGCCGGCAGAATAATTTCGCACGTGGCCCATGTGCAGGTTGCCTGACGGGTACGGCAGCATCTCAAGTGCGTAAAATTTTGGCCGGGTATCGTCGATCTCGGTGTGAAAAGCACCGGAATCGGCCCAGATCTTCTGCCATTTTTGCTCTACTTTTTTCGCGAAATATTTCTCGTCCATATGGGGCGTCGTTCAAAGTTCCAAGTTCAATATCGTACTTAATGCGGTAAAACCTAAAGTTTAACGAAAAAGCACCGTTCTATTCCAATCGAATTGTTGTGTTTGTTGGGTTCCGCCGCGTTCGCCTGTCGGGCGAAGCGGCTATCTAAGGGCGAGGCTGTTCTGAAAGAACTTCATTTTACGATATTAAGCCTAAGTGCCCGTCATGTCCAGGCTAAGAGGGTTTCCGCTTAGTTGTGCGAAATCGAATGGGTTAACTCGTCTTTTGGCAGTCGATTACAGCCCAAGATCGTTCCGATCACCGTCTCACTTAGGTGGACAAAGTGAGACGGATCAAAGCCTTTGGTAAGAACTATTTGCGGCTGAAAATCGTCTCATTTGGGGGAAAAGCCTGGCTCTTGAATGAGACGATCCGGTTCGAACGGTCTTGCCGCGATCCGAGCACAAATTTATCAGATCTGGATATTTTCAAATATCTGGCGTTTCGGTTGTCACAGCACGCGTGTACACTATGCAAAAATGTAGCATAAATGAAACAAAGAGTCAAGCTAAAATATAGGGCCGGAGATGCAAAACTCCATCGGAGCGACAAGACCCCAGATGGATATCGTGCCGCTCTGATGGGGTTTGTAAGTTCTCCGTATGTCTCACCCCACTTCGGTTTCGCTGCGATCTGTGGCAAGTTTAAAGCATGCAAAAGGTCCTCACAGCCGAACAAATGCGAGAGGTCGACCGTCTGACAACCGAGCGGTACGGCATTCCATCGATCCTGCTGATGGAAAACGCGGCTCATGCGGTGGCACGCGTTATCACGGAGAAACTTGGCGGTTCGGTCAAGGGCAAATCGGTTTTGATCCTGTGCGGGAAAGGAAGCAATGGCGGCGATGGAGCGGCTTTGGCGAGGATATTGTGGAAGGATGGAGCATTTGTGCCATTGCTATTATTCGGACGCACTAATCAGACCAAGGGCGATGCGAAAGTTAATTTTGATATCCTGCGTACTCTAGAAGAAGATGTCGCAACGTCTGGCGGTGAGTTCAACAAACTTCTACCTCATGAGGATGACGAAGATCTTTTATCGCTTCTCGAAGTGGCTCTTAGTTCAGGCGGTATCGACGTTGTGGTTGACGCGATGTTTGGAACGGGACTCTCGAAGGAATTGTTAGGGATTTATCCTGAGGCGATTCAGCGACTTGAACATCATAAACCTAGGCCAACCATAATTTCGGTTGACCTTCCCTCGGGGCTTGACGCGAACAAGAGCTTTCCGATTGGACGCAATGTTGCGGCCGATACCACCGTCACGTTTACCGCACCAAAGCCAGCGAACGTGATCGCTCCTGCGGCAGCTTTAAATGGAAATTTGATTGTCGCGAATATCGGAACACCATTTGAGCTAATCGAGGAACAAGCATCGAGTCTTTTTGTTACCGAGCCCGTCGACGTTGAAAGGTGGTTCGAGCGAACGGAATTTAACGAAGGTTCCTACAAGAATAAACGCGGCCACACCTTGATCATTGCCGGTTCCGAAGATTATTCCGGGGCGGCGGTGATGTGTGGGAATTCGGCGATGCGGTCGGGGGTTGGGCTGACGACTTTGCTGGTACCGGCTTCGTGTAAGGTCGAGGTTGCTTCGCGGGTGATTCCGGAGGTGATCGTAAGGACGCTTGCTGAGACAGATGGCGAGGTTAGTTCGGATGCTTTTGTGACGAATCCGGATGTGTTTCGGCAGGCTGATTCGATACTCGTCGGGCCGGGATTCAAGGCGACGGATAAGGGCGCCCGGAAGCTGGTTCGGGAGATCGTGGAGAATCGGACGGTTCCGGTGGTTTTGGATGCGGGGGCGTTGTCGCACGGAGTGCGGACACTCTTGTCCGCATCGCCGGTTCCTCCGGCGAGAAAGGAAGGTGAGGTTTATCTGAACGCCGAAGCGGCGTCCATGCGGACAGGAGTGTCCGCGCTCCCGCCGTTGATTCTCACCCCGCACGAAGGCGAGTTTTTGCGTCTGCTTGGGACGACCGGCAAAGAGGTGATAAAGGATCGTGTTGTGGCAGTACGTGACTACGCGGTGGCGAATAACGTTATTCTTGTCCTGAAAGGCGAACGTGTTGTGATCGGTTCGCCGGATGGGCGTGTGGTTGTGAATCCAACGGGGAATTCAGGGCTTGGAAAGGCCGGGAATGGCGACACGCTTGCGGGAATCCTTGCAGGTTTTGTTGCTCAGGCGGTGAAATTTGATATCGATATTTTTGAAACCGTCGTCGCGGCCGTTTACGTTGCCGGAATGGCGGGTGATGTGGCGGAGCGGAAGTTTGGGAAACGGGTGATGACGGCGTCGGATGTGCGGGAATGTTTGGTGGATGTGTTTGCTGAGTTTGAATAGGTATGACCTCGAGAGATCATCTAAAAAATTGGATCACTGCTTTTCAGGCATGTGATGTTGAGAGCGTGATCGGCTGTTATGCTGAGGATGCGGTGAATTTTCAGATCGCGGCGGGTGAACCGGCGGTCGGGCGCGTGCAGATCGCGGCGGATACGCGGGAATTTTTTAAAGGGTTTCCGGATGCATGGTCGCGGGTTGAGAATCTTATCTCGGATGGCGACCGGGCGGCGTGGGAATGGGTCGGCGGCGGCACGTTTCTGGGCGAATTCTACGGTAGCCAGCCGAATGGCCGGAAGTTCGAGATCCGCGGCTGCGGATTTTTCACATTTCGCGACGAACTGATAGTTCTGCAGCACGGCTATTGGGACAAACTCTCGTGGTTTTCACAAGTGGGGCTGCCGATCGAATGAATCGAGAACTGACAGCAAATACGCCCGAGGAAATGTTCTCGATCGGCGACGATATCGCTCGAAACCTGAATGGCGGCGAGGTGATCTTACTTTTTGGCGGACTCGGGGCGGGGAAGACTTTGCTTACGAAAGGCATTATGAGCGGGCTCGGATATGACGTTGACGAAGTGACTAGCCCGAGTTTCACTTTGGTAAATCTGTACGAGACCGAGCGGTTCGATGTTTATCATATCGACCTGTGGCGGCTGGATGCGGCGATAAATACGGCTGAGGCAGTCGGATTAAATGAGATACTTGAGAACGAGCGGGCGGTGACGATCATCGAATGGGCGGACCGGTTAGGTGACAAAATGCTTCCGAATACGATCACCATCAAGATCGAAGGCGATGGCGACGAGCAGAGAACTGTTACGATCCGCGAATAATGAGTTACAATTCCGAAACGAACCGTTAAAAAGTTAACATCCGATTTCTTTACGATGGCCGCGGCTTTCTTTTATAATCTTGCCGCCATCTATGACATCAGAAGCTGTGAAAAAACCTAAGGCTACTCCTCCACCGATCGAGACTGCTCAAACTCCTGCCACGCCGTCGGTGCTGGAATTCGACGGCAAACCGCTGTTCAATCGCGAGCTGAGCTGGCTCGAGTTCAACCGGCGTGTGCTCGACGAGGCGACTGATGACAGCCTGCCGGTGCTGGAACGGCTTAAATTCCTTAGTATCTTTGCGACCAATCTGGACGAGTTTTTCATGATCCGTGTATCGGGCCTAAAAGAGCAGGTCGCCGAAGGCGTCGGCGAGCTTTCACCGGACGGCATGACGGCGAAGGAGCAGATCGACGAGATCTACAAACGTCTGCGGCCGATGCTCAAGCGGCTTGTTTCGTACCTGGGCGAAAACGTTTTCCCTGCACTGCAGCAGGAAGGGATCACCGTCGAAGCGTATTCGAGCCTGAATGCGAAAGAGAAAAAGCTGCTCGATAAGTATTTTCACAACAACCTTTTCCCGATCCTGACCCCGCAATCGGTCGATTCGAGCCATCCTTTTCCGTATGTTTCGAACTTAAGCATCAATTTAGGGCTTTACATCGAGCCGAACCGGGCTTTTACGCAGGCAAATCTAAAACATCTTTTTAGGCAGAAGCGGTTTATTCGCATAAAGCTGCCGCCGACGGTGCCGCGTTTGATACCGATCAACGAACGAGCCGGACGTTACGCTCTGCTCGAGGAAGTTGTTTCGGCAAACGTTGCTGAGCTTTTCCCGCACATGAAAACGAGCGAAGCGTTTCTTTTTCGCGTGACGCGAGATGCGGATATTGAGCTTCGCGAAGACGAGGCCGGCGACCTTCTGCGAACACTCGAACGCGAATTGCAGCGTCGGCGCGACCGCTTTGCTGTTCGCTTGGAGGTTTCGGCAGCGATGCCGGAGAAGATGATTAAGCTGCTGATGAGCGGAACGGGACTGACAGAAGAAGAGGTCGAACGCGTCGATGGCTTTGTAGACATTCCCGATCTGATGCAGCTTTATTCGCTGGACAGGCCGAAACTCAAGGAAAAGCCGATCACCACGATCGTTCCGACTCCGCTGCAAAAGAAAGAGAATATTTTTGAGGTCGTGCGAAAGCAGGATGTACTGCTGCATCATCCTTACACATCATTCAGCACGGTCGCGGACTTTATTGCTGAGGCGGCCGAGGATCCGGATGTTCAGGCGATCAAGATCTGCCTCTATCGTACCGGCAAGGATTCGCCGATCGTCAATTCGCTGATGCGTGCGAGCCGTCTGGGCAAGCAGGTGACGGCACTTGTGGAACTGAAAGCCAGATTTGACGAGGGAAATAATATCGAGTGGGCACGACGCCTGGAGAACGAAGGCGTTCACGTCGTTTACGGAATCACCACGCTGAAGACGCATTCAAAAGTACTGCTTGTCGTCCGGCGTGAGAAGGAAAAGCTCGTTCGCTACGTTCACCTTGCGACCGGAAACTACAATCCATTTACCGCAAAGATCTACACGGATCTGGGATTGCTCACGGCCAACGAAGAGATCGGCGAAGATGCCACTAGCCTTTTCAATTTTCTTACCGGTTATTCCCAGCAGGACAAATACAAACGCCTGATCGTCGCCCCTTTGAACTTGCGGGAAAGGCTGATTGAGCTGATTAGGCGCGAAAAACGGAACAAACTCGCCGGAAAAGAGGCGAAAATAGTTATAAAGGTCAATAGCATAACGGACTCTGTTTTGATCAACGAACTCTACGAAGCTTCGAAAGCCGGGGTCCAGATCGAGTTGATCATCCGCGGAATATGTGCTCTACGGCCCGGAATTAAGGACTTGTCTGAGAATATTCGCGTGCGTTCGATCATTGGGCGCTTTCTGGAACATAGCCGCATTCTGTATTTTTCGAACTCTGGGGGCGAGGCTGACGAGATATACATTGGCAGCGCCGACCTTATGCAGCGTAGCTTTGATCGTCGCGTCGAAGTAGTGACGCCGATCCTCGATCCTGAGATCAAGGATTTCTTAAAAGAGACTGTTCTCGGATCGTATTTGAGGGACGAAGTGAATGCTCGGATCCTGCAACCGGATGGCACGTACAAGCGTGTATCGAGCCGGACGAAAGGCGGATTTGATTCACAGATGTATTTTGTTGGATTGGAAACGCCGACTTAGGCAACGGTGGTTTTTACAAATCGGGCTTCGGTGATACCGTCCGCATTTGCTTTGCCATACTTCGCGGAGAGGCGAGGATATCCGCGAGGCTCGATCTCAAATTTGTCCGCACCGAGCAGCTTTTCAACCGTGGTGATGTCATCCATCTCTCCCTCGATCTCCATGTAGTAGCCGAACGGAAGTTCATCGAGCACGATCTCAACGTTATTGAAATGCCAGGCTTTACGATGTTTTTCGTAGATGACCGAAAGCTTGTAGCCGAGTTTTTCGATTATGCTCTCAGTAGCATCGACGTTTGAAACATCGGTCTCGAACTCGATCTGGTGTTTGAAATCGTTTTCAGTCGCAACCTTTTCCTTATAGGTGAGCGTCGTTCTGAAATCTGTTTTACGAACGCGCAATGTGGCCGAGCGTCCATCGAGCAATCCGCCGCGGTGCAAGTAATTTTCCTCAAAAACTTCGTAAGAAAAAGCGGCGCCCATTTCACCGAGCTTCGTGGCTAGCTCAACTATTATCTTTTTGTCGATCCGGTATTTTTTTTCGATCTCAAGCGCCATTGTGTTATTGCGAAGTTCGATTCTAGAGAATAACCACACCCCTTGCAAACACGCCGCACAGGTGTTTTGTTGCTTGACTTGATGTACGTAGTACTGGATACTTGAAAAAAAGGTCAGGATTGTTCGATTTGAACCGGAGCCTTTAAGAACAAGCAATAATTTATTAAGAATTCGAGGAAATTTTATGCCATACCCAGAAATGATGATCTACGGAATGCGTGCCGAGTTGGCCGACCTCGGCATCGAGGAGACAAAGACAAGCGAGGCCGTTGAGGATGCAGTTAAGAACACTGACGGAACTCTAATGGTTGTCGTTAATTCGGTTTGCGGCTGCGCGGCCGGCGGCGTTCGCCCTGGTATCGCAATGGCGTTGCAGCATTCACCTGCAAAACCTGACCGCGCGATAACGGTTTTCGCCGGTGCTGATATTGATGCGACGGACACAGCTCGGGAGTATTTTACAGGTTATGCTCCGTCGTCGCCGTCGATCGGATTTTTGAAGAACGGCGAACTCGTCCAGCTTTTCGAACGCCGCGACCTCGAAGGCCGTCCGCCGCAGGTCATCGCTCAGGCCCTTATCGATGCATTTAACACGCATTGCACGAAGACTGAAGCGGCAAATAACTAATTTCGGCCAATTGCGAAAGCCTGCGAGTAAGCAAGGGCGTAACACTCAACTTGAGGAATACGCCCTTGCCTACAAGCGGGCTTCTGCATTTTTGGGCGAAATAATAACTATTGCGTGCGGTCGCCAACAATCGTTAAGATATAAAGAGGCATTGGAGTGCCTTTCATCTTACCGGCGAGCGATAAATGTCGATAAATCAAAGACAACATATCCGATTTTCGTTAGATATTCCTGCGATCATCTATACGAAGTTTGGTGAAAAGCGGGAGACGAGGCTGGAGCAGATCAGCATTGGCGGCTGTTTCACGGGTTGGGAGGACGATATTTATGTCGGCGACGAATTCCGCATGGAGATCGAACTGCCGAATAAGAACTATCTCCCGCTTCATTGCCGGGCTCTCTATCGTTTCGATCACGCTGGCATCGGGGTGAAGTTCATGAACATCAGCGGATTCGAGCAGGAACTGATCTCAAAGATCATTGCCCATAAACTAGATATGGAGGGCGTGCCGCTTCAGGTCGATCCGTTCACTCTCCCCCCGAGCTTTGTTACCGAAGACTCGATCCCACGCATAACAGAGATACGCGAAAAACGAGATAGTATTCTGGAGCGTATAATGTCTGCGGACTAAGACCTCACCCCGTCGCTAACGATCCCGGTTCTGACCCGGGAAATGTATCCACGTTCCCGAGAAATCCTTTCTCGTGTAAGCCGCGGCATTTGGATGGTGGAGCGGGCGATTTCCTGTTTCTTCCCACGGGCCGATGTAGTATTCGCCGAGTGGCAAGCCGACACCTGAGCCGATCAGGCCCGGTGGGGTGCGATCGAAGTATCGTTTCCAATATTCCTCCGACCAAAAGATCGAACAGTAATCGAGCCCGACGTATTCGTCGATAAAAATGTAGCCCTTGTCGGTCAGGTTCGGCCAGATGTGCCTGACGCACGTTTCCAGACTCAACTCCAGATCGACATCAATAAACGCGAGCAAGATCGGTCGGTCGAGCGTCGGCAGCGTCTGATCGAACCAGCCTTTTACGAATTCACAAACCTCTATCGCTCCGTAGCGTTCGATATTCTGCTTGACGAGTTCGAGCGAGCCGCAATATTCGCCGGTCTCGTAAAAGCCCTGGCGATCTTCCGCTTTTCCTTCCGGCAGGCCTTCGAATGAGTCGTAGATCACGAGCTTGCGGCCTGCGATCTTGCAGACGAGCGAAAGATTTACTGCACTGCCGCCCTGCCAGGTGCCGCATTCGAGAATGTCGCCCGCGACATCGGGCGCAGTTTCGAATATCTTGAGAGCCATCGCGAGGTGCGATTTGTACGAAGTGCCGGTATTTACCCGCAGCTTATTCAAAAACATCCGCCATCCGAGCCACTGCTTTCGAAAAAATCCGAGCTTGTACGCCGGATGGATCGCCGACGAATTGAGAATAAAAAAGATCGCCAGGGGCACCGTCAGCACGTAGTAGAGTTTTAGGATGAAACGGTACATTGATTACGCTACTGCGGCTTCGGAGCCGGCGGCCTGATGCCGGTGTACTGGGCCGAAGCGATCTTCCATTCGCCTTTTTCCTTGCGAAAGACGGTCGTCACACGCATGCTCCTCGGCGGCAACGGCTTTCCGTCGGCGGTCAGTGAATAGGTGAATTTCGAGATAACCACCGCAAATTTATCATACGTGCGGATCGAATATTCCGAAACCTCAAGCGAAGCCGACATATTCCCCGCCTCCGCCTTCGCCTTCGGCGTATAAAAACTCAAAACCTTGTCCCGAGGATCAAATTCCCCGGCCGGCGAGATCTCGATAAAATCCGACGCAAATATCTTATCCAACGCCGCCGCATCGTACGCGGTTTGGGCGTCGGTCATTTGTTTTAGCAGAGATTTAAGCGTTTGTTCGTCGGAAGTCTGAGCAAAAGACGAAACACTGCAAAAAACAACGAGGAAAAATAGGATCTTTAATTTCATTTAATATTTCTCTCCAAATATAAAAGTGCGGACCTGAAATTTTACGGAGAAAATATAGATAATGTTCCGAATTACCATCCCCACGTGCCCTCGCCGCCCTTGAATGGGCCGACGATATCGCTTGTTATCCAACCGCCGTAAAAATCCCCCGGCTGCGATGTGACCCGCTCATCGCCGACGAAACAAGCGTCCATTTTCGAAGGGTAGAAGGCGACGTAATTTGCGATCGCGAGAAATGCCTTACTTGGATTTGGATAAAACCAAGCCGCATTTGAGACCTTTCTGTCTTTTACAAAGAGGTCGTAATAACGAGCACTACCTTTCCATTCACAAAAGCTTGTGGCGTCCGATACGACGGTCAAAAGGTCTAACCGAACATCTTCCGGCGGAAAGTAGTAGACCGGCGGATGACTTGTTTCGAGAACGCGAAACGCCCGATTTGTCGATGCTATTGTTTCTTCGCCAAACTCGATCCGCAGATGTTTTGTGCTCGGCTCCAGCCGTGGCGGCCGCGGATAATCCCAAACAGATTCCTGACCAGGTTTTGGTTCGATCCTTTTCATAAATTGTTAAAAAAGAGCATCCATCGCCTGCTCCAAGTTCTTCACTCCGATCACTCTTATTCCCAAAAGCTTTTCCAAGCCTTTCTTATTCGATTCCGGCAATATTAATTTCTTAAATCCGAGTGTTTGGGCTTCGCGAGCCCGGGCTTGGGCTTGGAGGACTCCGCGGACTTCGCCGGTTAGGCCGACTTCGCCGAAGACGGCGGTTTCTGGCGGAACCTGTAGATTTCGGAAGCTTGATGCAATTGCGGCGATGACGCCGAGGTCGGCGGCGGGTTCATCGATCTCCATTCCGCCGGCGACGTTGACGAAAACGTCGTCGGCAGCGAGCTGAAAGCCGAGCTGTTTTTCCGCAACGGCGATGAGCAGCGACGTGCGATTCTGGTCAAAGCCCTGCGTCATTCGGCGGCCGGAACCGTATTTCGTGCCACTCACAAGTGCCTGTATCTCGACGAGCATCGGCCGCGTGCCTTCCATGCAGACGGTGACGACCGAGCCAGTGGCGTTTTCGGGGCGTTCCTGTAGGAAAAGCTCGGACGGATTTCCGACTGGGACCAAACCGGTGTTGGTCATTTCGAAAATCCCGATCTCGTTCGCCGCTCCGAAGCGGTTTTTGGTCGCGCGGATTATGCGGTGATTGTGATGGCGGTCGCCTTCGAAATAAAGGACGGTGTCGACGATGTGCTCGAGTGTTTTCGGCCCGGCGATCGAACCTTCTTTGGTGACGTGGCCGGTGAGAAAGACCGGCGTCGCCGTCTGCTTTGCGAAATGCATGAACTGAGCGGCAACCTCACGAACTTGCGAAACGCTGCCCGGAGCCGATTCGATCTGGTCGCTGAAGACCGTTTGGATCGAATCGACGATCATAAAATCGGGCCGCAGTTTGTCGGTTTCAGCGAGGATCGCCTGCAGGTTTGTTTCGGGCAGGAGAAAGAGATTTTCCGCGACGACGCCGAGGCGTTCGCCGCGCATTTTTATCTGGCGTTCGGATTCTTCTCCCGAGACGTATAGCACTTTTGTGCCATTCTTGCCCAGCTTATCCGCCATCTGCATGACGATCGTCGATTTGCCGATGCCCGGTGCCCCGCCGATGAGGACCAAGGAACCCGCGACGATCCCGCCGCCAAGGACGCGGTCGAGTTCGTCGATGCCGGATTCGGTGCGGGCGTCGTCCTGCGATTCTATCTTGCTATAGGGAATCGGCGTGGCGACGCGGTATTGGGCGGTGAATTTCGTCTGGGCCGCCGGTTGAGCGGTCGTGCGGAAACGTTCCTCGACGAGCGTGTTCCACTGCTGACAGTCAGGGCACTGGCCGAGCCATTTGCGTTCCTGTGCCCCGCAGTTTTGGCAGACGAATATTGTCGTTGGTTGTTTTGCCATATTTTGCCGAAGTCAGAATCTTAACTCACATTGCCCAAGATCGACACAAGCGCGCATATCAAAGAATGAAATCTGAGGAGCAATGACCATATATATTCCTTATGGTAACAAGCACAAGATCTCAGGTCGATCTTTTGTCACAACAGCCTAAAGCGGTTTAACGCCAGACTATTTTTCGTGTTAAGATTTCTGCTGAGATGAAGTTTGATGTACTCATATTACGGATCGCCTTTGTGGGAATGTTAATTCTCCTCGGGTACCTGCTCAATCCATTTGAGCGGACGCAGCGATTCGGACTTGGGCTCATCGGGACCGAGGCGACGCGTAACTGGCTCTCAGCGGGTCTAGGCGGAGTTCTGGGATTGCTCGTGATCGTCTTTGAGATGCGCGTGCGTAAAGCTTCGCTAAAGACGCTTATCGGTGCAGCGGTCGGGTCGATCCTTGGCATCGTGGGTGCATTTCTCATTGGCGTCCTTATCTCGATACAGAAAGAAGCGGCCGTTTCGGCCGAGATGCAGACGTTTTTGACCATTTCGCTGATGGGCTTTATGGGCTACGTCGGGCTTATGGTCGGTGCGGCGAAGGGCGATTATCTCGACCTTTCGGCTCTCGGCGGCATCTTTAGCGACAAGAATATCAAACGCGATTACAAGATCCTTGACACGTCGGTCATCATCGACGGACGTATCGCAGATGTTGCTGAAACGGGTTTTCTCGGCGGATCGCTCATCATTCCTCACTTCATTTTGGCTGAATTGCAGCAGGTCGCTGATTCTGCAGATTCGTCAAAACGCCAGCGCGGACGCCGCGGGCTCGACATGCTGCAGCGGCTGCGGAACAACAGCAAGCTCGACATTCAGATCGTCGAGACCGATTTTCCGGCAGTAAAAGAGGTCGATCTCAAGCTTATCGAACTCGGCACGCAGCTCGATGCGGTGATCGTCACTAACGATTTTAATCTCAATAAAGTTTCCCAGCTTCGCGGCGTCGCGGTTCTTAACATAAATGAACTCGCTAACGCCCTCAAACCGGTCGTTCTGCCCGGCGAAGCGATGCGAGTTTTCATCCTCAAAGAAGGCAAGGAATACAATCAGGGCGTTGCGTATCTCGATGACGGAACAATGGTTGTTGTCGATAATGCCCGCCGCTTGATCGGCAAAACTGCCGATATCGCTGTGACCAGCGTTCTCCAAACGACTGCCGGCAAGATGATCTTCGGACGCCTCTGGGAAGAGAAAGACGAAGGGAACGGCAACGGAAATGGTAGCCATACCGACCCAAGTCTGAACATTCACGATTCGCGCTCATTGGGCTTTAAGAAAGCTACCCGTGAGTTGCGGCAGACCACGATCATCGAAGAGATAGAAAACTGATCACGTAAGTTGCGGAAGCCCGCACGAAGTAAGGGCTCTCGTCACGAGCAATTGGAGAGAGCCCTTACTTCGTGCGGGCTTCTGCATTTTACTAACTGATGAACACCGCCATCATCGTTGCTGCCGGGAGCGGGTCACGCTTTGGTGGCGAGCAGCCAAAACAATTCGTCGAGATCCTCGGCAAACCGCTAATCATACACACTCTAGAAAAATTTCAAGCTTGTTCGGCGGTGGATGAGATCGTACTGGTTTTGTCAGCGGATGCGATCGAGGAATTTCAAATTTCAAATTTCCGATCTGAAATTGGAAAATTAAAAAAGGTCATTGCGGGCGGTTCGTCGCGGGCCGAATCGGTGAAAAACGGCCTCGAAGCTGTCACGGCTGAAACAAAGATCGTTGCCGTTCATGATGGAGCGAGGCCTCTGGTTTCGGTGGATGAGATCACTGCGACGATCGTGAAAGCGAATGAGGTCGGTGCGGCGTGTCTAGTCGGAGTCGTAACCGACACGATAAAAACGATCCGTGGCGACGAGATCTCGGGTACGCTTGACCGTGATAAACTTAGACGTGCACTTACCCCGCAGACTTTTAAGGTCGAAGTTTTGCGCAGTGCATTCGCTCTAGGCGGTGTGAGCGAAGCGGCCACGGATGAATGCTACCTCGTCGAAAAACTCGGGCATCCGATCGCTTTTGTTGAAGGGAGCTCGCGGAATATTAAGATAACGCGGCAGGAAGATCTGATCTTTGCGAAGGCCTACCTGCCTGAACCGCTTGCGTAAAGCGGGCGGAATGAGTTGATGACTCTTGAAGTTTATTCCGCGTCCTAAGAAGGACGCTCGCAGGCGAGGGCGGCTGCGTTCCTGGCTTATGTATCGAATCGGATTTGGGACAGATGTTCATCGGCTTATCGAAGGGCGGCCGCTGGTTATTGGCGGCGTGGTGATCGATTCTGACCTTGGGGCTGACGGGCATTCTGATGCGGACGTTCTGCTGCATGCGGCGACGGATGCCGTGCTCGGTGCGTTGGCTTTGGGAGATATCGGAACGCATTTTCCGAATACCGACGAGCGGTGGCGAAATGCCGAGAGCTCGGAATTTTTAATGTACGCGGTTGGTCTTGCGCGGGAACGCGGCTATGAGGTAGTCAATATCGACACGACCATCGACCTTGAACGCCCAAAACTCCGGCCGCATATCGAGGCAATTCGTGCGGGCCTCGCAAACGCTCTGCGGGTCGAGATCGGCCAGGTCAGCGTTAAGGCTAAGACTGGCGAAGCAGTGGATTCCGTTGGCGAAGGCTGGGCGATCAGGGCTCAAGCCGTTGTCTTGATACAGCGTATTGAACACTAAGATCGCTTAGACATAGAGAAACACGGGTTTCTCTACGTTTCGGGCGATCTTAGCGTTTAAATAACCCGCCGACTGTGCGAATATTGTAATACCGATTTAATTCGAATTCCCAACGGCTGACTTTTTATGCGTCCTCAAGAAATAATCGCGATAAAACGCGATGGCAAAGCACTTTCGGATCCGGAGATCACGGCGTTCATTGATGGCGTTTGTGACGGCTCGTGGGCCGATTACCAGATAACCGCCTTAATAATGGCGATGTTCATTCGCGGCCTGAACCGGCGGGAGCAGTATTCGATAACGGGAGCGATGCTGAATTCGGGGACGATAATGGATTTTTCCGATATCGACGCCCCCAAGGGCGACAAACATTCGACCGGCGGCGTTGGCGACAAAACCTCGCTGCTCATAGCACCGCTCGCCGCTGCCTGCGGTGTTGCGGTCCCTATGATCTCGGGCCGTGGTCTCGGCCACACGGGCGGGACGCTCGACAAACTTGAGTCAATACCCGGTTTTGATGTAAATCTCTCGTTCGCGAATTTCAAAAAGGTACTGAAAAAGTGCGGCCTTGCTCTCGGCGGACAAACCAAGTCTATCGCCCCCGCCGACAAAAAGATCTACGCCCTGCGTGACGCGACCTCGACGGTGCCGTACATTCCGCTCATTGTGGCTTCGATAATGTCAAAGAAACTTGCAGAAGGGCTCGATGTTTTGGTGCTGGATGTAAAAACGGGCTCGGGAGCTTTTATTCAGAAATATGCCGAGACGCTGAAGCTCGCGAATTCGCTCTGCGAAACGGGCAAGTCCTTTGGCGTCAACACGCGGGCGATCATCACGGAGATGAATCAACCGCTCGGCAAATATGTCGGCAATGCTCTCGAGGTTTACGAATGCCTCAAGATCCTCCGCGACGAAGCCGAAGAACAGATGAAGCCGACGCTTGAGCTTTCAGTTGAGCTGACGGCGACGATGCTCGTTCAATGCAAGATCGCCGGCACGATGGAAAATGCACGCGATAAGATCAATCGAGCCCTAAAATCCGGCGAAGCTCTTTCGAGATTTCGCAAGAACATTGAGATGCAGAGCGGTGACCCGAAGGTTTGCGATAAGCCGGAAATGCTGTTGACAAAGGGGTTAACGGAGATCGTCGTAAAATCGGACAACAGCGGTTATGTCGCGGATATCGATTCGCTGATCGTGGGCAATGTCGTCTGCGAGATCGGCGGCGGACGGCTTAACGCGGAAGATACGGTCGATCACGCTGTTGGCTATTCATGCCTTAAAAAGATCGGCGACCGTGTGCAGAACGGCGAGGAACTCGGCATTGTATATTGCCGTAAAAATCACCCCCCGCAAATTAGCGAAAAACTTCGAAGCGCGTATAAAATATCGAAGGAAATCACCAGGACAACTAAACTGATCAGAGCGACGGTCTAATGTTCAGAGTTCAAACTCGTTGACGCGATCGCTTGCGAAAGGCCGTGATAAGCAGAACTCAGAACGTATGAAACAACGCAATCTTCTTTTCATTGTATTGATCGTCGCCTCGAGCTTCCTCGTTTCTTCCTGCTCAAACATGGTCCAAGCCCGCCGCGAGGGCTGTAAGGTGAAGGTCGGCATTGTTTTCGACATTGGCGGCAAAAATGACCGCTCGTTCAACGCTGCGGCGTGGGAAGGTGTTAAGCGGGCCGAAAAGGACCTCGACATTTGTCTCTACGACGTAGAACCCGGAAATCCGACCTCTATCGAGCCGGCAATGCGGGCCTTTGCCGAGAAGAATTTTGATCTCGTCATCGGCGTCGGCTTTGCTCAGGGGCCGATCATGCAGAAGGTCGCACTCGACTATCCAAACAATAAGTTCGCCATCGTAGACGGCGTTATCTTTGAAGAAGACGGGAAAACACCTCTTAAAAACGTCGCTTCGCTCGTCTTTCGCGAGCACGAAGGTTCGTATTTGGTCGGCATGATCGCGGCTTCGAAATCGAAGACCGGCGTGCTCGGCTTCCTCGGCGGCATGGACATTCCGCTCATTCACCGCTTCGAAACCGGCTATGCCGAAGGAGCTCGCTCCGTCAATCCGAACATCAAGGTCATCGACAACTACGTCGGCGTCACGGACGGCGCGTGGAACAACCCCGGTAAAGGCAAGGAACTCTCGCTCGCTCAGATCGAGAAAGGCGCGGACGTGATCTTCACGGCGGCCGGAAACTCGGGGCTCGGAGCATTCGATGCCGTCGAGCAATACGGTAAAACGAACGGCGAAGCGAACAAATTTGTCATCGGCGTGGACTCGAACCAGAACGGCGTGAAGCCCGGATTCGTTCTGACTTCGATGGTCAAGCGCGTCGATAATGCCGTATATGATGTCGTCAAAGAGATCCTCGCCGGAAAATTCAGCGGCGGTTTCCATACCTTCGGCCTCGACAAAGACGGCGTTGCCTATGCGATCGACGACAACAATAGATCATTGATCCCGGCGGATGTCATCAAGAAAGTTGAGGAAGCCAAAACGAAGATCGGTACCGGCGAGATAAAAGTGACAGATGCGATGGCAAAGTAAAAATGCTCGAATTACGAAATATCACGAAAACATTCGGAAGCGTGACGGCTAACAACGACGTTTCCATCAAGGTCGAAAAAGGCACCATCCACGCAATTGTTGGCGAGAATGGTGCCGGTAAATCGACCATTATGCGCATCGCCTATGGCTTTTATAAGGCTGACAGCGGTGAGATCTTGGTCGACGGAAAGGTGGTTTCGATCAAGAATCCGCACGATGCGATCGCGTTGGGGATCGGGATGGTGCATCAGCATTTTATGCTGGTTGACACAATGACGGCGGCTGAGAATATCGTGCTTGGTGCTGAAACTGGGTCGGCGGGCAATCTGGACCTCGACAAGGCAAACCGTGACATTCTTGCTCTTTCAAACGAACTTCGTCTAGGGGTCGATCCCAGAGCGTACATCGAGAACATGTCTGTTGGTCAGCAGCAGCGGGTCGAACTGCTCAAGGCTTTGTACCGCAACGCTGAATTGCTGATCTTAGATGAGCCAACAGCGGTGCTTTCGCCGCAGGAGGTCGAGGAATTTTTCAGCATTCTCCGTCGGATGCGTGAGCAGGGCAAAACGATCATTATCATCACGCACAAACTCGACGAGGTGCTCGCGATCTCCGACGAAGTGACCGTGATGCGTGACGGCAAATCGGTCGGGAACGTTAAAACCTCGGAAACCACCGCCAAGGATCTCGCTCGAATGATCGTCGGCCGCGACGTTCTGCTTCGGGTTGATAAAACCGACGCCGAGCCGAAAAACGTAGTTCTCGAGGTCAAGAACCTCGTCGTCAGCGGCAAGACGGTGAACAGCGTCAACGGCGTTTCGTTCGCGGTCAGAGCCGGTGAGATCGTCGGAATTGCGGGTATCGAGGGCAACGGGCAGACCGAACTGATCGAGGCTTTGTCGGGCCTGATAAAATCGAGCGGCGGCAGCGTCGAATTTGACGGTAAAGACATCACGAATCGCACCGCCCGCGAACTAAAAGAACTCGGCATCGGCCACATTCCCGAGGATCGCCACAAACGCGGACTGCTGCTGCACTGTGATCTCGGCGAAAATTCGATCCTCGGTGTTCACTACCGCCAACCGATCGCCGCTGCCGCCGGATTTATGAATACCGGCGTTATTTCAAAACGCGTAAATGAGATCATCCAGCGTTTCGATGTCCGCCCGCCAAACGCCGACCTACCGGCAAAAGCTCTTTCCGGCGGTAATCAGCAAAAGCTCATAATTGGCCGCGAATTTGAACTGAATCCCAAACTCCTGCTCGTTTCACAACCAACCCGCGGCGTAGATATAGGTGCCATCGAGTTCATTCACCGAAAATTGATCGAACTCCGCGATGCAGGCTCGGCAGTTCTGCTCGTCTCCGCCGAACTCGAAGAAGTAACGGCCCTCGCCGACCGCCTCCTCGTCATCCGCGAAGGCAAGATCGCCGGCGAGGTCGATCCAAAAGTGACATCGGTCGAAGAGATCGGATTGATGATGACGGGCGGAGACTGAGGAGCCTAACCACGAAATCGCGCGAAAAACCACGAACCATGGAATATAGTTTCGTGGTTTTTTTCTTACTTTGCAGATCGGTTGATCAAGAGGACGTCGCTCGTCTCGACGGCGCGGATGACGGCGAGTTGGCTGCCCTCCTGATTCCAGTTAAATGAAATAATGTCGTCGGACGGGAAGTCGGTCAGCGGTTTGGCGGCTCCGCCGTCGAGCGGTTGTAACCAGATGTTCTGCACGCCGCCCGGGCTGTTGAGGAACGCGATCGCCTTTCCGTCGCGGGTCCATTTTACGAGCCGTTCGACGACTGTTGAGGGAAAGTCGAAACGCTTTACGCGTTTTCCATCTTCGAGGTCGATGATACCGATGCCCCAGCGAGACCTTTCGAGGCTTGAGTCAAGATAATGATATGCCACGAACTTTCCGTCCGGCGAGATCGACGGGCGGGAAGCTGTGGTCTTTGTTAGTTCGATGGACTCGCCGCCTTCGATCGGCATTTTTCGCAGTGTTGGATAATTTCCGCCCGACTGATAGACGATCCAGCGGCCGTCCGGCGTACATTGCGGATAGAGTTCTGCATCACCGTTTGTTATTCGCTCCAGACCCGATCCGTCGATATTCACACGCCAAAGGTTATACTTTCCGTCTTGCTCAGCGGCGAAGATAAATTGCTTTCCGTCAACCGTAACGGCAAGTCCGAGCCTCGCATTCGCACCGACGGTTAACTGACGTACACCTGATCCGTCCGCGTTCATCGTCCAGATATCCGAACTGCCGCCGGCGTTCGAGGTATAAGCGAGCCGGCCGTCCGGCAGCCAGATGAGTTCGTTGAGCCAACCCGCCTCGGACATTATCTGTTTCGAGCCCGCCACGCCTTCACCTAACGTCCAAATGTTTGAGACGGTGTGATTTTGAATTACCGCTAATGTTTTAGCGTCCGTTGTCAGGCTGAGATCCTGGTAGTCGTTCACGTCGCGGGTAATGCGCGATGCCGTGCCGCCCGGCGACGATATATGCCAGAGCTGGTTTGGGCCGTTGGACGTTTCCGAGGCTGAAACAACGAGCCCATCAGCCAGCCACCGAGGCTGTCCAACCTGCTGCCAACGTTCATCAGTCAGCTTGCGTTCGACCCTCGTTTCGACGTCGACGGCCATCACTGTCTCATAACGTCCCTTTTCGTCGCTCTGATTTACCGGAAAAGCAATACTCCTTCCACCGGGTGACCACGCCGGAGCGTACCAGAACATATTCAGGTAATCGGGATCCTTGCGTGACACCAGCACCAATTCGTTTGGGTTCAGGTAATCGGGAGGCTGGCGGACCATGAGTAATCCCGGGTTTGAGTTGTCGGCATTCGTGACGATCAGCCGGCTTTCTTCCTGGTTAGATACCATGAACGCGAGTTTCGTTCCATCGGGCGAAAACGACGGTGCCCCGACATCATTCGCGACTTTCACGATCGGGCCGCCCAGCACCGGCACGCGAAACAGCTCCGTCTCGCCTTTGTCCCTTTCCAGAGCTAAGTAGTAGACAAAATTGCTATCAGGTGAGAACGTGACCGATACGAGGTAGCTCTGCGATGCGGGAGCGAGCTGTGTGTCGTTCGCGACGGCGACCTGGCGTACCCACAGGCTTTCACCGTCCGGCCCTGAGACAATGTGAGCAACATACTTGCCGTCCGGTGAGATCGAGCCTCCCCGCTTCGATCTGCCGGTCGTTGTGAGCCGCATCATGTCGGATCCGAGAAAAGGAACGCTTGCCGCACCGATGCTTTCTCCTCTCGTCGAAACTTTGTAAATGCCAAAGCCACCCACAGCTAATCCAGTAACCAAAACCACAAGAACCAAGGGTGAAAGCCATTTCGAGCGAGTCGGCACCAATGGCAGTGAGGTTTCGGCTGCCGGCTCCCGCCGCCAATCTGAGACCGAATAGATATTTCCCGAACGCTCGACGTTCAACGAATGCCCGGTTTCACGGGCGGGATCGGCATGACTAAGGGCTTGAAGGTTACCGCGTCGTTCAATGCGTTGAGGATTTCCGACCTGCGATCGTCCGGTCGGCGGAAGGGCTGCGTTTACGTTAACTTCACTTTCCGAGTCGAGACCATCTCCGTTGCTCAGAACGCGAACGGCACCGTTAAAGCGGTAGCCACGCCGTTTCAAAGTTTCGATGTAAGGCTTTCCGTCGCTCGTGCTGCCGAGAGTTTTACGAAGCACGTGAAGATACTGCGCGAGGTTCGACTCTTCCACCACCGTGTCGGCCCAGATCCGCTGCATCAGTTCCTCTTTACCGATGACCTCACCGCGACCTTCGACGAGCGCGATCAGCGTCTCAACCGCCTTCGGCGTGATGAGCACCTGGTCGCCGTTCCGGTAAAGAAGCCTTGTGGCGGCATCGAGTCGAAAATCTTCGAACTCATAAACCTTGTTTTGACTTAAGTTAGTCACATTAAAGTTAAATTCACGATTTTTTAACGTTAAATCCAAAGACATAACCGCATCTCCCGCTTAAATTCTCTATTGAGCGGACAAGACTGAACCGGCTGCACGATCGTATCTCTGGAAAGATATCGATAGCATAGCGCAGACTGTTGTTCTAGGACAGCAAAATTATGCGCGGCCGAGTTTGTCCGCTCCCTAAAAGACGATCGCGAGGTGTCACGAATATGAGATTTATCCTAATTGCTGTTGTACTTGCCGCTTTTGCGGCATGCGTTTGGGGCCAAACTTCCGAGATCACTTATCAAGGCCAGCTGCAAAATTCCGCAGTCGCGGCCAGCGGAAGTTTTGACTTCGAGTTCGCGTTGTTCGACGGCGGCGGAGCTCAGATCGGCCCGACTTTGACGCGGAGCGGCGTTGCGGTCGCCGGCGGGATCTTTTCGGTAAATCTCGATTTTGGGGCAGGTTTTCCCGGAGCGACGCGTTTTTTGGAGATCCGCGTAAGGCAAGCGGGCGGCGGGGCTTTTACTACTCTTTCGCCGAGACAGCCGGTGACGAGTGCTCCGTATTCTATCAAAAGTCTAACAGCAAATACTGCCGATAATGCAACGAATGCCGCGAACGCGACAAATGCGGTCAATGCATCCACCGCAAACACGGCTGGAACGGCGACGAACTTTACAGGGAACCTCGCTGGCGACGTGACCGGAACACAAATATCCACGACCGTCGCACGACTGCAATCCCGCAGCGTAGCCGCGACCGCCCCGCTAGATGGGCAAGTGCTGAAATTCAGCTCGGCCAACAATCGCTGGCAGCCCGACACGGATAATGCTGGCTCAGGCGGCGGCGGTGGAACGATCACGGGCGTGACGGCCGGCACAGGCCTGACGGGCGGCGGAGCGACCGGGAATGTGACGCTTGGCATCGGACCGGGCGGCGTCGGGACAGGACAACTAGCCGACGGCAGCGTCGTCGACTCAAAGATCGTTACCGTCAGCGGCGGTAAAGTCGTTGGCACCGTTGCGAATGCAACCAACGCGATAAATGCCACCAACGCAAACACCGCGAATACGGCGACCGATGCAACAAACGCGGCCAACGCGACAAATGCGCAAAACCTCGGCGGCATTCCCGCAAATCAGTATTTGCAAGCCAATGGAAACGGCTCGGGTCTGACAAATCTCAACGCCAGCAACATCACAACCGGCACGCTCGCGAACGCCCGTCTCGGCCAGATACCAACCGCAAACATCGCCGACTCCGCCGTCACCTCCGCCAAGATCGCCGGCGGCCAGGTCACAAAGAGTGTAAATGGCCTCACGGACAACGTCACGCTTGCTGCCGGATCGAATATCTCAATTACGCCGTCAGGCAACACGCTGACGATAGCATCGACGGGCAGTGGTGGAGTGAGCGGAAGTGGGATTGCGGGCCAGATCGCTCTTTGGAACGGAACTTCCTCACTCGCTACCTCGCAAATCTCGCAATCGGGCGGCAACATCGGCATTGGATTAACGTCCGGGTTGCCGGCCGACCGACTTACCGTGCAGACCGCATCGGATAATTACGGCGTCGTCCACACAAACGGATCGGTCTCCGTGGGTTCTTTTGTCGGCGGCACCACGGGAGGGGGATGGTATGGAACAAAATCCAATCACTCTCTAAGTTTCTTCACCAACAATAGTCCCGCCAGTTTGACCATTGCGACTAACGGGAAGGTCGGCATCGGGACGACCAATCCGAGTGCGAAGCTGCATGTGGTCGGTTCCGATGGCGGAATATTGGGAACCGCAACGGGTATATCTTCTGGC
The DNA here is from genome assembly GCA_016703965.1 of Acidobacteriota bacterium. NCBI lineage: Bacteria > Pseudomonadati > Acidobacteriota > Acidobacteriota bacterium. The sequence goes on from JADJBB010000002.1 coordinate 205,207, forward strand.
GTGAGCGGCGTCAGCGCTGGTGGGAATGGTGTCTTCGCCACCGGAGCAATCGGTGTCTTCGCTGATGGCACAGTCTCCGGCGTGGAGGCACAAAGTACTTCCGGGGTTGGAGTTGTGGCAGCCGCAAGCTCTTCGGGCGGTATCGCTCTGAGGACCATTGGGTCGAGTTGGTTCAGCGGAGATACGACACCATTAACCCTCAATAATGCTCAACCTGGGACAGGCATCGTGATTGGGACGTCCGGCACTTTAGGCTACATTTCCGCATATGACTATTCTGTCAATCAGACTCGTACACTCCTTCTTAACAATAGCGGCGGCAGAGTCGGCATTAACACCAACTCTCCCGACCAGTCGTTGACCGTCAACGGCAACGCGAGCAAACCGGGCGGCGGCTCGTGGCTCGCCTTTTCCGACGAACGTCTGAAAAATATTAAGGGCCGCTTCAACAACGGGCTCAAAGCGGTGATGAAGCTGCAGCCCCTTCGGTACGAATACAAAAAGGACAACGCCGTCGGGCTAAAGTCCGATGGCGAACACGTCGGCTTCAGTGCCCAGGCGGTGGAGAAGATAATCCCCGAGGCAGTTACCAAAACCGAGCAGGGCTACCGGCTCGTCAACAACGATCCGATAATCTGGGCGATGCTCAACGCCATTAAGGAACAGCAGGCAACTATCGAGAAGCTCACAAAGCAGATGCGTAAATTGCAGCGTTCTCGAAAACGAAGATAGGCAAATGGAGATTTTTTTGCTCAACACTAGGCTGTGGCCTTTGCTCCAAAGATCGCTTTCATCTTGTCGACTGCCCGGCCGAGGTTTTCCATCGAGGTCGCGTAGGACAATCGCAGAAAGCCATCTGCTCCGAAGCCGTCGCCGTCGGTTACAACGATGTGGGCTTCTTTTAGCAGGGCGTCGGCGACTTCCGCTGAGCTTTTGAATCTGTCGCCAAACGTTCCGTGGACATCGGCGAATGCGTAGAACGCACCCTCGGGCATCGCGCATTTGAAGCCGTTGATTTCATTGAGAGCCGGTACGAACCAGTCGCGGCGTTTTTCGTATTCGGCGGTCATTGCTTTGACCGCGGGCATCGAACGTTCGTCACGCAGGGCTTTGGCACAGGCGTATTGGACGAACGATGTCGGGTGCGTGGCAGAGTGGCTTTGGAGCTTGACCATCGCTTTGGTCCATTCGACGTTGGCGATCGTGTAGCCGACGCGCCAGCCGGTCATGGCGTAGGTTTTTGAGAAACTGCCTGCGATGCAGACTAAATCACGGAGTTCGTCGGGCAGGGTCGCGAGCGAATACGGCTCGGCCGGTGGATAGGCGAAGAATAGATAGCATTCATCCGTCATCACGTAAACGCCACGAGCGGCACATACCTCAACGATGCGGACCATTTCATCCGGCGGAACGACGCGGCCAGATGGATTGCTCGGGCTGTTGATTATCAGCAGCTTTGTCTTGTCGGTGATCGCTGCGGCAACCTGATCGGCCGTGAGGATGAAATCTGTTTCTTCCGTCTCGATGAAAACGCTGTTCGCACCGCAGAATGTAATGATCTCGGGGAACGTGACCCAATACGGTTTTGGGATCAGCACGTCGTCGCCCGGATTCAGAAGCGTACACGCCGCATTGAACAATGCCTGCTTGCCGCCGCACGAAGCCGCAACCTCGGCCATTTTTACGTCCGCTCCGAACTGCTTGGCGTAAAACTCGATAACCGCGTTGCGAAAATCAGCCGTTCCGGCGGTGGCGGTGTATTTTGTCAGCCCTTTCTCGAGGCCTTCCCACGCATAATCTTTAATAAATTGCGGAGTGTCAAAATCCGGTTCACCGACCGAAAGGTCGATGACGTCGATGCCCTGGGCTCGCATCTCGGCCGCCGCTTGAGCGGCGATCAGCGTCGAGGAGCCTTTCATTTTTGCTACGTGATCAGAAACGGGGAACTGTGCCATATCGGAATTGATTTTAACGCAAAGTCGCAAAGACGCAGAGAAGCAAAGATAAATAAATTGGGGTATAGAGTTACGAGGTAAGTTGAAAACTACAAATTTGTAGACCTAAAGCAGAACTTTGCCTTTTTGCCTTAAGACTCTTTACCAGTCTTCTCACGCATGCGGTTTTCGACGAGTTCCGGAATTAGGCCTTCGACGCGGCCGCCGAGTTGGAAGACTTGTTTCATCAGGGTCGAGGAGACATAGCTGTATTCCTCGCCGGCCATCAGAAATACCGTTTCGATCGACGGTTCGAGGCGGCGGTTCATCAGGGCCATGCGGAGTTCGTATTCGTAATCGCTTACGGCCCGAATGCCGCGGACGATCGCGGTCGCATTACTATTGCGGGCGAAATCGGCGGTCAGGCCCGAAAAGCTGTCGACTATAAGTTTGCACGCTCCTGTATCGACCTCAACCAGCACTTCTCGGATCATCGTACAGCGCTCTTCGACCGTGAACATTGGATGCTTGTCGGCGTTATTAAGCACAGCGACGATCATTTCGTCGAACAGCGGCGATGAGCGTTTAATAATGTCGAGATGTCCGTTTGTCATCGGGTCGAACGAACCCGGAAAGATTGCACGTCGCATTGAGGGAATTGTAGCTTAAGGATGAGGATAAGTAACCACTAAATAACACGAAAGAGCACGAAAAGGAATTTTTCCCATTTAGTATTTCGTTCGTGTTATTTCGTGGTTACTTCTTAGAACTTAGTCGCGAGCAGCTTTTTCGCCTTTTCGACGGCTTCCCGGCATTCGATAAGGAAATCGGGGTTGTGTTTCATGCTGAGAACCTTTTCGAGTTGCTTCCGAGCCTCACCATCCTTCTTAACAGCCAAATATGCCTCGGCGAGGTGGAGGTGGATATTCATGTTGTCCTTTTCAGTTTCAAGAGCTTTTTCGAGAAGTTCGACTGCCTTTTCCGCCTTGCCGCCGAGCATGCGGGTCTCGAGTTCGATCTGGCCGAGAACGTCGTAGGCGCTCGAGTTTTGATAGCCGGGCTGCAATTCCACGACCTTTTCCATCGCTGCGCGAACATCGGGCAGCGATTTTACGCCGACCGTCAGCATATTCTTTCGAGAAAGCTCGCCGAGGGTTGCTCCGTACCAGAAATAGCCGTCAGCTTTCTGCGGCTCGAGCGTGGAGGCGATCTTTGCGGCGTCGCGGCCCTCTTCAAAGGCGGTGTTCGATTCTTTTTCGTCGGTTGACTGTTTGCCGAGGAAATAATTGAGCTTGGCGAATCTCCACTCGACCTCGAAGTTCCGCTGCTTGTAGTCGCGTGCTTTTCTTAGCGTATTTACTGCATCGCGAAGCTTTGCGACATCTTCACGCTGCTTAAAAAGGTCTTCGGATCGCGTTAGAGAAGAAGCAATAATCTCAGGAGTGACGGTTGGGCCCGTGGGTTCTACAGCATCGGTCGTCGTGCATCCAAATTGTAGGCACAATGTAATTACAATCACGAGAAGAAACGCAAATTTCAACGTTTTCATAAGGCAAGATCCACCCGAACGTGATAAGATTTTAAGACAATCCGCAATTTTGATTTAAAGAAGTTTGAATAACATAGCACAAAGCCGGAATGAATAAAAACGGACAGCCAGCCGCGTTCTACGACCTCGAGGGCACGCTGGTCAGCACAAATCTCGTACACACGCTCGCCTTTTACGCCAAACGCCAACAGGGCCTGTGGCAAACCGCCAAGAAATCGGTCGGCACGCTCGCCAAACTGCCGTTTTTCGGCATCACCGATCTGTATTCGCGAAACGTTTTTAACGAGGTATTTTTCCGCAGCTACGAAGGCTTTTCGCAGGATCGTCTGCGTTACTTTTCGACCGAGCTCTTTGAGGAAGTTCTGAAACCAGCCGTTTTTCCCGGCACATACGATCTGATCAAATCCGGCAAGAAGAACGGCCAAAGGCAGGTCGTGCTGACCGGAGCTCTCGATTTCACGATCGCCAAATTGATGGACCATCTCGGCATTGATGATTACGTCGCCAACCGCCTCGAATTCGTCAACGGCTACGCCACCGGCCGGGTCTTGCCGCCGGTAATGGCATCAGCCACAAAAGCCCAATGGATCCGCGAATACGCCGAACGTGAAAACATTAACCTCTCCGGCAGCTACGCATATTCCGACTCGATCTCGGATCTTCCGATGCTCTCGATCGTCGGGCATCCCGTGGCGGTTTGTCCGGACTTTCGTTTGAAACAGACGGCATTGCAGCACGATTGGGCGGTTTTGGATTTGAAGTAGACATCCAGATTTTTTAAGCGGAAGTTTGGCCTAATTTCGGGGATTATTCTTTTGGGGCCACTAATTACCTGCTAGTTTTCACTTTTAGAAATATGAGTTATCAGGATGACGCCGATGAAAGGCTGAGGCAGCGAATTCTAGAACAGATTCGGAGCGATAATGCACGAGATTTTGATGGAATGGTAAAGAGCTACCTTAAGCTTTTCAGGAACGAGCCGACATATTCGCCAGCATTTCAGAATTTTCTGGCGATATTAAATGCAAAAGGGCTTTATGACGAGAACAAAATTGACGATTTGCGATATACGATTAGAGTTCAACAGCTCGTTGCGTCGGACATAAGAGAGATTTCGTTGGATGCAATTCCTGGAATTTCGCCCGCCAGCGTACCCTATCAGCCCGAATCCAGTCCGGACCCGGAATCTGCAATTGCCCGCTACATTAAAGAAAATTCGGATAGCGTTTCCTTGGGATTAGGCAGGGAAGATTGTGACGATCTCCCCGGTCGAAAAGATCCTTTGTTTACGGATGCATTGGAGTGTTGCATAAAGGCAACGAAAGGTTCGACATCGTTGCTTCAACGGCAACTTAGAATAGGGTATGGGAGAGCGGCTTCGATTCTCGATGCATTGGTTCGAGAGGGATTCCTTGGTGATATGGATGGGAACTCACGAGAAAGGCCTGTCCTTATTTCATCGTCTCATAAAGTAGGGATGAAACAGTTGGATTTGCAAGTTTTTCAGGAGGAGGCATCGAGGCTTGCTGCAAGCTCAGAGTTTGATTTTGTAGAGCGATTTGTAAAGAAATTTAAGCGAAAACGAGTCCCCTCCGAGGTGTCAAACCTTCGGAATCTCCTCAAAATGCGTGGTTTCGAATTCCGACCAGAAGAGCTGGGGCTTATTTTGGATTTCGCGAACATCCAGACCCGATTTCAAGAAGCTAAAAATCGTATTTTGGACCAAAAGCCGTTTGGTGCTATCGAAACTATAAAAGCTTATTTAAATTTGTATCCCCCAGACGACGTAGAGCTCCTTCAAGTATTAAGAGAGATACTTGAGGAAAAGAAGCTGTTCAAATTGTTTGACAATAGTTTGGAGAAGCTCATCGATAAGGTTCAAAAAATTCAAGAGGAACTCGAATTGGAAAAGTTTGAGCGACGTCTTCTCAGTGATGACAATGCGATTATCTCCTTGGAGGATATCGACGATTTTACGGGCTACGAGTTTGAAGAGTTCTGTCTGAGTTGTTTACCAGAATGGGATATGCGGTTGAACAAACAAAATTGTCAGGCGACCAGGGGGCCGATGTTGTCGTCGTCAAGTTCGCAGAAAAAACGGTGATTCAAGCGAAAAGGTTTACAGGTAATGTCGGGAACTTTGCAGTTCAGGAGATAATGGCCGCAATAAGCATGTATCAGGCGCAGAAAGGCATGGTTATCACGAATAGCTACTTTACGCCCTCTGCACGGGATTTAGCGAATGTGAACAATATTGAGCTTGTTGATCGAGATGATTTAGACGAGTTAATCATTAAACACTGGTAAATATGGCATTGCAATTAAGACGAAAAACACACGAATCCATCGTTTACATCGACAAAGACTCCGCGCCGCGGATCATGCCGTTTGGTGAGGATTTTATATTGAACGACATCCCGGTCGGGACGCGGGTTATTTATCCGAATCCGCCGATCAAGGGACTGCCTAATCGCGAGGCGGCTATTCGCTATGCGGTGAATCATCCGATCGAGATGGAGCCGCTCTATGCTTTGCTCGAGCCGGGGATGCGGGTGACGATCGCGATGGACGACATTTCATTGCCGCTGCCGCCGATGCAGACGCCTGATCTGCGGCAGACGATGCTTGAGGTGGTGCTGGATATGTGCGGGGCGAATGGTGTCGATGACGTGCATCTGATCATCGCAAATTCGCTTCACCGCAAGATGACGGCGTGGGAAATGAAGCGGATGGTTGGGGCAGATATCTACAACGAATATTACCCCGACCGTTATTACAATCACGACGCTGAGGACGACGACAACCTCGTCACGCTCGGTGTCACGCGGCACAACGAACCGCTGCGGGTCAACAAACGTGCGATCGAGAGCGACCTGCTCATTTATCTCAACATCAATCTCGTCCCGATGGACGGCGGCCACAAATCGGTCGCGGTCGGGCTGTGCGATTACGAATCTCTGCGTGCACACCACGATCCGCAGACGATCCGCGACTCGGATTCGTACATGGATCCGCCAAAATCGGTGCTTAACCACAAGGTCATTCGCCTCGGGAAACTCGTCGATGAGCAATGTAAGGTCTTTCACATCGAGACGGCGATCAACAACAAGATGTTTCCCGAGGGCTACGACATCCTGACGCGGAACGAGGACGAATTCAGTTTTGCCGACCGCATGAAATGGGAGGTGATGGCCAACACTTTTTCGAGAATGCCCCGTGCTGTAAGGCGTAAAATGCTCCACGCGATCCCGGCTCAGTATGAGCTGATCGCGTGTTATGCAGGCAAGACCGAGCCGGTGCACGAAAAGATCCTCGAAAAGAATTACCAACAGTACGAGATACCGGTCAAAGGGCAGTGCGACATCCTGATCTCGGGCATCCCCGACATTTCGCCCTACAACGTGTATTCTGCTCTCAATCCGCTGCTGGTGCAGGTGATGGCGCTGGGGTATCACTTTAATATGTACCGGAACAAGCCTTTGCTCAGGAAAGGCGGCGTGATGATCATTACGCATCCGTGTTTTGATGAGTTTGATCACAATTTTCATCCGGCGTATATCGAGTTTTTTCATCGTTTGCTGCCGGAATCGCGTGATGCATTCTATCTTCGCGAAAAATACGAGCGCGAATTCGCCACCAACCCGGCATACATCGAGATGTACCGCCGCGGCAACGCCTACCACGGAGCTCATCCATTCTTTATGTGGTACTGGGGCGAAAATGGCCGCCAGCACATCGGCCACGTCATCGTCGCCGGTGCCGAAAACGCCCACGTCCCCGAAATGCTCGGCTGGGAACGTGCCGACAACCTAACCGAAGCCATCGCCATGGCCCGCAGCTACATGGGCCGCTCGGCTGAGATCACCATGCTGCATCAGCCGATAATTGGGCTGTGTAACGTTTCGGACTAAAAGTTTTTTATGAAGATCTTTTTCGCTGCAATTTTTTCGATGCTGATCGCGGCTTTCGCCGTCTTTGGCCAGAATTCACGCCCGACGATGCCTTTCGTCGATAAAGGTGCATGTCCGTTCGAGTGCTGCACCTATCGCGATTGGACGGTCGATAAACCGACGGCGGTTCGGTCGGCGATGCGAGATAGCTCGTCGGTCGCGTTTCGCCTGAAAAAAGGCGAGCGGGTTCGCGGGCTTACCGGAACTGTCATAACCTCGCAAGCCGGCGAGGTACGCGTTCTTAAACGCACGAAGATCGGCAAATTCACCGCCCGACCGGGTGACACGCTCTACCTCCTAACCTACGTCGGCGAAGGCTTTCACCGCGTTTGGTACAAGGGCAGGATCACCGAAGAAGAAACCTACGACAAAACCATCTTCCGCCAGATCCGCGAGCCAAAAGCCGTCTGGTGGGTAAAAGTCCGCAATTCGAGAGGCCAAATAGGCTGGAGCCGCGAGCCGGATAATTTCGGGAACAAGGATCAGTGCGGGAATTAATCGGAGTGCGGACACTTCTGTCCGCCCGTGAGAACAATTAGACACACGGACGAGAGTGTCTGTGGTCCGTTATGAAACTATCACCAACAGAAATATTTAAGGGTAAGAAGATATTCTTTATCGGCGGGACGGGCTTTGTGGGGAAGGTTACGTTGTCGATGTTGTTGCATAATTTTCCGGATATCGGGAAGGTCTATGCGACGGTGCGGGCACGGGATGCGGCGGAGTCGAAGATACGGTTTTGGACGTCAATCGTTACGTCGCCGACGTTCGATCCGCTTCGTGAGAAGTACGGTGACGGGTTTGAGGATTTTATTAAGTCTAAAGTCGTGCCGGTAAATGGTGATGTCGGTAACGAGTATCTCGGGCTCGAAGAGAAAGATGCGCGGAAGATCATGCGGGACACGGACGTCATTATAAATGGTGCCGGAAACGTGACGTTCAATCCGCCGCTTGAGTCGGCTTTGCGGACGAATATCAATGGCTCGAACAATATCATCAAGATGGCCCGGATGATGAAAAAGCCGCGTCTTGTGCATGTTTCGACGTGTTTTGTGGCGGGCAAACGGTCAGGGCCGATCTGGGAGAATGAGCCGGTTGTTGGGTATTTTCCGCGAAAGGATGAACTCGTCGGTACCAAATTCGACGTTCACAGAGAGATCGAGGACTGCGCACGTCTCTCCGAACAGGCCCGGCAGGAAGCTGACGACGCGGTGCAGCACGCGAAATTTCGCGAGCAGGCGCGCAATCGGTTTATTGAGGAAGGCCGCGATCCTGATGACGAAGCGGAGCTGAAATCGGCGATCTTTCGCGAACGCAAGATGTGGATCCGAGAGCGGACGACGGAGCTTGGTTCGGAGCGTGCCGAGTATTGGGGCTGGACGAATATCTATACGTATTCCAAGTCGCTCGCCGAGCAGATCATTGCTTCGCAGGACGATATTTTGAAAACGCTCGTGCGGCCCTCGATCGTAGAGTCTTCGCAATCATATCCGTTTCCGGGCTGGAACGAGGGCTTTACGACGACGGCTCCGCTGATCCTGATCGCGCTTCGCGGGCAGCCGATCATTCCGGTTAATGAGAAACTCATCCTGGATATAATTCCCGTGGACATGGTTTCGGGTGCGATCCTGGCGGCGGCGATGAATGTGCTGGTCGACCCAAATCCGCCGCTGGTGTTTCAGGCTTCGTCGGGCGATTCGAACCCGAACGACATGAAACGCATCGTCGGGCTCGTAGGTCTCTATAAACGTCAGCACTTCGAGGAAAAAGAGACCGGCAACAAACTCGCTAACAAGCTCGCCGGAATGGTCGAGGCGATCCCAGTCAAAAATCGCACCTATCAGCTTACATCCGCGCCGATGCTCAACAAGTTGGCAAAGCGTGCCGACACGCTGCTCGACAAGGCCAGCCCGCGTTGGGGCGGCGGGCGGATCGGGAATATCATTTCGGACGTGCGCAAGTCGGTCGAGTCGTTCGAGGCGGCGACGAAGGAGACGATGGACGCGTTTGCGATGTTCAAACCGTTCATGATCGACAACGAGTACTTGTACCGATCGGACAATGTTCGTGCGTTGCAATCGGTCATTCGTGAGAAGGAAAAAGCTCTTTTACCGTGGTATCCGGAAAAGCTCGATTGGTACGATTACTGGCTCAACGTTCATTTCCCCGGAATGCGAAAATGGGTGCTCCCGACGCTTGAGGAAGAGCTGAAGGCGGTCGAAAAGCGTTCTTATACGTATAAAGATCTGCTCGATCTGTTCGACACGTCGGTCAAGCGTTTCCCTACGCGCGTCGCGATGCGAATCGAGCGCGATGGCCGCAAGGAGCAATACACGTACGACGATGTCCGCGAACTGACCTATCGAGCCGCAGGATTCTTCGCGAAAAACGGCATTCAGAGTAACAACCGAGTTATTTTGTTCTCGAACAACATGCCGGAATGGGGAATGACGTATTTCGGCATTTTGAAAGCAGGTGCGACTGCGATACCGATCGATCCGGCTTCGACGGTGGATGAGATCATCGCGTTTGCTAAGGCGGGTGAGGCTTCGGCGGTGGTGATTTCGCCGAAGTTGGCAGGTGAGAATCCTGAGTTGAAGGAGAAGCTTGAGGTGGCTTTTGCAGTGGCGGCAAAAGGCGAGCAGGATGCTCGCCCTCCAGTCGTTTGGACTTTTGATGAGGTATTTGAGATCCAATCGGAGACGGAAGAGGCGAAGCGGAATGCTTTGTTGCCCGTGAAAGTTCCGTCAAATGCGATCGCTTCGCTGATCTTTACTTCGGGTACGACGGGCACGCCGAAAGCGGTGATGCTGTCGCACAAGAATTTCGTCAACATGATCTCGATGCTGTCGTCGGTGCTCGATATGGACATCACCGACGGCGTTCTGTCCGTGCTGCCGATGCATCATACGTTCGAGTTTTCGGCTGGATTTCTGACACCGTTCTCGAATGGAACGCAGATCACGTATCTCAACGAACTCACTGCCGAAGACCTCGCCCGAACGATCGAGAATAGTCACGTCACCGGCCTCGTTGGTGTTCCGGCGTTGTGGGAAATGCTGCATCGCCGCATCAAAACGCGGTTGCGTGAAAAAGGCGATTGGATCGCGGACCTTGCGGACAACGTCATCGAGTTCAACTCGTGGATCCGCGATAACACGCCGTTCAACCTCGGCCCGATCGTCTTTTTCCCGATCCATCAGGGAATGGGCGGGAAGATGCGTTACCTTATTTCCGGCGGTTCTGCATTGAGCGAAAAGGTGCAGAAAGACCTCCACGGCCTCGGCTTCACGGTGCTCGAGGGCTACGGTCTGACCGAATCTTCACCGGTTCTCACCGTTGCTCGTCCGGGCAACAAGATGCTCAAGGGCAGTGTCGGCAAACCGCTGCCCGGAGTCGAGGTGAAGATCGATTCGCCGGACGCGAACGGGGTGGGCGAAGTGCTCGCGCGTGGCCAGAATGTGATGGTCGGCTATTACAACAACGAAAAAGCGACCGACGCCGTGCTGCAGGATCGTTGGCTGAAAACGGGCGATCTTGGAAAGCTGGACGAAGACGGAAATTTATTCATTGTTGGACGATCAAAGGACGTCATTATCGATTCGAACGGAAAGAATATTTATCCCGACGAGATCGAAGATCATTACGGTAAATCACCTTTTATCAAAGAGTTAAGCGTTGTTGGCCTGGCAGATCAGGATGGCGGTGAAAAGATCGCGTGCCTGGTGGTTCCAGATTATGAACACGATATTGCATTGACGCGAACCGAAGTTAACAAGCAGATCGAGACGCATTTTCGAGAGGTTTCGGCGGGGCTCGCGTTCTTCAAACGCGTCAAGGTTCTGCACATCACGCCATTCGAACTGCCGCGCACGGCAACCCGTAAGGTAAAGCGTCCGATGGTCGTCGAGATGCTTCAGACGCTTGAGGAGCGTTCGAGATCTAAAACCAAAACACAGGTAGATGCCAAGGGTGACGACAACATGCTCTGGATCCGCAAGATCGTTGCCAGCGTCTCGAACCGCCCGCTTTCCGACATCGCGGTCGAGGATAAACTGGCCGATCTCGGCTTTGATTCGTTGATGTTCGTTGAGCTTCAGGCTGCCGTTGAGGATGCGGGCGGGCGAATTCCATCGCCGGATACGCTGAACGAAGTTCAGACCGTTCGCGAACTTCTGACGGCGGTTCAGCGGCTCGATAAATCAAAGAAACTTGTCGATGAGCCTAGGGTCGAAGAGAAAAAAGAGGAAGAAGAGATCTTCATCCCGTCGATCATTCGCCGGATCGGCAATGCGGCCGTCGATTTTGCTCAGGACACGCTCTATGATGGCGTTCTAAAAACGCAGATCGAGGGCGAGGCAAACGTACCGGGCCACGTCAATTTCATCGTCGCACCAAATCACACATCTCACATCGATACTGGCTTGGTGAAAAAGGCTCTCGGCAAAGAAACTGCGGAGCAAACCGTCGCGGTTGCGGCAGCCGACTATTGGTTCGACACAAAATATAAACGGGCGTATATGAACAATTTCACTACGCTCGTTCCCATCGAACGTACGGGAAGTTTGCGGCAATCGCTCCGTCATGTAACGCAGATCCTCAACGAAGGCTACAACGCCCTCATCTTCCCCGAGGGCGGCCGGCAGGAATCGGGCCAGATCGCTGAGTTCAAACCGATCATCGGCTACCTCGCCCTCAACCAAAAGATCGGAATTCTGCCGATCTACATCTGGGGCACGTACGAGGCATTTCCGAAGGGAATGATAATCCCAAAGAGCAGCAGTATCGGTGCTAAGGTCGGCGCAAAGGTCGGCAAATTCCTCGATTACGACGAACTCCGCAAAATGACCGAAAGCGTCCCAAACACCGAAGCCTACCGTCTCATCGCCGCTCGCGTCCAGCACGAAGTCGAAAATCTGCGTGACGGCAAGCGGGATAAATTCGATGTTGATGCGATCAGAAAGGTGTGGAAAGCGGAACGTCGGAAATCACGGAAAATTGAGGCTGTGATCGAGGATTAAGCTGGAATATTCTCCGGAAAAAGAAGTGTCAGAAACGAATCTGCTACGGTAAACCTTCGAAAATAGCTTTGCGTATTAATTAGATTTTGGCAGTACCGCCGAACTAGAATTAAATTAATTATGAAATTTACGAATGCCTGTCTTATTTTCCTTTGCATTTTGTTCTCAGTCTTTTCCGCTTCAGGTCAGGCCCTCAGGCTCGAGTATGAGAAGTTCAAGCTTCCGAATGGCCTTGAGGTTGTGTTTCATGTCGATCGGAGCGATCCGGTCGTGGCGGTGAACCTAACGGCTCATGTCGGGTCGGCCCGTGAAAAGCCCGGTCGGACCGGGTTTGCTCATTTGTTTGAGCATCTTCTGTTTCTCGAGTCTGAAAACCTTGGCAAAGGCGGGCTTGATAAGCTGACGGCGCGGATCGGCGGTTCCGGTGCGAACGGATCGACCAGTACGGACCGAACGAATTATCTGCAGACCGTTCCGAATGACGCGCTAGAGAAAATGCTGTGGGCTGAGGCTGACAAGCTCGGCTGGTTCATCAATACTGTGACCGATCCGGTCCTCGCAAAGGAAAAGCAGGTTGTTAAAAACGAGAAGCGGCAAAGCTACGACAATGCTCCTTATGGCCACACGAGCTATGTGATCGATAAGGCGGCCTGTCCTGAGGATCATCCATACAACTGGCAGGTGATCGGCTCGCTCGAAGATCTTCAGAATGCGACGCTTGACGACGTCAAGGAGTTTTACCGCCGCTGGTACGTGCCGAACAATGTGACTCTAGTAGTCGCGGGCGATTTTGACACAGTGCAGGCGAAAAAATGGGTCGAGAAGTATTTCGGCGAGATCAAGCGTGGGCCTGAGATCCCGCCGCTCACGAAACGCCCGTGCGTTGTCAAAGAGAATGTCCGGCTCTATCACGAGGACAATTTCGCTCAGTTGCCTGAGTTGAACTACGCCTGGACCGCAGTCGAACTGCTCCATCCTGATTCTTACGCTCTCGATGTTCTTGCAGCGTATCTCACCGAGGGCAAGAAGGCTCCGTTTTACAAGGTTTTGGTCGAAGAGAAGAAGCTGACGTCTGACGTCAATATGTCCAATGAGAACGCTGAACTCGCCGGTAAAGTGCAGCTGCAGGTCAGGGCTTTTGAAGGCAAAGACCTCGATGAGGTCGCCGGTGCCGTAGCCGAGGCGTTCGCGCGATTTGAGAAAGAGGGTATTTCTGAAGCAGACATCAACCGAATTAAAGCAGGACAGGAACGTCGGTTTTACAATGCCGTCGCAAGCGTTCTGGGCAAGTCGGCCCAGCTTGCCCAGTGTAACTATCTCGCCAACGACCCCGGTTGTGCAGAAAAAGAGATCCAAAGGATCCTAAGTGTGACGCCGGCCGATGTGATGCGTGTTTACAACAAGTATATCAAGGGACAGAAATTTGCTGCCACGAGCTTTGTTCCCAAGGGCAAGGTCGCTCTCGCTCTGGAAAATTCGAAAAAGGCCGAGGTCGTTGAGGAAAAGATCGTCACTGGTGCCGAAGACCCGGTCGATCCGAATGTCGAGGCTAAATACGAGCGAACTCCGTCTTCATTTGACCGCAGCGTCGAACCTCCTTACGGTTCGCCATCGCAGGTGAAGGTGCCGGCGGTTTGGGAAGACAAGCTGTCGAACGGAATGCGGGTTTACGGCATTCAGAATACCGAGGTTCCGCTCGTTCAGTTTGAGATCGTGGTCGATGGCGGGCTGCTTCTCGATGATATCAACAAGGTCGGCGTTGCCAATCTGATGGCCCGAATGATGACCCAGGGAACCGCGAAAAAGACCCCGCAGGAACTCGAAGAAGCGATTCACCAGCTTGGTGCCTCGATAAACGTCAGTGCCGGAACGGAAGATATCCGGATCGGTGTAAACACGCTCGCAAAGAATTACGATGCGACGCTCGCTCTCGTCGAAGAGATCCTGCTCGAACCGCGTTGGGATGCCAAGGAATTTGACCTGCTCAAACAAAGTACGCTCAGCCAGATCCGTCAGCAGTCGGCGAACCCGAATGCGATCGCCCAGATCGCGTTCAATACGCTCATCTATGGCAAAGATAACATTCGCTCACGCAGCATTCTCGGCAACGCCGGATCCGTCGGAGCGATAACGCTCAATGACGTGAAGGCGTTTTATTCGAAGAACATCTCGCCGTCAGTCGCTCGAGTTCACATCGTCGGAGCGATCGACAAAGCCAAAGTAGTGAGCTCGTTCAAGAACATCAACAGCCGATGGGCGGCGAAAAACGTCCAGATCCCTGTCTATGAGACACCGGCTGCGCCGGCTAAATCGCAGGTTTATTTTTACGACGTTCCGGATGCAAAACAGTCCGTTCTCAGGTTCGGCTATCCGGCTCTTGCCGCGACCGACGCGGATTTTTATCCGGCAAACGTCATGAACTACATCCTCGGCGGCGGCGGTTTCGCGTCGCAGTTGACGCAGCAGCTGCGTGAAGGGAAAGGCTACACCTACGGTATCGATTCGGCATTCTCGGGAACAAAGAGTCCGGGAGCGTTTGTGATCGCGGGCGGCGTGCGAACCAACGTCACGCTCGAATCAGCTCAACTCGTCAAAAGTATTCTGCAGGACTTCGGCAAAAACTATAACGATAACGATCTGGAAACCACGAAAGGCTTTCTGATCAAGAGCAACGCCCGGGCCTTCGAAACAGCCGGTGCTAAGCTCAATATACTCGAAAATATCAGCAAATACGGCTGGAAATACGATTACGTCAAAGAACGCGAACAGATCGTCAAAGGCATGACGGTAAGTAAGGTCAAAGACCTGTCGGCAAAATATCTCGACTCCGACAAGATGATCTGGCTCGTGGTGGGCGATGCCAAGACACAATTGCCAAGATTGAAAGAACTCGGGTTTGGTGATCCGATCGTTATTAGCAAGTAAATCAGGAAAGTTAACCACATAGGAACACAGTTCACATAGATTTTTCGGCTATGTGTTCGATGTTCCTATGTGGTTTAAAAAGGCTCCTAGACAGTTATAGTTTTTGAGGCGAGTGCGGTTAATATTTTCGTATGCACAACATTCTGCGAAAACAGTTTCGGTTGATCGTTCTTTCACTATCTGCGGCAGCAATATTGCTGTCATCAGCGAATGCTCAGACCGTAGATCGTAAAGCAATGGCTGAAAATGTTAAGGCTGAATTCTTACACGCCTGGAACGGCTACAAGCAATACTGCTGGGGCCACGACGACCTCAAGCCGCTGTCTAAAACCTGTCGTAATTGGTACGGGCAGTCTATATTGATGACGCCGGTCGATGCTCTGGATTCGATGTATTTGCTCGGGTTTAAGAAGGAAGCGGATACAACGCGGGAATACATTACTAAGAATCTGTCGTTCGATAAGGATATTTCGGTACAGAATTTTGAGATCACGATCCGCATTCTCGGCGGCTTGCTGTCGAGCTATCAGATAACGGGCGATAAGAAGCTGTTGGCGTTGGCCGACGATCTCGGAACGCGGCTGCTGCCGGTTTTTGATTCGCCGACCGGGTTGCCGTATAAAAACGTCAATCTAAAGACCGGAAAAACAAGCGGTGTCGTTTCTAACCCAGCCGAGACCGGAACGCTCCTGATCGAATTTGGCACCCTTGCGAAGCTCACCGGCAAGCAGGTCTATTACGACAAAGCAAAACGGGCACTCGTCGAGACCTACAACCGCCGCTCGCCGATCGGCCTGATCGGCACAAATATTAACGTTGAGACGGGCAAATGGACAAATCCTGACAGCCACGTTTCGGCGGAGATCGATTCGTACTACGAGTACCTGCTCAAATGCGCGATCCTTTTCGGCGACAAAGATTGCCAGAAAATGTGGGACGAAGGCATCGCGGCCGTCAATTTGCACCTTCGCGACGAAGTGAACGGCGGATTGTGGTACGGGCATTCGGATATGAATTCCGGCAAGCGGACCGAAACGACGACCGGTGCTCTCGATGCGTTTTTCCCGGGGTTACTAGCGCTTGGCGGCGATCTGAATCGAGCCCGTGCGCTGCAGGATTCGATGTTCAAAATGTGGCAGGTCAACGGCATCGAGCCTGAGGTTTACAACTACAAAACAGGCAAAACCGAATCCGCCGGCTACCCACTGCGGCCCGAGATCGTGGAGTCGACGTACATTCTGCACTATTACACAAAAGACCCGAAATACCTGACAATGGGCAAGCAGATGTTTGAAGATCTCGTCAAATACACAAGGCATGACGTCGCCTACGCCGGGCTGAAAAGCGTCGTGACCAAAGAAAAAACCGACTACATGCACAGCTTCTTGTTTGCCGAGACATTCAAGTATTTTTACCTGCTGTTTGCTCCGGAGAAAACTTTGGATTTTAAGAATATAGTGTTTAATACGGAAGCACATCCGATTAAAAAGACTTGGAAATAGAAGAAAGAGTTAGCTACTGAGGGCACAGAGACAGTGAGCTATTTACGTGAACTCACCCAGCTCTGTGCACTCTGTGGCTAAAAATTCCTATGGCTAAATCGAAAGCGATAACAAAGGCAGAAAAGCGCATCCTCATTACGGGTGGAACGGGATTTTGGGGGACGCATGTCGTGCGGCAGTTCCTCGATGCCGGGGAAAAGAACCTGAAGGTCATGGCGTCGAGCATTCCCGAATGGATGAAGGACGCGGGCGTCAAGGCGGTCGAAGGGTCGGTGGCGAGCCGCGATGACGTCGCGAAAGCGTGCAAGAATGTATCTGCGATCTTTCATCTTGCGGGAAAGGTTTCGCGGGATAATGACGACGCGGCGGCAATGAATAAGGTTCATCTTGAAGGCACGCGTTTATTGTGCGAGGCGGCTCGCGAAGCCGGTGTAGCGACGATGGTCTTGGCTTCGTCGAGCGGGACGATCGCGGTCAGTGAGACGGATCAGGTCGTTGACGAGACGTTTCCGCAGCCGATCGAGATACTGACGCGATGGGCGTATTACGCTTCGAAATACTACCAGGAACGTGCGGCGTTAGAGAATTTTAGTGGCGAGGGCCAGAAGCTCGTGATCATGAATCCGTCGCTGCTGCTCGGGCCAGACGATGAGCGTTTAAGCTCGACAAAGCCGGTGCTTGATTTCCTCGCCCGCAAGATCCCGTACACGCCGAGCGGCGGATTGAATTTTGTCGATGTTCGGGATGCGGCGGCGGCGTTCATCTCGGCGCTTGAGAAAGGAAAACATCAGGAAAAATACCTGCTTGGCGGCGAGAATATGACATTCGAGCAGTTCTTTGGGCGTCTCGAAAGGCTGAGTGGGGTTTCGGCTCCAATGTTTAAAGTGCCGAAAAAACTCGCGATGGCCGGCTCGAGCGTGATCAGTTCGATCTACAAAAATTGGGGCAAACCGTCTCCGGTCGCCCCGAACGAGGTCGAGCAGGCCGAGTATTTCTGGTATTTCGATTCGACGAAGGCAGAAGAAGAACTCGGATTTTCTGCCCGCGACCCACAGGAAACCCTGCAGGATACGATCTCGTATATCCGGGAGAATGTTCTCGGCGGCGGCGTTTTTAAATAGTCTCCGACAAGCGGGACGCTTGCGCTCCAGTCAGTTTTTCCCAAAGAAAAAGAAGAAAAAAATCGCTGCGTGCCGCATATTGACTTTGTTTGCGTAGCCTTTGGCGCGGCGTGAGCTGTCTTCGACGGTGCCGTTTGAATTGACGTAGCCGAGCGTCGAGCGGCTGGAGTTTTCGACCGTGCCGTTGGAGTTGATGTAGCCGAGAGTTCGGCGACTGCTGTCTTCGACCGTGCCGTTGCTGTTTAGGTAGCCGAGCGTTCGGCGGCTTGAGTCTTCGATGGTGCCGTTCGAATTGATGTAACCGAGTGTTGAGCGACTGGAATTTTCGACAGTTCCGTTTCCATTTAGATAGCCGATGGTCCGGCGGCTGCTGTCTTCCAACATCTGGGCAAATGTACTGACGGCCATCACAACCGTCATCGCAAATAAGATCAAAATCCTTTTCATAGATCCTCCGTTTTTGGTTCTGCGTCTGTTTTAGAACGCACGAAAACCTTGGAACCTGCAAAAATTATCAGCCCTATTAATATAGCGACCACGACCGCGATGCCTTCTTTTGCGAAATCAACGTTTGTCAGCAGCCAGATTATTAGTGCGATCGACAGCAAAGCAGCGCCAACGCCGAGCGGTACGGAGAATGGAGCTTGTGGAATATCCTTTCGCCTGCGAAATATTGGCAACGCAAGACAGGTCGTCGCGTAAACGATCAGTCGCGTGATCGTCGCGATCGCGACGGCGGTGAGAAATGATGACTGGATAGTTAGGATCAGGATGACGATCGCTGTCGCGATGATCGCGACATACGGCGTCTTGAATTTTTGATGCGTCTTCTCAAAAACTGCCGGCAGGTCTTTCTGCTCGGACATCGCAAAAAGCATTCTCGTCGAGCTGAGAACGCCAACGTTCAGATTACCAAAGATCGAGATCAACGCCCCAACCGTGATGAACGCTGCGCCAAATCCGCCGAGGAAAACGGTCGAGGCGTCTGCTATTGGGCGTTCGGAAGTTGCCAGACCAGGCAGGGTTCCGATGCTGACGATCTGGACGAAGATGTAAAAAACGGCGACGATCACGATTCCGACGATTAGACCGAAGGGAATGGTTTTTCCCGGCTCTTTAGTTTCGCCCGAGAGCACAACAGAGGCTTCAAAACCGACGAAAGCGTAGATCAGCAGCAGGACGGCACTAGAGAACTTTGTGTAGTCGGGAACGACCTCGAAATTAAAATTTGCGGGCTGAAGGAAGAACATTCCGACGACGGCAAAGACGAGCAGCGGCAATAGTTTACCGATGGTAAAAACATTCGTCATCAACGCCGATTCGCGTATGCCTATTAGGTTTACCGCGGTGATGATAAGAACGACCAAGCTAACGAAGAATATTCGCAGATAGCCCTCGTTCGCGCCGGGAACGAAGAAGCCGAGATAGGTGACGAGCAGGTTGCAGTTCGCGGCGAAGGTCGCCACGCGGACGACCCAATAAAGCCAACCGACCTCAAAACCAACCGCCGAGCCGAACGCTTCGCGGGCGTAAAGATACGGTCCGCCGGTCGTTGAAAAGCGGCTCGCGACCTCGGCGTAGCACAGCACGATGAGCCCAATTATCAATGCACACGCGACAAAAGCCACGAGGCTCCACGAGCCGATTTGAGCAAAGACCTTTGCCGGCAAGCCGAAAATTCCCGCACCGATAACGGTGTTGACGACGATCGCCGTAAAATCAAAACGGCCGAGGCCGCGTACAAGTTTTTCGTCGCTCATATTTTGCAGAAGCCCGCACGTAAGCAGGGGCGATTCCCTTAACGTTGTGTGAATCGCCCTTGCTCACGCGCGGGCTTTCGCACCTTGGTTCCGCCGGGAGATTTCGGCTATACTTTAGAAACCGCTTTCCGTAAAAGATAACACAGGTGAGAAAAATGAGAAGAATCGTTTCGATCTTAGCACTGGTCGGCTGCATAGTCTCGATCGCCGCCGCGCAGGATGGTGGTAAAGCGGTCGAGATCATTAAGCCGAAGGATTATAAAGCTCCGGCGATGACGTCCTCGGCGGACTTGAAGAAGCTTGTCGATGATGCGGCAGGTTCGGTGATGAAAGAGTTTGGAACTCTTAAGGCCGAGGAATTTGCGATCACGCTGATCGACCTGCGGGACGGCAAGAAGTTCAACTGGGCAGAGTATCGCGGCGAAGTTCCGATATATCCCGCGAGCGTCGTCAAGATGTTCTACCTCGCGGCCATTGAACGCCAGCTCGAGGACAAAAAGGTCACGATGACCAAGGAACTCGAACGCGGGCTGCATGACATGATCGTCGATTCGTCGAACGAGGCGACGCAGTACATTCTCGATGTGCTGACCGACACGTCAAGCGGCGCCGAGATGCCGCAGAAGCAATTCGAAGAGTGGCAAAACAAACGAAACCGCGTCAACCGCTGGTTCTCGTCGATGGGCTATACGAATATCAACGTCAATCAGAAAACCTTCTGCGAGGACGCCTACGGCATCGAGCAGCAGTCGCGTAATTACAAGGGTCAGAACCGCAACATGATCACGACCAACGCGACCGCGCGCTTGCTCGCCGAGATCGTGACCGGAAATCTCAACACGCCTGAGCGAACCGCTAGGATGACGAATTTGCTCAAACGCGACCCGTTCTTAAAATCGAGCGACCCTGACAGCCAATCCGTCGGATTCACTGGAAAGCTCCTTATCGACCGCAAGATGACGGACTCGAAACTCTGGTCAAAAGCGGGCTGGACGAGCAAAGCCCGCCATGACGCAGCGTATGTTGAAACCGGCGACGGGCTGAAATTTGTGATCGTTGTGTACACGGAGAATCATGCAAATGAAAAGGAGATCATTCCTGCGATCGCCGGGAAAGTGATCGATGGGATGAGAAAATAAGAAATAGAACGGAGCGGAGCCAGCTAGTTATGAGGAGAATTGAGATGAGAACCAGATGTTTACTATTTGTTTTGATGCTGGTGATGCCGGCAGCTTTCTTTGCCCAAGGCAGCTATATAAAGCCGCCCAAAGAGATAATGGATGTGCTCGATGCTCCGGTGATACCGTCGACTTCGATCTCGCCTACTCGAGACAAGATCGCTTTGCTTGAACCGCTTCGTTATCCGCCGATCTCGGAATTGGCTCAGCCGATGCTGCGTATTGCGGGCCTTCGGATCAATCCGAACACGAACGGCCAGCATCGCCAGCCCTATTCGGTCTCGCTGACGCTCAGGAATGTTGCGGACGGTAAGGAAACAAAAGTAGCCGTTCCGGCCGGGGCTCAATTGATCTCGGCATCGTGGGCGCCTGACGGCAAGCACATCGCGGTCGGTAACGTTACGCCGACCGGCGTCGAGCTGTGGATCGTCGACACGGCGACCGCGAAAGCGACGAAGGTCAACGGTGTGAAGATCAACACCGCATTTGGAGGGTTTGGCTGGGAAGATTCGAAAACGATCTCGGCTCAGCTTGTTCCTTCAAAACGCGCGCCGGCACCGGCATATCAGAATCTGATCCCGAGTGAGCCGAATATCCAGGAAACGTCGGGCCGCGCGAGTGCGATCGCGACGGTCCAGGATCTGCTGAAAACGCCGAACGACGAGCGTTTGTTCGAATATTACTGCACGTCACAGATCGCCCTGATCGACATCGGCGGCAAGGTCCGCGAGATCGGGCCGCCGGCTTTGTACGACAGTGCGAGCTTTTCGCCTGACGGCAAGTACATTCTTGTTTCTCGCATCGAGCGTCCGTTCTCGTACCTGTTCCCGTACAGCCGTTTCCCGAAAAAGGTCGAGATATGGGATTCGACCGGCAAAATGGTCAGCCTCGTCGCCAGCGTTCCGCTGCAGGACAGCGTGCCCTCGGGCGGCGTGCAGACCGGGCCGCGTGGTTACAGTTGGGTTCCGGTCGAACCGGCCACGCTGATGTGGAACGAAGCTCTCGACGGCGGCAACCCGAAAACGAAGGTCGCCTTCCGCGACAAGCTTATGAAATTCTCGGCACCTTTCACCGGCACCGCGACCGAGGTTTTGAAGACCGAGCATCGTGCCCAGGGGCGCCAGTTTGGTGAGAAAGATGGCTTGATGTGGTTCGGCGATTTTAATCGCGACACGGCAACGCGTCGTGCGTTCGTCACCGACTATCGCAATCCCGTGAACGTCAAAAAGATCGTCGACCTTAATGTCAACGACCGCTATAACGACATCGGCAGTCCCGTGATGAAGCAGCTTCCGAACGGAAACAATGTGATCCGGCAGAACGGCGACGAAGTATTTCTGACCGGAACCGGAGCCTCGCCGCAGGGCGACCGTCCGTTTTTCCGCCGCATGAACCTCAAAACCGGCAAGATCGACGAGATCTGGCGTGCCGGAACCGAGGAATACGAGACATTTGCCGGGATGATAGATGACAACGGGATGAGCTTCTTCACCCGAAAGGAATCGATCAGCGAGCCGCCGAATATCTTCCAACGTCAGGCTTGTCCGGCAGGACAGATCTGCACGGCGCTCGCATATAAGCAGATCACCGATTTCAAAGATCCGGCTCCGCAGCTTCGCGGTATCAAGAAGCAATACGTTCAGTACAAACGTGCGGACGGCACGCCGCTCTCATTCACGCTTTATCTGCCGCCCGGCTACAAAGAGGGAACTCGCTTGCCCGCGGTCGTCTGGGCATATCCGGAGAGTTTTACGGACGGTTCGCTTGCCGGACAGGTTTCGGGTTCGACAAACCGGTTTACGCAGATCGGCGGCATTTCACACTTGTTCTTGCTGCTTCAAGGCTATGCGGTGCTCGACAATGTCTCGATGCCGATCGTCGGTACTCCCGAGACAAAGAACGATACATTCGTCAAACAGATCGTCGATTCGGCAAAGGCTGCGATCGATAAAGCGGTCGAAATGGGCGTCGTTGACCGCGATCGTATCGGCGTTGGCGGACACAGCTATGGAGCGTTCATGACCGCGAATCTGCTCGCCCATTCCGACCTTTTCCGGGCAGGGATCGCACGCAGCGGCGCGTACAATCGAACATTGACGCCGTTCGGCTTTCAGGATGAAACTCGCAACTTCTGGGAAGCGACCAAGATCTATGAGGACGTTTCACCATTCTACTTCGCCAACAAGATCAACGAGCCGATCCTCATGATCCACGGCGAAGCCGACAACAACCAGGGCACATTCCCGATCCAATCCGAACGCCTCTTTGCCGCGATCAGCGGTCTCGGCGGTACGGCGAGATTGGTAATGCTCCCACTTGAATCCCACGGCTACGCGGCGAAGGAATCTACGGAACACACGTTATACGAGATGGTCCAGTGGATGGATAAGTATGTGAAGAATGCTAGACCGCGTAGTGCTGCGAGTTCTACCAGCAAACTGGAAACGCAGGATGATCGGGTGATCACGCCGATGTATTTGCCTTAGCTGGATGTCATCGGACGTTAGAAGGCTGTCTGAAAAGGCAGCCTTTTTTGTGAATTTTTGTGTTTTTTCGCTTTTTGTCAAACTTTACCAAGGATTACCCCATTAAAAGTGTGAATCGATTCACACTTTTCTAAAAAATAAAGCTGAAACGCCGTAAATATTGGGTTTTAAGAATGTGGCACGTGCCACAACGGCTTGGATCCGGGAATCGATTGGTAGAGGAAAAAGCGCCGTTTTCGAGGCAGGTTGGCGAATTTGGTAGAGGTTTTTGTGAGATTGGTCAAAGGTGGTGAAAACGAGAGAATTTGCCGCAAAAAGAATTTTGGACGCGTGAGTGGATGGGCGTAAACCCGGCAGAATTATTGAATGTCCATGACCTCGATAACGTTGCCGGGCGAATGGAATTGTAGCGATGGGTTTTCGTTGAAAACATTCGCTCCGCCTGCAAGGAAGTCTTCCGCCGCCTCGCGGTCGATCGGTCTTGAGAAAAGGAAGCCCTGACCGATCGAGCAGCCGAGAGTGCGGAGCTTTTCGAGCTGTGAGACGGTTTCGATACCTTCGGCGACAACCTCGATGTTGAGATTTTCGCCGAGCATGAGGATGGTTTTTACGATCGCTCCGCTTTTTTCGTCGGTGTCCATGATGTTGATGAACGAGCGGTCGATCTTGAGGCGTTCGAATGGGAAACGCTGTAAATAGCTAAGTGATGAGTAGCCCGTGCCGAAATCATCTGTTGAGAGATTGACACCGAGCTGGTCGAGATCGGAGAGGACTTTTAGCGAGCGTTCGCTGTGTTCCATAACGGTGCTTTCGGTGACCTCGAGCTTGAGCTGGCTCGGCTTCAGATCAGTGTCGGCGAGAATTTCCTTGACCTGTGAGGTCAGATTGGGGTGCATGAGCTGTTTTGCCGAGAGGTTAACGCTGACGGAGAGATCCATCTGGAACCGCCGCTGCCATTCAGCGATCTGCCTACAGGATTCTTCGAGGATCCATTTTCCGATGGGAATAATAAGCCCTGTCTCCTCAGCAACGCTCACAAACTCGTTTGGCCCGACAAGTCCGTGAACCGGATGCCGCCAGCGGATCAGAGCCTCAAATTCCTTGACGCGGCCAGTCGTCATTTCGACGATCGGCTGGTAGAGCACCTCAAATTCGTTGCGCTCGACCGCATGCCGCAGATCTGTTTCGACCTGGAGCAGGTTCATGTTGCGAACGTGCATCTCGGTGTCGAATATCTCGTGCCGAGCCTTGCCCGATTCTTTCGCACGATACATCGCTGCGTCCGCATCGCGAAGGAAATCCTCGGCCTGACGGTGAACGTCATTCGACACGATAATGCCGATACTGGCGGTCGTGAAGACCTCGTAATTATCGATCCTGAATGGCTCGGAGATGCGAGCTTGCAGGCGTTCCGCGACTCTGATGACCTCGCTCGTCTCGCCGCTGCGATTAAGGAGGATGGTAAACTCATCGCCGCCGAGACGTGCGACCACGTCGCCGGGCCGGACGCAGCTCGTCAGCCGTTCGGCGATCGCGATCAGGAGTTTGTCGCCAACCGCGTGGCCTAGACTGTCGTTAATTACCTTAAAGCGATCGAGATCGAGGAAGAGAACGGCGAATTTTGCAAAAGAGCTGTTATCCGATCGCTCTACTGCCTGCCGCAGGTGATTCATGAAAGAAACGCGGTTCGGCAGGTCTGTCAGAGTATCGTGCAGGGCATAGTGCCGCAGCCGTTCTTCGGCTTGCGTTCGCTCGGTAATATCGCGAAAACAAGCGACGCGGCCAACGGGTTTTCCTTCGAGATATTGCGGTTGGGAATATCGTTCGAAGATACGTCCGTCTTTCAGCTCAAGTATTTCGGTTGCGACCGCCTCGGGATCGGAATAGACATCTTCCAATTGACGGCGAAAATCTTCGGTATCGCGGATCTGCCCTGTAATTAGTTCGATGAGCTTTTGCCCGTCTTTGCTATCGATCACATCGTCGTCGATGCCCCACATTTCTACGAATTTTCTATTGCAGGTAACGATCTCACGTTCGAGACTCATTACGACTATGCCGTCCGCGGTGGATTCAAATGTTGAGGATAATAGGGATAAGGCGTTGTGAAGCGATATTTCCGCTTGCCTGCGGTGGGTAATGTCGCGTCCGATCCCTTGAACACCGACCGGCAAACCATCAACGACGATAAGACGGGTGCTTATTTCCAACACTACTCGTTCGCCGTTCTTGGCGATGATCTCGATCTCATAGGTAGCAGGCATCTGCCCGTCGAGTTTCTTTGCGGTCATCGTTCGGGCTTTATTTAGAAACTCCGGTGCAACAACTTGGGCGATGTTCTTGGTCAGAGCCTCCTCTCGCGTGAAGCCCGTGATTATCTCGCCCGCACGATTGAGCGATGTGAAGTTTCCTTCCAGATCGTGTGTGTAGATCAAGTCGTTCGCATTCTCAAAGAGATCACGGAATCGCGATTCGCTTACTTTCAGAGCTTCTTCGGCATTGTGCCGCTCGGTGATATCCTGAATCGTGCCCACCATTTTAACGGGTGCGCATGTGCTTTCGTCGTATTCTGTTTCGGCCTTGCCACTGAGTAGCCGGATCCGGCCGTCGGGCAGAACGATGCGAGCTTCGAGGTCGAGAAATCGCCTATTAAGTACAGCTTCACCAAAACAATGGCTGACACGCTCTCGGTCGTCTGGATGAACCGCGTTGTAAATGAATGAACTTGAGATCTCAACTTCTTGCGGTTCGTATCCGAATATCCTGTAAACCTCATCCGACCAGGTCACGATGTTGTCGTTGGCGTCATTGATGTTGTGGATCTCGAGTTCCCAACTGCCAAGATGAGTGATCCGCTGGGCGGCGGCGAGGTTTTCCTCGCTTTTGCGCAGGGCCTGTTCGGTGGCCTTTCGCTCTGTGATGTCGCGGGCGATCCCTTGGACGGCGATCGGAACACCGTCTTTGGTGATCACACTGCTGTTGACTTCCAGCGTGGCCCGGGTCCCATCCTTTCGCAGGCAATCCACTTCGTAGACGGTCTGATCGGCATCGCCCGCGATCTTTTTGGCAAGTTGAAGCTTGACCAGTTCAGCGTGCTCAGGCACGATGACGGATCGCATATTCAGAGTTAAAGCTTCCTCACGGCTATAGCCGAAGATACGCTCGCCTGCCTGATTGATCGATATATAGTTGCCCTCAAGGTCGTGGACATAGATGATGTCGTTGGCGTTCTCGAAAAGCTGCCGGTATCGGGCCTCACTTTGCGTGATCGCATCGTTGGCCCTTTTATTTTCGGTCACATCACGCCAGAGGACCATTCCGGCAAAGATGCTGCCGTCTTCTTCGCGGACAGGTCGCACGTGCGTTTGAAATGCTCCCGTTTCGATCTCGCTGTCAATTACAATGTCTTCACCGGCGAGTGCACGGCGGTAGTAGCCGACCCATTCATCGGATATCTCAGGCGGAAAGACCTCGAAAATAGTTTTATCCTCAAACATCTCCGGGGTCCAGCTATGGTTGCGAAGCTGTTCGCCGTCGGCGAGTGTGTAGCGAAGATCGTGATCAAAAATGAGTACGGAAGTTTTCGGGATGGTGCGGGCAAGCGTTCGGTACAGTTTTTCTCGCTTCTCGAGCTCATGCTGGGCAAGCTTGCGTTCAGTGACATCCAGAATGACCCCCTGCCAGCAGATCGGCACACCAGAACTATCTTTAACAAAACAACTTCGGTCACGAACCCAAACTATACGACCATCTTTGCAAACGATCCGATATTCAAAATCAATGGCTTCGCCTTTTTTCATTGCGAGGCGGGTTTTTGTCAGAATTTCGTCGCGATCGTCAGGATGCATGACACGATCCCAAATGTCGTCCTGGGTGAGCCAGTCATTCAGCGGGTAGCCGAATTTCTCAAATGTGGGGCTGATATAAAGCGGAGTATGCGGCGATCCTGCCGCGACGGCGTAGAACATCACGGGCAGACTTTCGATAAAACTGCGGTACGTTCCTTCACTAACCTGTATCTCAGGAGAAGACATCTTTGAAGATTTTTGTCGCTTTTTCGCCATATTTGACAGACCTTATTCTAAAGTTCCATCCACATCGGAAGATCTAGCCACGGTAGCGGCTCAATAACTCTAAGTTAAGCAAATAAGAGGTTTGAAGGTCTGTGGATTAGATCGCAGTGAGGCACATTTGGTGATGGCTGCCGAGGACGCGGCAAAATGACCCAATTCATCATAACATCTCGCATTATTCGCTGACCAGCTTTTTTTATCGTGCTAGAATACGAAAAAGTTCAACGGAAACTAACAATATGAAGAATATTTATGCCTCGCTGCTCGTCCTCATTTTTGCTCTAACTGTCACCGCCCAAAAGATGCCGGCCGGAGCCGATACAAAGCTCTGGGAAAAGGCACTGAAGATCCACCAAAAAGCGATAGTCGTCGATGGTCATAACGACATCACGACACCGCTGGTCGATGCGGATTACGATCTGCGAAACAGCTCGATCGGGAAATTCCAGCCCGGCGGCGATCCGATGCACACGGACGTTGCAAGATTAAAGGCAGGCGGTATCACGGGCGAATTCTTCGCCATCTATGTTTCCGGTACCACGATGAAAACCGGCGGAGCGATGCATCGAGCGGTGGACATGATCGATGCGACCTATCGCGAGGTCGAGCGAAATCCGGCGAGCTTTTCATCATGCACGACTGCTGCCGAGATACGCAATGCTAAAAAGCAAGGGAAAACGTGCATTCTCATGGGGATCGAGGGCGGTTATGTGATCGAGGATTCGCTCAAGGCTCTGAGGATAATGTATCGGCTCGGCGTTCGCTACATGACCCTGACCCACAATGTCGCCACAAATTGGGCTGACGCCCATCGTGACGAAAAGAACGGCGGACTGACCGATTTCGGCAAGGAGGTCGTTCGCGAAATGAACCGGCTCGGGATGTTCATCGATATCTCGCATGTTTCCGTCAAAACCATGAACGATGCCCTCGATGTCTCGACTGCTCCGGTCATCGCGTCGCATTCCGGGGCCCGTGGAGTTAACGACCATACGCGTAACGTTCCCGACGATGTTCTCAAACGCGTCGCTAAAAATGGCGGCGTCATCATGGTCAATTTCTACCCGTCATTCCTCGACGAGCGCACCAATAGTGAGGAAAACGCCCGGACCGCTAAGCTGAAAGATCAGGTCGAGGCTATTAACCTGAAATTCAAAGGAGATCAAGCAGCGATCAACGAAGCGATCCGTAAACTCGAGGAGGCAAATCCGATATACGTGCCGAGCTACGCCCGGATAGTTGACCATATAGACTACATCCGGAAAGTTACAGGCTCTATCGACAACGTCGGCCTCGGTTCCGATTTCGACGGCGTCCCGTTCCTGCCAGCCGGAATGAATGGAGCCGAAGACCTGCCGCTCGTCACCTACGAAATGCTCCGTCGGGGCTATTCGGAGCCCGATATCAAAAAAGTCCTCGGTGAGAACCTGCTGCGGGCGATGGCTCAGATGGAAAAGGTTGCCGGAAATAGGCAGATCAGCGGGCAGGGAAGTTTGAAGAAGATAAAGTAGGACTACCTAATATATTGAAAACGAGTATGCAATTGTTCTTAGACTCGTTACAGGTCGCCCGTTCTTGATGCCCGGCTTAAATCCAATTTTTTCTGCGGCTACGTAAGCTTGTTCCGTAAGCCCATTGGCTAAAGCCTTAACTGGCATTGCTGCCGTAACTTTCCCTTCGCGGCTAAATAGGCATATGAGAACTATGGTGCCTGTAGTATCGCTTTTCCGGGCAGCGTCGGTGTAGCCAGGCGGGGATTTCGCTGTGATCATTAGCTCCGTGTCTAATTCCGCATTTGAATAGACCGCGTCTTGGTTAACGGCTTTATCAAGTTCGTATAGGAATCTTGATTTCATTATCCACTCGTTTTCTTTTGAGAGTTGCCCCTTCAATTCGAAAGCTCGCCGCGCCGCCTTGGCCGCAATTGTTAGCTTTGGGGCAAATTCCTGTAGAAAAGTTGACAAGGACATTCCGGCAACCGGCTTGTCGTCCGCAGCGGGAAGCCGCTTCCTAATTTCACCCTCGACAACTCGGTATCCTCGTTTGACCGACTTATCGTAGGCTTTTTTTGCATCCTTTTCGTTCGCTAGATTTTCGTACGCACGGCCAAGATAATATAAGTCTATGAAGCTGTCGCTATCTTTCAGAGCTTTCACTGCTCCCGCAAAATCGCCTTTATTCAATAGGGCGATCCCGTCCCTGTTTTCCGATTCCTGAGCCGAAATGCGTATCGTAAACGCTGCAAAAGTAATAACTAGTGCAATTATGTTTGATCTTTTGAATGACATAAATTTTGGGATTTGTGGAATATTAAAGATTGTCAACAACTCCAATGTTACCACAATCCCGAACACGTAAAATTAAGAAGGCGGATCGAGTCCGCCTTCTTCCTAAGCAGTTCTTAGTCTTCCCCGGTGATTTGGGCGAGCCTATCTCCGGGCGAATAGTTCACCCGGCGGACTTCGCGTATTCTCGCATCATCCAACCGTCCTTCGACGATCTCATAACCAAGCAGCGCAAATACGCGGCCGCGGAGGAATATAGGGCGGGCGTTGCCGTACCAGTCGACGCATGAGGCTTTGCAGCGGTCGTTGGTCGAGGTGTTTTTTGCCTCTAGTTCGCCGACCTGGCTGAGGTTATTGTCGTTGTTGCGGATGAAGATCACGGCGGCCGAATCTTCGGTCAGGTGACGATACCCTGGGCGTCCCTCACGCGCGATTGCCAGGCCGAGCAGGCCGCTGTCGTTGCCGTCGGGTTTGTAGAAAAATCCGTGGCTACGCAATTCGCCCTGCGACGCGTTCTTGCGCACATAACTCTGCTTGACCGTAGGCATATGGCTTAGATCGATCGGCGAAAAGTAGAGGTCCGATCCATTAGAACCGACCACAACCGCATCGCTGCCCATCTGCTCGATTCGGTCGACTGAATGGTCAAGATACAGGCTGCTTGTGCCGCCGGTTTTCCAGTTGACGGCGTAGAGATTAGCTCCGTCTGTCTTCTTCTGACCGCCCCAGCCGTTACCGCTGCCGTACAGGATGTGGTCGCCGACGAAGCGGTTCTGCATCGTGTAACCCTCAACATTAGGCAGATTGCGATAGCTGTCACGCGAAGCCGATTCGCTGCCATCATTGAATGCGTCAAGCGAAGTTCTGAACAACGCGATGTCGCCGGTTGTCCGTTCCGAGCCCCACATTTGCTCACCATTTCCTTCCGAACGCACGAGTACATTCAAATGCTGATCATCGCTCTCAAGGAACGAGAACTGATCGACGGGCACGCCAGAGACGCCCAACGCACTCGGTGCCGAACCGTCGAGCGGCATACTGTAAACCGTCGACGAAGTTGTACTCTGGTTTCCGCGATAGTTCCATTCGCTCGTCCAGACGTAAACATTTTTAGCCGACACGTAGAAAATGCGGCCCGGGGCACCGAGAACGGCAGTTCCTTCGCAGGTCATATCTTTTGTAGCAAGATCGCATACAGTTACCGTGTGCAGGGCCGATGCGGCGTTTGCTGAGTCTTCATTTCGCGGCGAGCGATAAACCCTCGTTGCCGAGACGACCGTTTTGAATTCGCCATCCGTCGCGCCTTTGTGCCACTTTCTGACGGCAGGGAACTGCTGCATCGGATCGCCATAGTAGCCGAAATATTGAGGCGTGTAGAAAACAAGCTTGTCGCCGATCAGTCGGCTCGCGTAGTTTCGCGAGGAATAATAGTCGTTCGATTTCAAGTGATAGCTCGAACGAAAGCCCAATCCGCCACGCGAATCTATGTCGAACAGGTTGATCTCCGTCCCGCCGCGGCCGTAACTATAGCCGATCACTACAACCGTATTCTTCGATACGAGCATCTCATCGTACCAGTCGTTGCTCGGGTTAACGCCGGGAGCGTAGGCATTGACGGAGGAAACGGGGGCGAGCATATTCGAGCCCACGCGAACCGTGAACAAACGTCCGCGACGCAATATGACAAGATGATCACCATGAACCTTCACGATGCCGCCCTCATCAACGCCGGCGGTCTGGTTGTTGGTGATGCCGTCGTCTTTGTCCGCACCAGCCTTTGCTTCGTTGGCCGCGACGCCGTCTGCGAGCGAGGACACCGGAGAAGGCTGCGCGGGCGAATTTGACGCCGCAGATTTGTTCGCATCACGCTGTGCCCGCTGCTGCTTTTCGGCCATTTTCTTGAAATGGTCCTTCAAGGCATCTTCCGAAGTAAACGCCTTCATCGTCTTCGGCGGCTTAACCGGAATAGCATTCGAATTCTCGACATCGGGATCATTCATCGACGCACGCAGAAAGTAATTAGAAAACGAATAAGCAAAAGCACCCGTGACAAGCACAACCAAACCAACTGCAAAACCCTTTTTCATCATCAACCTCCGACACGGACGCTAAGGTTCGTGTGATATTAAATTTCACTATCCAGAGGTTGAACGCCCCATCTCGCAAATGCTTGCATAAAAAAAGTAGAGCGAATTACTTCGCTCTACCTTAGAGATCAGCTTAAGTTGATTCTAAGCTCCCGCTCCGTGACACTTTTTGAACTTCTTCCCTGATCCGCAGTAGCACGGGTCGTTGGGTTTGACCTTGGGTTGGTCGCGGACGAACGGGGTGTGTCTTGCGGCTTCGGCTCCGGCGGCTTCGGCGGTGCCCATGGCTCCTGTGAATGCCATACCGGCGGCCTGGCGGCGGGCACGCTGCATTTCGAGACGTTCGAGGCGTTCGATCTCTTCCTGCT
Source organism: Acidobacteriota bacterium (assembly GCA_016703965.1). Classification (NCBI taxonomy): domain Bacteria; kingdom Pseudomonadati; phylum Acidobacteriota; species Acidobacteriota bacterium. Next base: position 237,446 of record JADJBB010000002.1, read on the forward strand.
CGTCGCGGTCGACGATCTGGAGGTTAAAGAGAGCCGTCGTCGTGTTGGTATCGATGCGGTCGAGCATGTCCTGGAACATATCGAACGACTGTTTCTTATACTCGACGAGCGGATCTTTCTGCCCGTAACCGACGAGCCCGATGCCCTGTTTTACATGGTCGATCGAAAGCAGATGGTCTTTCCACTGGCTGTCGATGATGTTGAGCATGATGTAACGCTCGTACGCACGAAGCGATTCGCCGCCGGCCTTGGCTTCTTTTTCAGCATAGTTGGCCGAGGCTTTTGCCCAGATCGCTTCTTCGATCTGGTCGGGATTCATCGTTTTGAAATCGACTCCAGCATCCCTTGCCGGGTCGATGGCGTAAATGCTCTCGATCTCAGCGGCGTAGGTGTTGACATCCCATTCATCAGGCCCTGCCTCGAGGCTGAGCATGCTTGACGTTAGGTCCTGGAGCAGGTCTTTTGCCACGCCGTTTTCGCCGAGCAAATACTCGCGATGCTCAGGTTCGAACATCAACTGCCGGCGCAATCCGTAGATCGTCTCACGCTGTTTGTTCATTACGTCGTCGTATTTGAGAACGTGTTTACGCGTTTCGAAATTGCGTGCCTCGACGGCTTTCTGAGCACGTTCGATCTGGCGTGAGACGGTTTTTGATTCGATGGCAACGCCTTTTTCCATGCCGAGCCATTCCATCATCGATCGAACTTTGTCGCCCGCGAAGATACGCATCAGATCGTCTTCAAGGGACAGCACAAAGTGTGACGAACCCGGATCGCCCTGACGTCCGGCACGGCCGCGAAGCTGGTTGTCGATACGCCGCGATTCGTGGCGTTCGGTTCCCAGGATATGCAGGCCGCCGACGGCTTGAACGGCTTTGGCTTCCTCAGCGACGACGGCTTTGGCCTTTCGAAGCTGTTCGTTGAACTGCTCCTCGGTCGCCTCGTCCGGATTGATCTCCATTCGCTTCAGGTACTCACGAGCAAGCGAATCCGGATTACCGCCGAGCAGAATATCGGTACCGCGGCCAGCCATGTTGGTTGCGATAGTAACTGCGCCTTTACGGCCGGCCTGAGCGATGATCTCGGCTTCCTGCTCGTGATATTTGGCGTTGAGGACTTTGTGCGGAACGCCGATCGCCTTGAGCTTTGCAGCTACGAGTTCTGAATTTTCAACCGAGACGGTACCAACCAAAACCGGCTGGCCGCGTTCGTTGAGTTCCTTGATCTCATCGACGACCGCGTCCCATTTTTCGGGAAGCGTGCGGTAAATGACGTCGGAACCGTCCTTACGGATCATCGGTTGATTTGTCGGGATCTGAACGACGTCAAGGGTATAAACCGTAAGGAATTCTTCCGCTTCCGTCTCAGCCGTACCCGTCATGCCGCCGAGTTTTTCGTACATTCGGAAGTAGTTCTGGAGGGTGATCGTCGCAAGCGTTTGGTTCTCTCGTTCGATCTTGACGCCTTCTTTCGCTTCGACCGCCTGGTGCAAACCGTCCGACCAGCGGCGGCCCTGCATAAGACGCCCGGTAAAATCGTCCACGATGATCACTTCACCATCTTGAACAACGTAGTGATGATCGGCCTTATAAAGGGTGTGAGCTTTAAGAGCCTGCTCAACGCAATGGAGCAGATCCATATTTGCCGGATCGTAGAGATTTGAAACACCGAGCAGCTTTTCACATTTAGTAACACCGGCTTCGGTTAGAACTGACGAATGGTTCTTCTCGTCGAGCAGATAATCGCCGGTAGTGACCTTTGTCTCCTCGTCTTTGTGTCCACGTTCAAGCTTTGGAATGATCTCGTTTGCGGCAAAATATTTGTCGGTAGCTTCGTCCGATGCTCCGGAGATGATCAGCGGGGTACGAGCTTCGTCGATGAGGATCGAGTCGACCTCATCGATGATCGCGAAGTAGTGATCCGGCTGGACGAGTGAATCAACGTCGAACTTCATGTTATCGCGAAGATAATCGAAGCCGAATTCATTATTTGTACCGTAGGTGATCGAGCAGGCGTAGGCGTCTTTCCGCTCAACGTCATCCATATCGTTCTGGATGCAGCCGACGGTCAGGCCGAGGAACGTGTGAATTTTGCCCATCCACTCAGCATCGCGGGAAGCTAGATAGTCGTTGACGGTAATTACGTGTACGCCGCGACCCGTGAGGCCGTTAAGGTACGACGGTAAAGTCGCGACGAGCGTTTTACCTTCACCGGTACGCATCTCAGCGATACGGCCCTGATGCAAAGCGACGCCGCCGATCATCTGGACGTCAAAATGACGCATTCCGGTCACACGACGCGAGCCCTCGCGAACGGTAGCAAATGCCTCAGGCAAAAGCTGATTCAGTATCTCCTGCTCAGCCTTACGGCGTTCTATCTTGTCGTCGATTCCCTCGAGATGCTTTGCGATGATCTCTTTGAATCTAGGTGTCTGAGCCTTCAGCTCGTCATCGGACATTGCCTGGACCTTCGGTTCCCAATCGTTGATCTGCTGGATGATCGGCTTAACATTCTTCAAAAAAATGTCGCTCGATGACCCGAAAATTTTCTTAACTAACTTATCTGCAAAACTGTTAACTGCCATATAATCCTCTTGTTTGGCGGCTTGCCGCTCTATTTGCGGAAAAGCTATGCTTTTCCGGTTTGGTTCCGAGTCACCCTTGCGGCTCCGCCGCCGGCGGCGAAGCCGCAACATTAAGGTTAGTGATCTCCGGCGAAGCATAGCTTCGCCGCAAATAGAGCGGCAAAGCCGCAATTGAAATCCTGTTAAAAATGGCGAGTGGAAAAAGAACTTTGGAAATATCGATCCGAATCGCCGCTACTTTTGCGAGGAAAGCAGCGAACTTAGACCTGCGCGGGGGAGGTGAATTACAAGAATTACGGTATTATCGGTGATTTTCGACTTCGAATTCTCTAAAACTATCTTTCGTTCGACCGACAGACCTGGTCGTGGTTGAGAAAGGATCCTAGCAACTTCTTCGCCGAACACTCGAGAGGCGTCAACATCTTTTGTTACGAACTTTATTGACAGGTCAAGTCCGTTTTGCTCAGTACTGAGCCCAAAAGAAACACCGAACGGCCATGCATCAAACTTCTTCCCAATGCCGAGACTTGATGAGTATTTAAAGTACTCACGCCCAACCCGAATTGCGGCTTTTTCAAACGCGGCCCGAGCCGTCGGAGATATCTCTCCCGATCCCAAATACGAAGGTGAATTATCGCTTTCGCAGAAAGACAGACCTTCAACAGTGACGTGGTGCGGCCTCTCCCAAGAAAACTTTTTTTGTGCTGCCAATCGCGAGAAATCTTGCGCAAGATCAATGACGGCACTTAGAAATAAATCGTCGCTCGCTAGTTCGTCGAAATCAACACCGTTGGGTTTGGTGTCGAGATCGTCCTTGATCTCGACCTCGTCTTTGACGTCGAACTGCCGGGTCATCGCCGCATTAGCCAACACCTGCGGTGTCGCCCCGGCCAATATCAGGCCGAAGTAAACGCCAAGTGTCGCAATGACGAGGATCGGGTTTTGTGTCTTGTGACTAGTCAAATCTTATTTTCCGGCAGTTTTATCTTCGGCCTTTGTCGGGTTGTTACCGCTGGGTTTGGGCTGAGTAGCTTTTTTCGCACTCGACTCTTTGAGCTTGCGGTTGATCATTTCCTGGGCGATCGGTTTGGGGATAGCGAAATTCATAACGAAATTCTTACCCTCTGCGGTCACTTTTGCACTGTTCAACAAAGTGCGTTCGTCGCTGGGGTCCTCAGTGATCTGCTTGCCCACAGATATCGCCAATCCGAGTCCACTGGCTACCGTTTTTGCTGCCTCCGGCGTTTTTTGGCCCGAAGTGATCACGACCGTGATCTGTTCATCATCCTGAATAAGCGTCGCACTGAATTTATCGACGTTCAGGTTTTTCAAATAGGTCAGGTAGCCGCTTTTCCCGAGAGCTTCGAGGGCTGCTTTCCCAACGTCGATCATCTTCTGATCGCCTTTTTGTTTAGAGACGTCAAATTTAGAGGTTTTAAGATCTAACGAACCGTCAGGAGCAAGTACTCCGTTAAGGACAACAGTAAACGGCTGATTGAGATCGACTTCTTTCGTTTCCCATTTAGCGGCAACGTCATCGGCAAAATCGACCAAAGGTTTTTTGTTGATATCGACAGCCTTGATCGCGTCACTTGTCATGGGCGACGGCAGTGGTTGAGGCGTCGGTGTCGGTGAAGGCTTAACCTCGGCTACGTCATTGTCGTCGATATCCGGCAAGCCGTTTGGATTCGCCTTAACTCGCGGACTCTTTCTTGGCCGCGGTGGCTTGTATGAGGAGGTCGTGCCGTTATCGAACGAAGGAAGATCTCCGCTGACAGCGTTCGGATTTGAGGGAGGCAGAACCGGCGGTGTATCGAGCAGGTTGCCGCTTGGCGGGAACGGGGAACCGCCGCCAACATCGATATCCGGTAAATTATTGAACCCAAGGTTGTTCATCGGCTCCATCGAAGCCTGAAATTGTTCCGGGTTTGCGAGCTGGAAATAGCCTTCCGGGTAAGATAGCGGCGGGGCAACACCTGTGACGTCGACAAACGTGATCTCAGAATCAGCGATCCTTGTATCATCATACGCGGCATCCACGTATTCCCGGTCGGTACCAAACAGCATGCTGCTCACATAAACCACGTCTAGAACCGAACAAACTCGTCCTACGAGCGGGCTATCGCAGCCCTTCATTGTCAAAAGGGAAGTCTGGGCGACGATCAAGAGCGCCAGAATATTTCCGATCGCTGAGATGCCGAGTATCTTGTAGAGACGGCCCGACTTTTCCCAAGTCTTTAGCTCGTAGTGCTTAAATAGCTCGCCGCCCTCCACTGGTGGTGTCGGTACAGGCTGCTGTTGGTATAATGACTGCTCAAACATATAAAAATATTCGCGTTTTCGATCTAAGCTATAACTGCTTGCCTGAGATTTTAGACGCAAAGCCCGCTAAATACGTTGCGGGCAATCTAATATTTTAACACCTAATTAAGGTGTTTGGAAGCGCCGTTTTTTGACCGGTGGCGGCGGAAGACGCAGTAGGCCGTTTCGTTTTCCGGCCTTTTGCCGCTACTGCCGCTGCTGCTGCCAACTGAACCCGTGTTACCATCTGAAAATATGCCGCGTAAACCAGACCGCAATCGTCGCCGCCGAGGTCCTTCTTCTCCAAGTTCACGGCCATTTGGTGAACGTAGAGATAAACGCGATATTGCACACGAAAGTTCCGCTCCGCGAAAGCCGATAGCGTTGACGCCGCGGCAGCTAATGGCGGTGGATCGGCTGCTTTCCGGCATCGGCGTTCCTGAACCGCGTCCGATCAAGCCGGACCCATTTCAGATAGAAGCCCTCGCTGCGATCGAGACCGAGGACGTTCTAGTAACGGCACCAACGGGAAGCGGCAAAACTTGGATCGCTCGCGAAGAGATCCGTCGTCTGCTCGCCGCCGGAAAACGGGCGTGGTACACGACCCCGCTGAAGGCCCTTACGAATTCAAAATATGCGGAATTCTCGATCGAATTCGGCCCCGAAAATGTTGGTATTCTGACTGGCGACCGCAAGGAAAATACTTCCGCTCCGCTGATCGTCGGCACGACCGAGATCTATCGAAATCAGCTCTTCGACGCTCTTCGCGAGGGCAGTCAGGTGAGAACCGATTTTGTTATTCTCGACGAAGCCCACTATCTCGCTGACGAAGAACGCGGCCACGTTTGGGAAGAATCGATCATTCTGTCACCACCGCGAATTCGCCTCCTGCTGCTCTCCGCAACGGTCGGCCGTGCTGAAGAATTTGCAGCCTGGATCGAAGAGATACGAGGAACAAAGGTTCGTGTTGTCAAAGCTGGCCCACGTCCAGTTGAGCTGCGAGCCGGGTACATCTCGACCGATCTGCAGCTTTTCCCCCTGTTCGGCGAAGATGGTGCGTATAATCGGGATCTGGATCAATTCACACGGCAGCGATCAAGCGGATTTCATCGTCGAAGACGGTGAGAAGCTGGAGAAAGAGAAAGTGGGAAGGCGAGTAAAATCTCGCTTTCCCACTCTCTTACTTTCCGGTTTTCTCTGAATCACTTTATCCCGCCGATCATTCCATCGATATCCGCCTGGGGCACAAGCAGCTCGATCGAGACATCGTTTCCGCGGCTTTCGACTTTTGCATTTTTGATCAGCCGGCCATAGATCTGCTGGTCAGGACGTTTTGAGCCTCCAAAAATTGCACCGCCCACCATTTTCAGGCCATCGAGCGAGTCTTTTAGGCTTTGAGCCTGTGCAGCCTTTTTCGTACGAGCGGATACAAACAGCGACGTGCCTGCGACGGCTACATCAAGCGACCCTGAGAGATAATCGATCGAGTCAAGATTCGCACCAAGTTCGTCGTTATCGAGAGGAACCATTTTCGATAATCCGCCCGGGGCTTTAACCGCAAAGCTCATCACCGAGGTTTCCTTTACTGACAGAAGGCTCGTAACGTCGGCTCCGAGCCGAGTTCCGCCCGCGATCGTTTCGCGGATCCGCGGGACCGAGCCGATAGCTATTGTATTTTTATCTAGTGCCGTGACGGCAACTTCTTTGGTGAGACCTTTCAGAGCTTGGTCCATCAGATCGGCAACCTTTGAGTTGGCCGGCTTTTGTGCCTTTTGGAGAACGTCTTTTGGCGTGAAAACAAAAACCGTTTTATCCCCAATATTTTCTTCTCTATACGTGCCTTTCGATGCGAGTTTCGCGACGGCGATCAGAGCACCAGCGTTAATATCGCCGTTGGCAAGAGCGACCGGTTCGTAGTCGTACTCTTTTGCTGAAACTGTCTTGATCGCGACGCCGACCGTGACCTGGTCAAATTTTCGCAGGTCGATACCTGTTGTCGTCTCCATTTCGGTTATCTTCGCCATAACCTCGGTCAGCATTGGTTGATTAGCTGACAAGATCTTTGGCAAAGCGTCGTTAACGAAGCGTTTTGAATCAAAAACTACTACGCCATCCGAAGCGGGCAGTAAATTAACGAGCCGTGTTACCTCTGCCTTTTTAAGGCGGGCCGTACGAGCGTCAACCGCGGCAAAACTAACGACATTCACTAACAGAACAGCAATGGCAGAAAGGGCAAAAAATCTTGTTCTCATGCAATAAAACCTCAGTAAACTATCGAACTTCCTAAAGATAACAGATGCGTCAATGTTCGGGAATAGTTGCCGGACATTTCCGATGTTAATAGAGACGGGGAACTGCTCGAAATGTTAACAGAGTTTTTTGCCACAGAGTGCACAGAGAATATTGAGAACCATCCATCACTCCTCCGCCTGCTCTGTGTCCTCTGTGGCTAAAAACTAACCCTTAACTACTTCGAATTCGAACCGCAACTCTTTTCCCCTAAAAATATAGCTCAAATATTGCTCCCAGAATTTTCGCAGGAATCGCAGCTTGTAGTTTTTCTGATCAAGATTGACGAGAAACTCGATTCCCAACGCCTTCCACAAACCAAGCAGGGAAACGTAACATTTCAAAGGCTTTAGCTGCACATCGGTATAAAAATCAAAGACCTGACGGCCGGCAAGGAATGTGTTGAAAGTATAAGAATTTATATGATTGCGATGCGTCGGGTCGTTCGCCCAGTCGGGGTTGGTGTAATGCGGCGTTAGAAGACGGATCGTGCCGCCGGGCCTTGTGACGCGGTGGAGTTCGCCGATGAACGACATCACGTCAGGAACGTGTTCGACCACGTGATTTGAGACCACGAGATCGAATTCGTTATCAGGAAATGGATACGGAATTTCGCCGAGATCGTGGATCACATCGGCTCCGGTACGAGGGTTATTATCGAGGCCAACGGCACCTTCGGTTTTGTTCGTTCCACAGCCTACGTCGAGGATCTTCATCGATTCCAAGTTAATGCACAAGCCCGCGCGGAAGCAAGGGCGAATTGCGCAACGTTTAGTCGTTTAGGTTCGGGCTTTCACGTTTTTTGCCCGTTCACTTAAGTAAAAATGCCATAACAATCGTGCCGCGACCGAGCGATACGGAGCCCACTTGACCGCCATCGCGACAAATTCGTCCGAAGTCGGTCGCGGATCACCCGTCAGTTTATGCCACGCCGTGTGAAGAGCAATGTCGCCTTTCGGCATCACGTCAGGTCGAAGCAGGGCCATGAGCAAATAAATGTCTGATGTCCATTCGCCGACGCCTTTTAGCTTTATCAGTTCAGCTTTCACCACTTCGTCGGGCAGCGTGTGAAGTGAGCTGAGATCTAACCGCTCTTCAAGCAAAGCCTCGGCAAGATGGCGTGCGTACATGGCTTTTTGCCGGCTAAAACCGACAGTTTTTAGCTCGGCATCATTCAGAAGCAGAACATTCTGTGGCGATACATGGCCGACGTGTGCGGTTAATTTATCAAAACACGCCTTTGCCGACGCGAGCGAGACTTGCTGTTCCAGAATGATCTGGAGCAGTGTCGCAAATCCGGGTTCACGATCCCACAGAGGCGGAATACCGTAGGTTCGGTACACGATCGCCAGTTCCGCGTGATCGCGGGATAGTGCGATACAAGCTTTTCGTAAACCGTTTTGTGAAAGGGCCTCCGGCATTCGTTTCTCTACAACATTATCCCCAAAATCTTCCGAACAAACACGTTAAAGAAAATTATTGTAGAAATGCGAATCGAAATGCTAGGATAAAGAGAGCCGGAAACGCGTTCGCCGGCAAATGGGTTTGCAATACCCTCCAACCTTTTTTCTAAATACTCTCTGCCAGACGGTCAGGTAAAACCGACTTGGTTCTTTGCCGTATCTGCCGTGTTTACTTTCCTAAACGCTTTTTCCAAAACCAGAATTGCCAGCGACTCGCGCTTCGTTAGGCGGTTATCGACGTAGATGAAAAATCATATTTTTTCCGATAGTTCGACCGGTCTGAATTTCGTCGCCATTGGCGGCGGTAACGGCCTTTCGACGCTGTTGTCGGGGCTCAAGCGTTACGTTCACGCAAGCGTGCTCGAGCCGATATGGCTCGATAATCTGTCGGCGATCGTTGCCGTTACAGATGATGGCGGAAGCTCGGGAAGGCTCCGCGATGAGCTGCAAATGCTGCCGCCGGGTGACATTCGCAACTGCATGGTCGCTCTTAGCGAAGATTCGAGGCTACTGTCAAGATTATTCCAGCACCGTTTCCGCGGCGAAGGCGATCTCGGCGGACACAGCTTTGGGAACATATTCCTCGCTGCTTTATCTGAGATCACCGGCGATTTTGCCGAGGCGGTGAAGCTTTCGTCCGAAATTCTCGCGAGCAAAGGCCATATTTATCCTGCAACCGTTGCTAACTCCACGCTCTCTGCCGAGCTTCTCGATGGAACGACGATCCATGGCGAAACGAACATCGCCCAGGTCGGCAACGCTATAAAACGCTTATATTTGGACCCACAAGGCTGCAAGCCTATGCCGGAAACGCTGGCGGCAATTGCCGAGGCAAATGTCATCTCGATCGGGCCGGGGTCACTTTACACGAGCCTGCTGCCGCCGATCTTGGTCGACGGCGTCGCAGATGCCATAGCAGAATCGGAGGCCGTTAAGGTATTTGTCTGTAATCTGATGACGCAGCCGGGTGAGACAGATGGCTTGTCAGCGAGAGCCCATCTTGAGACCGTTCGGCAGTACGCCCCGCAGATCGATTTTGATTACGTGATCGTCAATAACCGCCCGATCAGCGAATATCAAATGCAGCTCTATACTGAAGAAGGAGCTGAACAGATCGGTGTGCACGGCTCGATCTCGCCTGAAACTATCGAAGGGGCCGAGATCGTCTATGGTAATCTATTGGACGACGGGGAAAAGGTCCGTCATCATCCCGGAAAACTCGCGCAGGTCCTGCTATTGTGTGCATTACAGCCCAGAAAAAGTCTAGTAAGTTCGCAGAGTTTTCAGAGTTTAGAAAGGATGGCAGGGCTGCCAAACTAATAATTTTCTAACTTCGAGCGTCTCCTCAACACTGTAACTCTGTCAACTCATTCATGAATACTGACCTAAACATCCTAATTCTCGCCGCAGGCCTCGGTACGCGAATGAAGTCAAACCTCGCCAAGGTCCTTCACAAACTTGACGGCCGTCCGCTCATCAATCACGTCTGCGAAACCGCTTCGGAACTTTCGCCGCGTTCCATCTACACGATAGTTGGACATCAGGCCGAGGACGTAAAGGAGGCGGTTCTGAAAGAACTCGCTGAGGATAAAGCCGGATTTGCTTTACAAGAACAGCAGCTCGGCACCGGTGACGCGGTCAACGCGGCCCGTGAATTGTTGGAAAATGACGATTCGACCCTGCTGGTTCTTTCGGGCGACGTTCCGATGATAAGGGCTGAGACGCTTACTTCGTTGGTGAAAGTTCATTCCGATAGCGGAGCGGCGTGTACGGTACTTTCCGTACACCTGAAAGATCCGTCGGGCTACGGACGCGTTATCAGAAATTTTGAGGGCAAATTCCAACAGATCGTCGAGCAAAAAGACGCGACCGACGAACAGAGAAGCGTGACCGAGATCAACTCCGGCATTTACTGTTTCGATACGAAGAAGCTCTTCGCAGCACTTTCACGCGTCGGGAATAGCAACGCCCAAGGCGAATATTATCTGACCGACGTGCCGCAAATTCTCAGTAATGACGGCGAGATCATCGCCATCCACGTCTGCGATGACCCACGCGAGGTCGAAGGCGTTAACGACCGCGGTCAACTCGCCGCGATGGAAAAGGTCATTCGTCGCCGAACTGTCGAGAAACTTATGCTCGAAAGCGGCGTTTCCTTCATCGATCCAAGATCCGCCTATGTCAGTGCCAAAGCGACGATAGGCCGCGACACGGTAATCAGCCAAAACGTCACTATCGAAGGCAAAACCGTCATCGGCGGAAACTGCACGATCCGCCCGGGCGTTCGCATCGTTAATTCGACGATCGGAAACAACGTAGAGATCAAGGATAATTCCTTCATCACCGACTCCACCGTCGGCGACACCTGCGCCGTCGGCCCGATGGCACATCTACGTGGCCACGCCGTCATGGTCGAAGGCTCAAAGGTCGGTAATTTCGTCGAGCTTAAGAAAACAGTTCTTGGAAAGGGCTCGAAAGCTAGCCACCTCACCTACCTCGGCGACGCCACCATCGGTGAAAAGACCAACATCGGAGCCGGGACCATCACCTGCAATTACGACGGCAAAAACAAACACGCGACAGTGATCGGCAGCGGTGTGAAGATCGGTTCGGATACGATGCTAGTTGCCCCTATCACCGTCGGCGATGGAGCGAGTACGGGAGCGGGAAGTGTTGTGACGAAGGACGTTGCAGAAAACGAATTGGTCGTCGGCGTTCCCGCCCGGCCGAAGCGTTAAAATTGGATTTATCGAAAGATTCGGACTTTGTTTCACAGTCCTAGGCGTTTAACATTGTTACGCTAACAGAGTGTCGCTGCAGTCGAGTAAATAATTTATGTGCGGAATAGTCGGATACGTTGGAAATAAACAAGTTGTGCCGTTGATCATTGACGGTTTGCGTAAGCTGGAGTATCGCGGTTATGACTCGGCGGGGATCGCGGTGATCGATGATGAGAATCATCTCAGTTTGCGCCGTGCCGAGGGGAAACTGCGAAATCTTGAGGAAGTGATCCGCCTGAATCCGCTTGACGGCAATTACGGAATCGGCCATACGCGCTGGGCGACGCACGGGCGTCCGACCGAGGAAAATGCCCACCCGCACCGCGATCAGTCCGGTAAGGTTGTCGTTGTTCACAACGGCATTATTGAGAATTACCTCACGCTCAAAGAGCGGCTGCAGGAACTCGGCCACGAGTTTCACACCGAGACCGACACCGAGGTCGTCGCACATTTGATCGGCCACTACAAAGACACGGAAAACCTGTCGCTTGAAATGGCGGTCCGCAAAACCGTAAAGGAACTGCGCGGTATTTTCGCCCTCTCGATCATCTCGGTCGATGAGCCGGACATGATCATCTCCGTTCGCGAGGGGCCGCCGGTCGTGATCGGGATGGGCGATGGCGAATTTTTTGTCGCGTCCGACATCCCGCCAATTTTGCAGCATACGCGGGACGTGTTTTTCCTCGGCGACCGCGAGATCGCGATTCTTACCAAAGAATCGGTTCGCGTCACAGATTTTGACGGCAACATCGTCGAGCCTACCCAGCAGCGGATCACCTGGGATCCGATCATGGCGGAGAAAGGCGGGTTTAAACACTTCATGCTGAAGGAGATATACGAACAGCCGCGTGCCGTTCGCGATACCGTTCAGGGCCGTGTTTCGCTCGATACGGGCCGTGTGTATCTCGACCCGATGGATATTTCGGCAGACGATCTGAAGGCAATTACGTCGGTCAAGATCGCAGCTTGCGGTACGTCCTGGCATGCCGGGCTTGCCGGTAAATACATGATCGAGTCCTTGGCTCGTGTGCCGGTCGAGGTCGATTATGCTTCGGAGTTTAGATATCGCGAACCGGTCTTGAGCGAGACAGACTTAATAATTGTGATCTCACAATCCGGCGAAACTGCCGATACGATCGCAGCCATGCGTGAGGCTAAACAGGCTGGCTGCAAGATCCTTGCGATCTGTAACGTTCAGGGGTCGATGATCACGCGTGAAGCCGACGGCACTATTTTGACGCACGCGGGACCCGAGATCGGTGTGGCGTCGACGAAGGCGTTCACGGCGCAAATGGTGGCGTTATACCTGTTTGCGATGTATCTGGGCGAGGTTCGCGGTACGATCGACGAAGAACGAGCCAAGAAGCTAGCTCAGGATCTCGCTGAATTGCCGCTAAAGATCGAGCAGTTGCTCAATGACGCAGATTCAATTGAGGAGCTGTCGAAGGAATTCTTCCGGGTACAGGATTTCCTATATCTCGGACGCGGCATCAATTTTCCGGTCGCTCTTGAAGGGGCACTCAAGCTCAAAGAGATCAGCTACATCCACGCCGAAGGCTATCCTGCCGGCGAGATGAAGCATGGCCCGAATGCTCTGATCGATGAGAAATTGCCGGTTGTTGTGATCAACACCCGCGAAAAAGGCAACGCGGCCAGCGAACTTCGGTATGAAAAAACTCACTCGAACATCGTCGAGGTAAAATCCCGCGACGGCATTATCGTCTCGGTCCTGACCGAGGGCGACACAATGAGCAGCAAGGTCTCAAACCACGTCATCGAGATCCCGGAAACGTCGGATCTCCTCGGCCCGATCCTTTCGATCGTACCGCTGCAATTGCTCTCGTACCACATAGCCGTCCGCCGCGGCTGCGATGTCGACCAGCCGAGAAATCTTGCGAAGTCAGTAACTGTGGAATAGAAGCTTTCTAACAATACAAAACAAAGGCACGAAACAGAGATCACGTTTCGTGCCTTTTGTTTTTCTTGTTGGGCGTTGTTTTAGAACGAGTCGTTGATCATTCAGAAAATACCTTGCTTTTTGTGATCGTCCAAATATCAGGGATCGGTTGATCGTACGAGGTGCTCTTGGTGAATACCAATTTTGAACCCTTGTAGTCGCTGAATGCCGGGATGTCGGTGACCTTTCCGGCGACATTTAGGAAACCGGAAACGCGATTACTACCCGCGTCATTGATGAAATAGCTGCTTTCGATAGCGATGTTGTCGCCTTCGAATATTGGGCTGTCACCCTTTGCAGTTGAGCTTCTTACGATCCAAACTCCGGTTCCGTTGTCACGGTTAGGCGATCGCGTGGTAAAGACCGCGCCCGTTTGATCCACAAACTTTTCAAAAACGCGTAAATGCTCGGTCCAGCCGCAGGCGTCGAGGTAACCGGCATTCGGGTGCATATTTTTAATGTGAATTCTATCGCCGACAACCAGGGGCTCACCGTTTGGTTTCCCGCTTGCGGACACAATTTCCCAACTGCCGGAACCGTTTTCTCGGTTTGGTTCAATATGCGTGGAAACGAACATCATTTGCGTCGGAACTTGTCTGAATTCCGGTTTGCTCCAAACCGCTCCCCACGCGTCCAGGTACGAGCCATCGTTAGGGTAACGATTTTGAAGATTAACGACCGAGCCGATCTTTATGATGTTTCGATCAGATGTCGTGGCGAGTAACGAGCGTTGCTTTGCGGTACGAGCATCGGGACCTTGCCCATTTTCCGCAGACACCTTTCGGTAAACGCTATAGCCGCTGACGGCAATCACAGTGAAGAGTACAGCGGTCACGGCCAAAACAAAAGCCGGCGAGAAGCGACGAGTTGGCGATGATGTCTGGGAAATGGTCTCTTCGCCCCGGAAATAGTGGACCGTTTGCTCTTCGACGATCAGTAAATTGTTCTCGTCGGCTTCCGTGACCTCAGGCGTGAAGCGATAGCCAACCTTCGGTACGGTTTCGATGAGTTGCTTGCGGCTGCCGTCTGGCTCGAGCAGTTTTCTGAGCAAGGAAACATTTCGTGCGAGCGTCGTTTCTTCGACAAATGTATTTGCCCAGACGGCGTCGAGGATCTCATTTTTTTTCGTTACTCGACCAGCGTTCGCGACAAAAAAAAGCAAGAGATCAAACTGCTTTGGAACAAGTTGTATAGCCTCGTCCTCACGCCACAAACGGCGTTCCGGCACATCTAATACAAATGTACCGAAACGATATGATGCAGGTATTTCGACGTGTTTGGCGTCATCCATAATAAATCCAGAATAAATCCCGAATAAATCCAGACATTCTCAACTGTTCGGGCTAGATTGACACGTCAACGATAACTTAAGACGAAATTAAATGGAAATCAAACGAAATTTTGAAGGATTAGTTGTCACCAAACGGCGATTCGTCATTCGCCAAACGCCCTCGGTCAAGCAAATGACTTGTGCGGAATGCGGAGAACAGATGTTGGAGATCGCCCAGGCCGCCGTTTTGTTGGGCATCAAATAAAGTCAAATTTTCCAGATCGTCGAAACGGGAGCGGCACATTCTACCGAGGCGGAAGCGGGAGCATTGATGGTCTGTTTGCCTTCGTTGGCAAAAGCCTTAGAGCCCGCAGAATAAATTGAAGAGAGAAAAAAGGAGAAAAATAAAATGAAAAAATTAATGTTTTTGACGATGGTGTTTGGTTTGATGATGGTCTTCACGGGCAGTATTTCAGCTCAAGATTGTGTAGGTAAGCGTCCTAAAGTGGGGGATAGGATTGCGGTAACGGAAAGAACCACGGAAGTTTTCCGTCGGGATAAACCCGACGGAGTAAACTTTGGTCCTTGGTATAGAGTATGCAATCTAGTTATTGATCTTTCGGAGTATAAAAAACAACGTGCCTCGAAAGTAACCTATTGGGCTACGGTTAATAGTGTCGGTAATAAATTCCAATCCCAAGTTCTCCCCAAGGGTTATATTGTGATGCGGTTATGGGGAAGGGATAATGATATGTATAGATTTTATTCAGCGGACAAGAAGGAAATTGGCCACGCAATAGCAATGCTTGCAATACCGGATCCAAAATGATGATCCAACAAATGATTCAGATTTTTATATATTTACGACAACGGACAGGACGCGGGGGGGGGCGGCAGCGTAATAGCAACGCTTCTTAAACCGAAAAGCACACCACGATAGGGTCACACTCGCGTTGTAAATTAAGTCTTACCACCAAGAAGACTTTGGCTCGATCTAAATGCCTCTTTCATGAGGACGCGATCGGGGTGTCGGCGGACCTGACGGAGGTCCACGGCCCCCCCCCCCGGATCAGATGCGTGTCGGACATCGGTCTGAAGATGAAAAATACCAGGAAATTAAGGAAACCAAATGAGACAGAAACTGGCCATATTGATACTCCTATCTTCACTTGCTTTGGCAGGTTGCGGCGGTTCGGGAGCTGACAAGGCAAAGGAACTGGAGCTGAAGAAAAAGGAGTTGGCTCTTAAAGAAAAAGAGCTGGAATTGACCAAAAAAAATCCGAAAGCAGATGATTCTGATAAAACCGAAAAACCAGAAAAAACTGAAACGACGAAACCTCTGAAAAAGGTCGAACCACCGGCCGGTGCGACCGTCGCCATTGTCAATGCGAGTGATGTCGTCGTGCGTGCTCAACCGAGTCTTACCGCCAAAAAAGTCGCCTCACTCGGAAAAGGACAAAGAGTTTATGTCATCGGAGTATCCGACAACCTCGTAGTTTGGGAAGGGGAGTCTTACACCATGAAAAACATCCAGTTGGAAAATGGTCAGAAGGGGTGGGTCTTAAATAAATTTATTGATGAGCCTTAAAAGGTAAGGACTACACTCTGCTGCAAATTCAATACGCGCTCTCAGGCAATCGAGGAGATAATTATGTTTGATTCAAAGGAATTAGAGTTAAAGGAAAGGGAGTTGGCTCTGAAAGAAAAAGAGCTGGGATTAAAGGAAAACGGATCGAAGGGGACTTCGAAATTGAAACTGGCATTAACCGTTCTGATAATCCTGTTGTTGCTTTCTGCAGTAGGATTTTTGGGAGCTGATAAATTAAAACAATTAGGTTATTTGGGAACTGGCAATTCGAAGGAATTAGAGTTGAAGGAAAAGGAGTTGGCTCTCAAAGAAAAAGAGTTGGAATTAAAACAAAGATCATCAAAGGAAACAGAGCCTGTTAAAGCAGAAAATACGAATAAGGCGGAAACTGTTAAAGCAAATGACGCCGCGATCACAAAGGGCTGTCAACCTACAAATGGGGTGAATTTCAAGAAAGGTACGTCTGGTCAAACTTTCAAATGCCAAATGAGTGTTAAAAATGGGCAGCATAAATATACGCTTGATGCAAAAGCCGGGCAAATCTTCAACATTCAATTCGAAACGACTGAGACGGGATCCGATCCCGATGCGGTTTATAAGATCGTGAAACCGGATGGAGTGTTAGAAAGGGGAAATGAAAAAGGAAACTCAGAAGTTCAATTAGATAAAACCGGAAAATGGACAGTTACCGTAGATCTAAATCTCAGCTCAACTGCAACCAATCCTGGCGCTGAATACACGATAACCTTCACGATCGGAGGACGAGACGGAAGCTAAGCTTGCCTTAAAAGTGCACAGTGGAGATCCACCGCCCCCGGACAATATGTGTGTCGGATAACGGCCCGGAGATGAAAGATAACAGGAAATTAAGGAAACAAAATGAGACAAGCACGAAAGACACGAAATCATGGTCGGTATCGTGTCTTTTGTGTGTTTCGTGGGTAAACTATTCATATGAAAGCGATCGTTGTCCGTCAATTTGGTGAGCCTGAAGTGATGAAGGTCGAGGAAGTTGATCTTCCGCAGCTGACCGACAGCCAAGTGTTGGTCAAGATCGAGGCCGCAGGCGTTAATCCTGTCGACACTTATCTTCGCACCGGCATTCATGCACATGCTCCGAAGTTGCCATATACGCCGGGCAAGGACGGAGCGGGCGTGGTCGAGGCGGTTGGTGAGGGCGTAACGCAGTTTAAGCCGGGTGATCGTGTGTACACGGCGAATACGGTGACGGGAACATATGCGGAATATGCGATCTGTAATAAGGTCGATCTCGGACGGCTGCCGGATAACGTGTCGTGTGAAAAGGGTGCGTGCATTTGGACGCCGTATGCGACTGCCTATCGTGCCTTGTTTCAAAAAGCCGAGGCAGTTTTCGGAGAGACCGTTCTGGTCCACGGAGCATCGGGTGGCGTTGGACTGGCGGCGGTGCAATGGGCGAAAGGCTCCGGTTTGAATGTGATCGGTACGGCGAGTTCGCCAGAGGGAAAGAAACTAGTCGCCGATAACGGCGCAGATGCCGTCTTTGACCACACTGACGAAGACCATTTCGAACAGATCCGCGAATTCAGCGGCGGAAAAGGCGTTGACATCATTATCGAGATGCTCGCAAACGTTAATCTCGAACGCGATTTTGAATGCCTAGCGATGTTCGGCCGCATCACCATTGTTGGCAATCGAGGCTCGCTGCAATTTACGCCGCGTCTCGCAATGACCAAAGACGCAACGATCTATGGCATGTCGCTGTTCAATTCGCCGCAATCGCAACGCGACGAGATCCACACCGCCATATTCGAAGGCCTCAGCAACGGCTCACTCGACCCCGTCGTCAGCCGCACATTCCCACTCGCGGATGCAGCACAGTCTCATCATGACGTGATCGAAAATAAGGCGGTGGGTAAGATCGTCTTAATTCCCTAACTTTAAACAATTGCGTCGTTTTTGAACTCGTCGAGAGCATCGAAAACCTGCAGAGCATACTTAACATTCCCGAACGGGGCGGACACCTGGACGCCCTGAATTAAATCTCTTGCTTCGAGCAAAGATTCCCGGGCAATGGCGATGCCTTCGTCGTGGGCGTGTTCCTTGCTTTTTTCCGACGCTATTCGCATCCGTTCGAGAATGTCGGCCGGGACGTTTACCCCAGGCACTTCATTGTGCATGAACTCCGCATTTCGGTAGCTGATCAGCGGCCAGATCCCGGCGACGATGGGAATTCGTACGTGTGAGATCATATCGAGAAAACGACGGAGCTGCTCGGTGTCAAAAACCGGCTGCGTGATGGCATATTCGGCTCCGGCCTCGACCTTCCATTCGAACCGGCGAATTTCTTCTTCCATATTCACCGCACCGGGATTTACGCCGACGCCAATCGAGAATGCGGTCGGTTTGCCGATGGGGTTGTTGCCGAGATCGAGGCCGTGATTGAGTTTGTTGACCATGTTGGTCAGGCCGATGGCGTCGATGTCGAAAACAGCGGTCGCGTCAGGATACGGACCCATTTTGGGCGGATCGCCGGTGATCAGCAGCAAATTATGGAGCCCCAATGCGGCAGCTCCCAGCAGATCGCTCATCATCCCGAGTAAGTTCCGGTCGCGGCAGCAGTAATGCAGAACCGCTTCGATGCCGATCTCGCGTTCGACAAGAACGGCGGTCGCCTGAGCCGACATTCGCGTTTGAGCACGCGGGCCGTCAGGGATATTCACGCCGTCGACGCCTGCATCTTTTAGTAATCTGATCGACTCAAGCGTTCTTACCGCATCGCAGCCCTTCGGCGGCAGAACCTCGACGGAGGTGACGAATTCGCCGCGTGCAATCTTAGCCGACCAACGCGAACGCTCCTCAGGCGGCACGACCTGAACGTCTTCCGGTTTTAATTCCGTGATGTGGATCGTGCTTTCCTTGCGGGCTTCGGCAATGGATTGACGTGGGCTGATCGAGCGGATAGCGTCGGCGATGAGCTTGATGTGCGTCGGCGTCGTACCGCAGCAGCCACCGACGAATTTTGCTCCCGCCTGGACGAACCGCTTGGCAAACGTCGCCATATATTCCGGCGAACCCATGTAGAATTGGCGTCCCTGGACGTCACGCGGCAATCCGGCATTGGGCTGGGCGGACAGCGGTTTGTCCGTCGTCTCCCGCATTTTTTCCAGTGCATTGAGAATGTGGTTCGGACCCATGCCGCAATTGAGTCCGATGACGTCGGCACCGAGCTCGTCGAGCCGGGCGGTGAATGCCTCGGGTGTGTTGCCAAAGATGGTTTTGCCGTCCATCTGGATCGTCATCTGAGCAACGATCGGCAGGTCGGACAGTTCGCGAACCGCTCTAATTGCTTGTTCTATTAGAGTTACGACTGAAAAAGTCTCGAGGATGAACAGATCCACGCCGCCCTCGAGAAGGCCTTCGATCTGAGCCTTGTACATGTCCTTTGCCTCATCAAACGAGGTCGGCCCATAGGGCTCGATCCGCAAGCCTAGCGGCCCGATCGCTCCGGCAACGAACACCTTGTCACCTGCGGCCTCCCGGGCAATGCGTGCCGCCGCAGCGTTGATCTCGTGCAGCTTGCTCTCGAGGCCGTAAGCCTGCAGCAGATTGCGGGTGGCTCCGAACGAATTCGTCTCGATAATATCGGCACCCGCGTCTATGTATTCCTGATGAACCTCGCGAACCAGATCCGGTGCCGCAATATTCAGCTCGTCATAGCTGCGGTTGATATAGATACCCTTGTCATACAAGCGCGTTCCCATCGCCCCATCAAAGACGTAAACGCTGTCGGTTTTAAGCAGGTCACGGAAGTTTTTCATTTTCGGTAGATGATCTTTGTCTTTTGATCTGGGCCTTTGATTCTCTCTTCAAAGATCTAAGTTCCAAGATCAAAAATCTATAAAAAAAGCCTCGCCAAAACAGCGAGACTTTTCAAAAATTCGATATGTCTTTTCAGCTGTTTAGCAGTTTATTTAACGTGGTCGCAAGTCGCATTAACTCACCACGATCATTAAGTATGATGATGTTCCTTTCGGTGGAAAGTGTCAAGCGTATTGCCTGACATCGAGTCATTACCTAGAATATCGGCGGGCCCTGGAATTAGATCCGCCTGCTGCGGATCAACTCAACCAATTAAAGTGATGAAAATAGAAAACCTGATTCACAACCTGTTGAACGAGGTCAAAAAAGATGGGGAGCAAAGGCTGGAAAATGGG
Organism: Acidobacteriota bacterium; assembly: GCA_016703965.1. NCBI lineage: Bacteria > Pseudomonadati > Acidobacteriota > Acidobacteriota bacterium. Next base: position 257,874 of record JADJBB010000002.1, read on the forward strand.
GTTTGGTTAGTACGACCCGCTCCAGAGATCGCTCCGAAGGCCTGGACACACATTGTCTATCCTCCTCTATCGGAATCTGATATCAACGATTTGGAATTGCAATTGAGTTTCCGGTTCCCATCTCAAATACGGAACTTCTTCCTTCATTTCAACGGGGCATCCTTCTTCGGAAGCCAACTGACACTTTGGGGAAAAAGAAGTAGTTATTCGCGACAAGGTATAAGTTCCTGGCAGCCCTTTGACATAGTGAGCCACAACGCTCCCAGCGAACGTCCTCCAGGCAGTCCTTACTCGATCGTATATTTTGGAAGCACCGAGTGTGGTGATAAACGATTGTTCGTTAGCAAAGATGGGGTCATCGGAAAAACGCCGACCCAAGTGTTCCGTTCGGAAGTGAGTTGGCCAGACTTTGAATCATTTTTCCAAAGTCAGTTTGTAATGTTGAGAGAAAAACCGTAACCGTGATTCGCGGCGTGGGCAGTTTTCATATCTGCGGCTTTCATTTTACCAAAGAACGCGAAGTCCGCCTTTGGCCCGTTGATCTCGAGGCGCCAGTTCGTGAAGTCTTCGGCGTTGTCGCAGTTGTTGCCGTGGCCCTGGAAGAGCAGGGTGTATTTGGTCGCGGGTGTGACGATGCCGCGTTTGAAAAAGCCGGTGCCTCGGCTCACGCGGCCGGAGAAGATCCATTCCTTGTAGAGTACGACGTTAGGAGAGTTCGATGTATTGTCAGGAATGTGGACACGCCGCGAGGTCATCATGGTCGGCCGGGGCAGCACGAGCGAACCTTTCTGCTCACCTTCGGTCATGAACTGGAGTGTCCAGGCAGAGCCCGTAAATGCATCGACCAGATCGAATTCACCTTCGGATGTTTTTTCGAACTCCTTGATAACCTCGGCAATGCCTTTAATATCGTCATAGCTTGCGGGAGTCGTGTAAAGATTCGCCGCCTTGCCGAATTTCATGTCCTTGAGCAGGTCGAGTTCGTACGACGCAATTTTTCCAGTCGAAACGCTGTAGGTTCCCGGCTCAGCACAGCACGCACAGGCGAGGGCATTTGCTGAAAGTGTGGTGATGCAGACAAGAGCGAAAAAAGCGGTGATCGATAGTTTTTTGAGCATTTGAGAAAGCCTCCAGAGGTAGAACGTCATCGACGCTGACATTTGCGGCAATAGTACGTTGAACGCCCGCCTTGTTTCAACCTTAGGATCGGTGTTTCGCAGTTTTTGCAGGGCTCGCCTTCGCGATCGTAAACGAACCAACCGGCATCGTCGAGTCCGCTGAAATAGCTGCCCTCAAGATTTTCCGGATCGACGTCGCGGGTTCCGGCGTGAGAAACGGCCTCGTTGAGGACGGCGATGATCGCCTCGTGGAGCTTAGCAATACTGCTCTTTGACAATTTATCAGCAGGCTTAGTCGGATCGAGCCCGGCGGCGAACATCGCTTCGGCGGCATAGATATTCCCGAGGCCGCAGACCTTTGTCTGGTCGAGCAAGAACTCTTTGAGACTGCGTTTCGAGCCTTTTGCTGCTTTGGTTAGATACTCTATCGAGAATTCTGTTGAGAAGGGCTCAGGAGCGAGTTTTTTTAGCTCTTTGGCTTCGTGAAGTGTGTCGGTCTCAACAAGTTTCATCAGACCAAAATGGCGCTGGTCGTCGAAAACGAGGCGTTCGCCGGTGGTTAGGTGAAAAAGCGCGTGGGTAAATTTCGGATTCTCAGCCTCTGCCTGAAGAAGCGAAAAACGCCCGCTCATCCGCAGATGCACAATCAGCGTTTTGCGGCCGGTAAGGTCGATCAGGATGTGTTTGCCGCGGCGATGGACGAAATTGATGGTGGTCGAACTTAACCGTTCGGCAAAATCTCCGGGCGAAATATCCGGAGCCAAACGCTGGCGGAGCAATTCTGCCGAAGCGATGGTTCTACCCTTCACGATCGTGTGTAGAGAACGTGAGATCAGTTCAACTTCAGGTAATTCAGGCATTTAGACCCTTGTGTAGTCGGTAAGCGTTGTCTTGTCTCCGATCACGGAGCCCTCGCCGACGGTAACATTGCGGCCGATGTGACAGCTGCGGCCGATGATAGAATCGCGGATCTCAGCGGCGGTTGAAACCTTAGTATGTGACCAGAGCACGGAATTTTCGATCACGGCCTTTTCCTCGATGTATACACCGGGCCCGATGACGGAATTTAAGATCCGAGCCCCAGGCTTTACCGTGCAGCCTTCGCCAAGAACAGAACGCTTGTCGATGTCGGCTTTTGTGGTAACGTCCGAATAAGCGGATTCGGGACGTTCGATCCCCTTTATTTTTCCGCTGAGAAAATCATGATGAGCCCGCAGGTAATTCTCCGGCGTGCCGATGTCGAGCCAGTAGCTGTCTTCCATCACATAACCAAAGAAAGGAAGGCCGCGGCTTAGAATATCAGGGAAAACATCGTATTCGAATGAGCGATTCGCGTCTTTGGCGATCAGATCCAGGATCGACGGCTCGAGGATGTAAACACCTGCGTTTATTGTGTTTGTCTTGAGATCTGCAAGTTCTTCGCCCTGCGGTTTTTCAACAAAACGGACGATCCGGCCATAATTATCAACCTCCGACACGCCGAATCTGGAAACGTCCGTGACCGGCACGAGTGTCAGAGTAGCTGCCGCCTCATTTGCCTGGTGGAATTTAACGACCTCGGAAACTTTGAGATCAGTAAGAATGTCGCCGTTTAAAACAATGGTCGTCTCTCTTAGCGATTCCGCAGCCAGTTTATAGGCCCCGCCGGTACCCATCGGGTTCGCCTCAGTGATATAGCGGAGATTAACGCCGAATTCAGAACCATTCCCGAGAACGTGCTCGATCTTATCAGGCTGATAGCTCAGCGAAAGCGTGATGTCGGTCACGCCCGCTTCGCGCAAAATATCGATCTGATACAACAGGAACGGGCGGTTTACCACGGGGACGATCGGTTTCGGCGTGTAAACGGTTAGCGGACGAAGCCGAATACCTTTACCACCTGCGAGAATCAATGCCTGCATAAAAACTTCTGCGAACCGGTCCGAACTTTAAGACTAAGAGACAAGCCGCGAAAAATCAAAAACGCGCGGGTTTTAGTTGTTCAAGAATGCAAAACAAATATAAAAAACGTTGACACTCAAACTGGCACATGCTAACGTATTTCATACAGGTTCGCATAGGAAACCTGTGCACTCCTCCAGATCACAATCCCAACAAGGCGTGCCCGGCAGTTAAGCGATCCGCAGTCTTCTTTTACAGAAAAAATAATGAGTTTCGATAAAGCAAAAGCGATGCGAAATGCGGAGCGGTTCGTAGCGCAGGGCAAAATTCGAGCCGCGATCGCCGAATATCGATCTGTGGTCGATAACGATCCGCGCGACATCGCGACGCTGAACATGCTCGGCGACCTTTACGCCAAAAACTCAGAAAAGAAAGAGGCTGTCGCCTGTTATTTACAAGTAGCAGAGCACTACAACACGCAGGGATTTTCTCAAAAGGCGATCGCGATCTATAACAAGATATCGCGTATCCAGCCTGAATCGATCGAAGTGTCAGCAAAACTTGCGGAGCTGCATAAAATAAAAGGCTCGCTCTCGGAGGCGCGATCTCACTATACAACGCTCGCCGAACACTATCAGAAGAACGGCCGCCGTCTCGAAGCTCTGGCGATGTACAAGCAGATTGCCCTGCTCGATCCAAACAACACTGAAGTTTGCATGAATCTCGCCGATTCATACATCCGAGAGAATCAGAAAGACGATGCACTTGAGGCGTATGCCGAGGCGGGAGCGAGATTCAGCCGTCAGGGAAAGCACGAAGAGGCGATCCGTGCATTAATGAAGGGCTTTGATATCAAATCGACCGACCTCCGTATCCTGAACGGCCTGGTCAAAGCTCAAACAGCCCTGGGCCGTGCCGGCAAAGCTTCTTCGCTGCTTGAAGAGATCCTCGAGAATGAGCCGTACAACCGCGATGTTCTCTACTTGCTTATCGAATGCTGCATAGATTCACAGAATGCCGCCGGAGCTGAGAAAGCTGTTATCAAGCTTGTCGAGATCGAGCCGGCGAATTACCCAAAATTCCTCGACCTGATCCGGATCTATTTGAACGTGAACGATCCGGAATCCGCGGCGCGGATTCTCACCATGTCGTCCGAATACCTGCTCGCCGGCGGGCAGTCAGATGAGTGCGGGAAATGGATCAACGAGATACTCGAACGTGATCCGGCACAACTTTCAGGTTTACGGCTGCTCGTCAGGTACAACTCTTGGCTCAAAGACGAAAACGGATTCCGCCTCGCGCTCGAACGCCTATATACGGCAGCAGCCGGCCGCGATTCAGTCGATGATGAGAGATTTGCATTGTCTCAATTGGTTGTTATTCGGCCGCATGAAACGCGATTCCGCGATCGACTGAACGAGATCAACGAACCATTTGGATACGAAGATGCACCGATCGATCAAGAGTTGATGGACGCTCAGTTCGCTAAGGACGAGCGATCGGAGCTCGAGTCCAGCAGCGTAGATCATGGCGAAGAAGATCACGAGGTTATCGACGGTGCGATACTTGAAAGTTCATCCGGCTTCGATTTCAAGCCCGCGAACGACGCTCCGCCACTCTCCGCCAGTGCCGAGCAGAAGATCGAGAAGGAACTCGAAAGCATAACCTTCTATATTGAGAACGACTACAACGATCTCGCCGAAAAGGCTTTGGCTGAACTAGCCGCTGAATTTGGAGATCGAGAAGAATTTGCCGAGCTTCGCCGAAAGATCGGCGTCGAATATGTTGAGCAGAAACCGGTCGAGGCGTCGGTTGTCGCTGAAGAACATCATGAGGAACTCGTGGCCAGCACGCTGGGCATTGACGAGATCCGCTCCGAATTTGGCCTGGAAAGTGGCGAAGATCAAGACGATGAAGACTACGAAACCCACTATCACATGGCCGTCGCTTATCAGGAAATGGGGCTGATGGAAGAAGCCATTCGCGAGTATCAGGAGGCGGTGAGCCTGGTCGAGACGCATGACGGAACAAGACGATTCTTCCAGTGTTCAAACCTGCTTGGGCATTGCTTCTTGCAGAGCGGAAAGCCTAAGCACGCGATCACGTGGTTCGAACGGGCGCTTGATACGCCGGATATTGCCGACGAAGAATACCACGGCCTGTGGTATGAACTGGCCAGAGCTCACGAAGTCAATGGCGATGAAGCAAATGCCGCCCGCTACTTTGAACAGGTATATGCCGAGAACGTAGATTTCCGCGATGTCAGTGTACGAGTAAAGAACCTTGTTGCAAGTAATTAACCGCCCGGCCAATACTGCAGCGTTCCAAAGTCCTTGTTTTTCTTAATCGGAGCGGCAGTTCCAGAAACTATCAGACCGCCGTTAAATCTGTACTCCGGTCACGGTAAGCGGGCTGGCTTCTGTCGGACGGATTTCTTTATATCCTTGACATGGTCTGCCTCGGGCGTGGTCTCATACCCAGACCCCTTTGCCTTTGGCTGGCCGTAAAGTTCAGGATGCTGGTAAGTTCCCTTTTCGGCCCCCTTTTTCTCAACCTCGACCTGAGGCTTATTCTGCCGCATCCATAGGTCATTACGGATGGCCTCGACTCGCCACGACACCTTGGAACCCGGCACGCCGCCCGCTATACGGAATGAACAAAGCGGCGCGGCCACTCCCGGGCCGGCATCGGCACCAACGGTCAGAGCAGTCGCGTCGATCTCCTCAGCAATGTAAAGGTTCGGCATCGGAACCCCGACAGCCGTTAGCATGTAACTAGGTTCTTTGTTGATCTTTGCGAAGTAAGCCGGTAGTTTGACTATCGCCTCTCCATTGTTGTCTAGGATCACCATTCCACGATAGAAGTTGATGATCTCTGGGCTTTCAGTGGAAAAGTGGCGAAGGACCTTGTTCTCAGGATCATCAGGGTGGTCTATCCTAAATGACTTTGAGCCCGACGCTCCTAACTCGCCGCTGGAATACACGCCATAGGCGCCATCGCCAGTCCCGCCAATTCCCCAAACGCCACGGGCACCGGTTCCGACGCCCACGCCATACACGCCGACGCCGCCGCTGGTGCTGCTGCCGCCCACGCCAACACCACCATTAGTATTGATCCCGTCAACGCCGCGTCCGCCGGTGCTCGCGGTTTGCCCTCTTACGCCGAAGGCCGACCCGCTTGTGGCAGTGGCCACGCCCATAACGCCACGACCCGATGTACTCTCGGTCCTGCCAAAAACGCCAAAAGTGCTTCCGGTAGTAGCGGTCGCAATACTGTAGACGCCATACCCGGATGTGCTGTCGGCATGGAATCTTCCGCCATAGGATTGGCCTGTCACCGACCTGCCCCAGCCAAAAACGCCGGTCCCTGTATCGCTCATGCTCTCGCCAAACAGACCATAGGTGAAGCCCGTGGTTGCCGTGGCCCTTCCGAAAACGCCGCTCCCATCCGTACTGAAACTCTGAAAGAAACCGCCATAGGTAGTTCCCGTTCCGGATGAAGCAGACCCCAGCACTCCGCGGCCGTCAACGCTGTCGCTCTCGCCTCTCACGCCGTTTGTCGTTCCTGTAGTGGACGTTGCCAGACCGTATACGCCGCGTCCGTCATTTGCAAAACTCGCAAAAAATCCGCCATAGGCCGTGCCGGTTGTTGAAATGGCCTCGCCATGTACTCCTTGCCCGTCAGAACTGGCCGAAATGCCCCGCACTCCGTAGGTGATGCCAGTCGTGGAACTGGCTTGGCCGACCAGACCGCGCCCATTGACGCTGTCGCTTTGGAAAAATCCACCATAGGTTGGTCCTGTTCCCGCATTGGCAAGGCCATAGACAGCGCGCCCGCCGTCGCTGCTGGTTAGGAAGAACCCTCCGTAAGCGGTCCCCGTCGTTGCGATGGCTTCGCCATAAACGCCGCGGCCGTCAGTGCTCGCGCTGATGCCGCGCACGCCGTAAGTAACACCGGTAGGGGAACTGGCTTGTCCCAACAGACCGCGCCCGTCGATGCTGTTGGATTCGAAAAATCCGCCGTAGGTCATGCCCGTAGGTGATCCGTTCACACCATACACACCACGCCCCGTCTCGCTCACGCTCGAAAAGTATCCCCCATAAGTGCCACCCGTAGGAGCTGTCGAGTATCCGTAAACCCCACGGCCGCTGGTGCTCTCGCTAACGCCTTGTACACCGTAGGCCGTGCCGGTCGTGGCCGACGCCCAGCCTTCGATGCCGCGTCCGTTCGAGCTGGTGCTTCTGCCACGTACGCCGTAGGTAATTCCGAAGGTCCCCGTTGACAAGCCGTGGATACCTGAGGAGCCATCAGCATCGGAGGTGTTCTCGCCTCGAATAATTTCAAGGGAAGTTGTCGGTGTCAGTATTCCGGCTGCGGAACTAGAACCCGTAAGGCTCAGCGGGACGGGAAGTCGGTTGACATCGAGTGTACCTGTAGTAAGGTTTCCCGCATTCTGATAGAAAGATGCTGACTGCCCGTTAAGCTGGGTAGCGGTTGTCGCGGTAGTGGCTGTGGCGGCGGTTTCAGCCGTCGCGCTCTTGATCGCATATGGAGCGCTGTTGACTATTTGTCTCGGCGACAGAGCGGTAAACGCACCTGTGCCGGCGGGTCGGACGCGAATCTCGATGAAGCGGAGTGCACCCGGAAACTGATCGCCGAAATCAAGGTTTACAGCAAAAGCACCATCGACAACCGCCACGCCATTTCTTGTAATCGCTGGCCCAAACTGGTTCCCGCCGGCCACTGCGTCGAAGAGCAGGAACTCAAAGTCATAGTTCGCGTTAGCTTGGACCGCTCCATCACGCAAACTGCCCTGGTATGTGAACGCGGTTGTTTGACCAAGCACCATACCAGCAGCTAATGCAACAATTATCAATATTCGCAAGCTCGTCTTTTTCATGCCACCTCCGTTGCGTACTCGATGCGGTCGCGATCAAAAAACTGACTATGATGGTGAAAATATTCGCGCCCGAATGTGAAAAACCCCCAAAATTGCCATCAGTTACGCGTTAAAAAGGTCTTACCTGAGTAGAACCTACAACTATCGTACCGTTCGCGTTGCACGTACCGGCTGCGGGCGGTTTTGATGTGATCTGAACTTGACTTTGTTGTTACGGCACAATAATTCTCCCGATCGGGAGGTGCCTTCTAGTTGAATGGATCTGCGGCAACTATGCCAAAAATTGCTCAGAGGATAGTAACTATAATAGACTGTTCGTTAAGTCAGTAAGAAGTACTGACCTCTGCAGAAATTCCACGAGTTAGTGATATGGTTGAACGCCTAACGGTCATTTTTTTTATCCTTCTGTGCATGTTATTGGGTTTTTACCTGATTCTGTCACCGTGGGACGCGCTTTTCGGGCCGTGGGGCGAAAATTACCTGCTCGTCTTTCTTTCTGACCGGGCGGGAGTTCCCGGATTGCAGCGGGCGGTTGCTTCAACTTGGTTTCGCGGGGCAGTTACCGCACTCGGTGTCCTCAATCTGGTTATCGCCTTCTGGGAGGTTGCCCATTTCAACCAGAGTGTGAAGATGCTTGCGGGAAATGAAACCGGGGAAGATGCGTGACCCTTCAAATTGATAGACCCCTAATTTACCTTATAACCAAAGGCGAGGCGGTTGACGACGATCTCGAGAAAAAGAGCGGTGAGGTCCTCGATATAATTCGACTTGCGGTTGAGTTAGAGATTCCTCTTGTGCAAATACGAGAGAAAAGACTCTCGGCCAGGGTGTTGTATGAGCTAACGTATCAGGCCGTGAGTTTGACGAGCGGGTCTCGCACGAGGCTCCTTGTGAACGATCGGGCTGACGTTGCTCTAGCAGCTGGCGCGGACGGCGTTCACTTGACATCGAGGTCGCTGCCCGCCGAAGTTATCAGGGGTACTTTTCCAAGTGATCTTCTGCTCGGCGTTTCGGCTCATACGGCCGAAGATGTGACGGCAGCCGCGCTCGCAGGGGCAGATTTCGCAGTATTCGGGCCTGTATTCGAGACGCCCGGAAAGGGGCGGGCAGTCGGCTTGGTTGAATTGTCCAGTGTTTGTTCCCAAACCGTGGGTTTTCCGGTCATCGGGCTCGGCGGGGTCGATGGCTCAAATTATGAATCCGTTCTAGCATCAGGAGCGGCTGGGTTTGCAGCTATCCGGTGGCTGAACGATCCAGCCGAACTGAGCTCCCTAGCTTTGAAAATAAACCAATGAAAGATCAGGGAATAGACAAGAAACCACCGGTCTGCCTGACGATCGCCGGGCTTGATCCTTCGGGCGGGGCCGGCATCATCGCTGACATAAAGACATTTTCGGCGTTCGGGTGTTTCCCCACAGCTGCAGTAGCTTCAGTTACTTTTCAGAACACTCAGGGAGTTTTCGGGGCAGTTCATCAAACTGCAGATTCAATTCGTTGCCAGGTTGAGCCGGTCATCGACGATTATGAGGTTGCGGCTCTAAAAACCGGGATGCTGCCTACGCGAGAGATCATTGATGAGGTCGCCCGTTTGGTCGAGCACTTTGGTATTGAGAACGTGGTTGTGGATCCTGTTGTTCGGTCCACGTCCGGTTTTGATCTAATAGATGATGCCGCACTGAGTTCGGTGATCGAGAAGTTATTTCCACTAGCGACTGTGATCACGCCAAATATTCCTGAGGCGGAGCTCATCGCTCGGATGCAGATCAGGTCCGAGGCTGATATCGCTACGGCAGCGGGAATCATGCGTAACTTCGGTGCCGAAAATGTTCTGATCAAAGGCGGTCATTTAGCGGGCGACAGGGCGAGGGATTTCCTGTTCTTGGGAGATAAAGTTCACGTCTTCGAGGAGGATTTTATCGAAACGAACTCAACGCACGGAACCGGATGTACTCTCGCTGCCGCGATCACAGCTAATCTTGCGTTAGGAAAGACCCTTGTTGATTCGGTCGGGATCTCAAAAAAATTTGTGCATGAAGCGATCCGAACGTCGCCCGGATTAGGAAAGGGAAATTCGCCGATAAATATCTGATTATTTGGCTGGAGTAAAGATGCTCTTCGACTGGTAGGTTACGCCAAAGATGACTCCAGTTCTAGGGCTATATTTCGTGAGCCCGAATGCTGCAGCTGTGTCAAACCTTAATCCCGAAGCCTTTATCTGCGTACCGATCCTGAACTGCCCGACGCTCTCGGTCCCCACTGGAACTGATCCGCTCCGGGTGTTCGCACGGCCGTTGACCTCACCTAGGATGTTCACGCGATCCGTCAGCCTATAAATGCCCGCAAGCCCATACAGGATCACGTCATTCTGGGTAAATCGCTCGAGTGGTGCGGTCATTATCTGGAGCCCAAGGTTTCCCATGGCGTTAAATTTGGGAGTGTTGTCGACGACGTCTCCAAATTTCTTCTGGAGCAATATCTTAGAAAAGACGTTTATCTGGTTTGTTCCGATACCTCGGGCCTGGTCAGTGTTTGGCATCTGAAAGCCGAACTTAAGGCCAACAGCGGGTAATATCCGTGTCTCATTTCGCAGCTTAACCTTTGCTGAAACCGTAAAATCGTCAAAATCGTTGGTGGAATTTCCGTCTACCGTCAGCGGGATATACGACGGATTTCTCGAGTTTATCGCAACAAAGTTCTGCAGCGTACCTTCGATCTGCAGTTCGACGTTGGATGAAAATCCCGTTCGAATTCGAATGTCGCCCACGCGGGTCAGGTCGCCGTTGATTCCGGAGAGGGGGAATTTTGCGTTCTGAAAAAAATCAACTCCAACACCAATTTGAAGGGAACCCGGAGGCGTGATGTCAACATCGTCTGTTAAAAGAGGCCGCTGCTGAGCCGCCGCAGCAAGTGAGGCAGCCAAAACGAGAAACAGAGCAGTGCCTAATCTTTTCACAGAGATGATTCTTACACTATCCGCGGATTTTGTAAATCAACAAGTAACTACCTCGTTCGACCGATTTGCACATAGCTGACTAAACTTGCAAAATTGTCCTTTGGATATCTCCCGGGCAAATGACCAAGGAACTACTACATTTTCAGAAAGAAGCGAGCGAGATTCCACTCCGGCTCGTGCCGGAGATGGAGGAAGTGCCCGAGCTTTCAGCGGTCGAGAAGCAGTTCGTGAATTTTACGTTCCTGAGGGTAATCCCGGAATGGCGTGCTCTCGATGATGAAACGAAGGGAGTTTATAAGGCTGAGTTTGCTGAGATTTTTGAGAGTTTTCGCGATGATTTCCTTCTGTTCAGTTATTCCCTGGTTGGTTTTGATTCGCGGGCAGATCTAATGTTGTGGCGGGTCGCCAGGTCGCTCGATCTGATACAGGATATGACCGCGAGGCTGAATCAAACGAATCTTGGGCGGTTCATCGAAACTGCGGATAACTATCTTTCGGTGACCAGACGCATGATGTTTATTGACGGGCCGGGTGAGAACCGCCAGCGTGTAAGGGCAGGCTCGGCGAAATACCACTTTTTCTATCCGTGTGCGAAAGATCAGGAGTGGTTCGAGATGCCGAGCGAGGAGAGGGATAAACTGATCGAGGAGAACTTCATGGTCGGTAAGCGGTTCCCGAACATTAAGATCCACCTGACTCACGCATTTGGATTTAAGGACACGGAGTATCTGGTATCGTTTGAGACCGATGAGCCGAGAGATTTTCTCGCTTTGGCCGAGGAACTGAGACGGACGCCGGCGAGCAAGATGACGCTGCGCGGAGTGCCGATCTACACGTGTCGGCGGCGTAGTTTGATGGAATGCCTGGATGCTCTTGGTTAGATGATCGCAAGGAAGTTCTACATTAGCGGGGAGGTTCAGGGCGTCGGGTATAGATTCTTCGCCCAGCGGTCGTCGGCACGCCATCAAGTGCGCGGCTACATAAAGAACCTGAGTGACGGCCGTGTTGAGGTTCATGCCGAAGGATCAGCCGCAGCCGTCGATGCTTTTAGACAGGATCTGGCGGCAGGGCCGCTTCAGGCGAGAGTGACTGTATTGGAAGAGCTTGTACTGGAACCGACCAGGTTGTACTCAGCATTTAGAATAGAACGATAGAAATTAGAAGAAATGGAACATCTAAAAAAACTCATACGCGAAGTGCCCGATTTCCCGAAACCGGGTATTAACTTTTATGACATCACGACGCTTTTGAAAGATCCCGAGGGTCTGGAAGGCACGATCGACGCTCTGACCGAACAGTGTCGTGGTTTGGAGATCGACACGATCATCGGTGTCGAATCACGCGGGTTTATTTTCGCGACTCCGCTTGCTTACCAGCTCGGAGCCGGTTTTATTCCGGTACGAAAGCCCAAAAAACTGCCTGCCGAAAAGGTCTCGATATCATATGACCTCGAGTACGGCCAGGATACGCTCGAAATGCACAAGGATGCGGTTGGCGAAGGGCACAAGGTGCTGATCGTCGACGACCTGCTGGCGACAGGCGGTACGGCCCGCGCGGTTGTCGATCTCGTCGAGAGCGTTGGCGGTGAGGTAGCAGCTTTGCTTTTCGTCGTTGAACTGAATTTCCTCAACGGCCGCAGCAAATTCGATGGCTATGACGTAAGGTCGCTCGTGCGATATGATTCTTAAATGCTGACACGCCGGCCCTACGCCCGCGTTCCTCTCGCTCCCGTAGCTCAGTAGGATAGAGCGTTCGCCTCCTAAGTGAAAGGCCGGTGGTTCGAATCCACCCGGGAGCACCAAAACCGAATTCCACCCCAGATCGAAAAAATTTGGGGTGGATTTTTTGTGCTTTTCTTTGTGATCGTGTTTTAAAGTGTGAATCGATTCACACTTTGTCAAAATAGGAGCATTTTCGACAGTTATGGCGTAAAACAGCCGCTTTGGTCGTAGGAGCAGGGTGTCCTGTCGGTCATTAATACACCGTTTGGTAGAGGTAAATGCGAGATTGGTCGAAGGTCATTTTTAGAAAATTGCTTTACCAATCTAAGACGTTGAGTCATCTCTGGGGCCTGGCTGAAAGTCATCTGCAAAACCTATTCTGAGGGAAAAGGAAAATACCGTCAAACCCGCCTCGCTGGGTGTTGTCAAACAACAGGGCCGATTATCTTTGCTACCGAGATTCGTGAAACCATACGCCATTCAAGGCTCTGTTTTTTCTCATCTCTCAAACCGGACATTTTTTTTCTACAACTACCGGACATGTGACATATGATGTGCGACTGACAGATGTCCAAAAAATCCCTTGACTGGATAGCTAAAACTAATGCACTATGTAGGCAAATCAAGAAATGACTGATGATGTTACCGGCCTACACGTTTGTGGAACTAGCCGTTAACTCGCTTTTACGTTAAAAAAAATCGACAGGAGAATATTTATGCTTAGGCAGATCACGCTTTTCGGCGCTTTGGCGCTACTCGTTGCTATTGGTTTCGGCTTTGTAACGCAGAATTCGTCTGCTGAGAAGCGGTCTTTGGCTGCTTCGGTGAAAGATGATACCGCGGGCCGGCAATCGCTGTCACGTGCGCGGAAAGTTTCCGTGCCGGAAATGCTCACACCCAGCTTGCAGGCCCCCGGAAGCGATGGTGAGCTTGATGGTAGGCAAGGTTGTGCCCACGTTGACGTAGAACTAGGCAAATTCACCAAAGCCGAGATCGAAGCAATGGAGAGCATCTGCGCCGATCCAGAAAAGAGCACGCAGACCCCGCCAGATCTCAGCCGGGGTATCCACGAGGCTAATATTCTGACGATTGTCCTTGATATTCGTTGGACGACGGACGCGGCGGCATCGACCAGCGACATTTTTGGGAATACCACTGCCAGATGGGATCCTTCGCTGTTTGGTTTCACAAATACCCCCGCGAACCGGACGTTAATTGAAAACGCCATTTTGGCTGAAGTCCAAGAGGATTATTTCAACGAGCTTGCAGGTACCGTCGCGGGGCCCCCGGGACAGGATCTCAGGATCGACTTCATCCTTGGCGACATCGGCGTTGCACCTCCCGGCCTGACAAATTATTACTACATGCAACTCGGTGACGGTACTGCCGGCCCGCATATTGGGGCATTAGGCGTTGCTGGAGGTTCGGTAGTACGGAATTCTGGCGGAACTGGGCCTAATTTCGGTATAGTTGTAGGCAACGTAGTCGGCTCGATATTCATAGATAATATTCAGGGTCTCGGCGGCCTCGCTCCGGCGAATGCTCTTTCGTCGGGAGATATTACCTTTACCACCTTCGCGGTCGCCGGCACGACCTCGCACGAAGCCGGCCACGCTCTTTCGCTGTCGCACATCAACAAAGCCGGTTCCACACAGCCGACTGCGGTTCCCCCGTTGATGGGAACGGGTGCGATCGATCTGCCTAATCAGGATAGAATCGGTGAAAGGTCATTCTCGCTTTCCGGGGTCGACGGGGAAAACGGTAATGCTGCTCGCCAGCATATTCCACAGCTTCTAGGGGCGATCGGGCTTCATTCGACCGCAGCATGTACACTCACATGTCCGGCAAATATTACGGTTTCGAACGCTGCGAATCAGGCCGGGGCAGTGGTTAACTATCCAGCGCCGACGACGACCGGAAACTGCGGCACGATCACCGCCTCGCCGGCTTCCGGGTCTTTCTTCCCGATCGGCATTACGCCGGTTACGGCTACCTCTACCGCCGGGCCAATGTGTTCTTTCAACATTACCGTGAACGACACGCAGCCGCCTAATATCTCAACGGTCGCGAACTCACGCTTTGCCGGTTCACCTGTCTCCAATTCTACGATCGCAAATGTTAGCGATAATGTTGGTGTGACGAGCGTTACCGTCAACGGCGGAGCCTCGGCAACTGTTAGCGGTGTAACGGTTTCAAATCTCGTAAATACCGCTGGTGTCGTGACAGCTAGTATCGTCGCTGCTTGCGGAGCCACGAACGCTAACTTTAACATCACCGCCTCGGATGCTGCTCTTAATACCGCGACAGCTCAGATGACCGTTACGGTGACGAATCCGCCGCCGGTTCTAACCTATACCAATCCGCCTGCGATCGTGTACGGCCAGTCCGGAGTCATTGTTAACCCGGCGACGGGGCCAAGCGATAACGGCTCGGTCGCAAGCGTTGCGGTCCAGTCGACCGGTACGTATACGGGAAATATCTCCGTGACTCCGGCGGGTGTCGTTTCGATCTCGAACGCCGAACCGGTCGGTGCCCACACAATCACGATCCGTGTGACCGACAACTGCGGAGCGACCACGGATGCTCCGTTTACACTGATCGTCAACAAGGCTGATACCGCGACTAGGATCATTTCAGACGTACCCGACCCGACGGTGTTTGGTCAACCGTACACTGTGAGTGCGGCGGTTACGCCCCTCATCCCGACTTCGTTGAGCGGAACGCTTGGTGTCGGCGACCCGACGTACAACCGTCCGCTAGGCTTTCTTCAGGGCAGTGCGTGCTCTCTTTCCGGCGTCGGAACGGCAGTTCGATACCGTACCCATTCCTTTACCCTTGCATCCAGCTCAAACATAACTCTGAGCACATCGCCGGTCGATGGAGCGACGATCACGCCGGCTGCAGCAGACACATTCATTACGCTCTACGGACCGGGTGGATTCAATCCTGCAACGCCCTGTGCGAACGCCATAGCGGCTGATGACGATACTGGTGGAAGTTCTAACAAATCCAGGATATCAACCACTACCCCACTCGCAGCGGGTAATTACACGCTTGTTGTCACATCCTTCGATAATGTGCCGAGTGGTGGCGGGGCATTCCCGTGGACCTACACAGCGCGGCTGGTACCTGCTCCTGTGCCGCCATTGGCGGATGAAGACCTACGCTTAGTCGACAAGGGCGATTTTGCTTTGCCGGAAGGAGTTGTACCGCAATACTCAGGAAGAGTACTCTCACCGGATGCTCCAATGGTGGTGCAGGCTCCGAGCGGAAACATAAGTGTGAGTGACGGAACGAATCTCTGTGTGATCATTTTGCCCGCAGCAAGTTGTGTTATGCCATCGACGTCTGTAGGAGCCGCAACACTAACGGCGACGTACTCGGGTAACGCAAACTTCAACGGAAGCACCGCACCGACGGTACCGCATACGGTCAACAAGGCTGATTCCGCAACCACCGTGCAGACGCTGATCAATGCACCGAACTACGGTTCGACGTTGACGGCGACGGCGACGATTACGGCGGTAGCACCTGGTTCGGGAACGCCGCAGGGGACGGTGAACTTCAATGACGGAGCAGCACCGATCGCGGGCTGCCAGAATGTGGCGGTGACGGCACTGGGAGCGGCGGTCTGTACGACGAACCAGCTGCCGGCGGGAGTGGGCAAGGTCATCCAGGCAGTGTACTCGGGCAACGCGAACTTCAACGGTTCGAACGGCTCGACGACCCAGACGATCGGCAAGGCACCGCTCAATGTCGCGGCCTCATCGGCGGCGGTCACATACGGCGATGCGGCACCGGCGATCACGGCAGCGATCACGGGCTTCGTGCTTGGTGAAACGACGGCCAACCTGACAACCCAGCCGACGTGCTCGACGACCTATGTCCAGGGCTCGCCGGTCTCAGGCTCGCAGTATCCGTCGAGCTGTTCGGGAGCGGTCTCGAACAACTACAGCTTCAACTACATCGGCGGCAACGTGACAGTCAACAAGAAAGGCCTGACGGTAACGGCGGATAATAAGAGCCGTGCCTACGGAGCCGCGAACCCCACGCTGACGGCAACCTTCACGGGCTTTGTCCTCGGCCAGAACCTCGGAACAAGCGACGTGACGGGCAGCCCGCTGCTTTCAACGACGGCGACGCCATCGAGCCCGGTCGCGGGCAGCCCGTATGCCATCACGGCAGCACTGGGCACCCTGGCATCAGGGAACTACGCCTTCACAACATTCACGAACGGCATACTGACCATCACCCAATCCCAGTTGACGGTGACGGCGAATAACCAGACAAGAGTGTTTGGAGCCGCTAACCCGGCCCTGACGTTCACGATCACTGGCTTCCAGAACGGAGAGACGCTGGCGACAAGCGGTGTGACGGGAACCCCGAACATCTCGACCTCAGCCGTCTCCACATCGGCTCCGGGAGCGTACCCGATCACCGCCGCACAGGGAACCCTGGCAGCCCCGAACTACACGTTCGCGACCGTTAACGGAACCCTGACGGTAACACAGGCGGCAACGACGACCACGATCACGAACGCCTCAGCCCTCGGAAACTCGACAGTGGTCGGACAGAACTACCCGGTCAACTGGACAACGAGTCCGGTCGCCCCGGGAGCGGGAACCCCGACGGGTAATGTGACAGTGAGCGACGGTACGGGCAACACCTGTACGGCAGCGGTCGCGGCCGGCACATGCAGCCTGGCCTCGACACTCGGTCCGAAGACCATCACGGCGACCTACGCCGGCGATGCGAACTTTGGAGCGAGCACGTCACAGGCAGTCCAGCACAATGTGGTGATCGGCCTGACGGGCAACGTCAAGCAGTTCATCGCCTTCGGCACGAACGTGAACCTCGCGGGCGTAACAATGACACTGCTGAACACCGCAACGCAGCAGGCCACAACGACCACCACTGACGCAAACGGCAACTACTCATTCGGAGTAACGCAGACAGGCGGCAGCTATACCATCACCCCAAGCGGCCTCGGCAAGGCGTTTGAGGCGACAAGCAGAACGTACACCAACGTGGCCGGCAATATCACGGGCGGGGACTTCATCGCCTACGATGTACCGGGCCCGAACGCGATACCGAGAACGGCGAGGGTGGTGAGCCAGATAGCAACGCAGGGACAGCCTGTGACCGTTCCGGTGCTGATGACAACGACGGGTGTCGAGACGAAGGTGGCCTTTACGGTGGAATATCCGGTAACGGCACTGGGCATCCCGACGGTGACATGCGGCACGGGAGCAGTGAACTGCACCCTGGCCGTCAACAACTCGCTGCAAGGCAAGGTCGGCATCACGATCACTCCGACGGCGGCACTGCCAGCCGGAACGAGAGAACTCGTGAAGATCACCTTCCCGACCTTCCAAAGCCCGGCGACGAGTGCCCAGATCAGATTCGGCGACTTCCCAACTCAAAGGGACGTGAGAAACGCGGAGAACAACCCGCTGCCGATGCTGTACTGGACGGACGGGCTGGTCTCATTCACCGGCGGCACACTGCTTGACGGAGCCACGATCTCCGGCAGAGTAACAACCGCAGCCGGACAGGGCCTGAGAAACGCGACGGTCACGATCATCGACACGGCGGGCAACCGTAGAACAACGGTAACAAGCTCATTCGGAGCCTACCAGTTCGAAGGGCTCGAGGTCGGACGCGACTACCTGCTGACGGTGGCCAGCAAACGATTCAGATTCGCAACCCGCATAGTAAACCTCACGGAAAACCTAAGCGATGTGAACCTGGTCGGCCTGGAATAGAATAGCTGGCGTTCCAACGCTAAAATGACAAGCGGCTCGGAGTACACTTCCGAGCCGTTTTTTTAATTCGATAGCCAATTAATGAGACTTGGATCTTTCTTCGCTAAAGTGCGAGTCCTTACCAGAAATGCATCGTGAGAGGAAAGTTTTTGTTTTTAATGGAAGCTAGGTTCGAATGAACCTTTCTAATAGATGAACGGAAGAAAAGCGTGTAAGAGCACAGTGGCAAACATTTGATCACGGTGGGCATGCTGGAAGTCTATTCGAAATCTCCGAAATAGGTTGGGCCGCATCATCGAGAAACGATGCGGCCCTTTTTTGTTCCGATTTGTCAGAGCGATCATGGCTTTAATCCGCCGACATCCTCTTTGCCAAAATTCTCAAGATATTTGACGACATTGTCGATAAGCCATTTTGGGGTCGATGCTCCCGCCGTGACGCCGACCTTTTCGACGCCGATGAGATCGGCGGGGTTGATTTCGGCCTCTGTTTCAATGAGAAAGCTCTTTTCGCATTGCTCCTTGCATACACCGAGCAGTTTTACGCTATTCGACGAATGGCGTCCGCCGATAATATAGAACGCATCGACCATACCGGCTAAAGCACGGGCTGCTTCCTGGCGGTCTTTCGTCGCTGAGCATATCGTATTGATGATCTCGACAGTGTCGTCGGTGCGATCGCGAATTGCGTCCGCGGTATCGAAGAATGTTTTTACCTTTATTGTTGTTTGCGAAACGACTAAAGGATTTCGAAGGCGGGGCAGCGACGCGACCTCCGTTTCATCGCGAATAATAAAAGCGTGGTTCGGAGCATAGCCTTTGACACCGATCATTTCAGGATGTTCAGGGCTGCCAACCACGATCACGTGGCGATCCTGAGCGGCGGCACGGGCGGCAAGTTTTTGAACGCGTGTGACAAACGGACACGTTGCATCTACAACATTCGCCGCCTTTTCCTCCAGTTCTTTTTGAACTTCCGGTGTAACGCCGTGAGCGCGGATCACCGCAGTTTCGAGGCGGCCGATCTGGACGGGTTCGCTTATCGTTGTCACACCTTCGTGCGCAAGACGCTGCATTTCCTGCTCGTTATGGATGAGCGGCCCAAGGGCTCTGACGGTCTGGCCTTCTCCTATGGCTTTCTCGACCATCTCTACCGCACGTTCGACCCCGAAACAAAAACCGTATTCATTTGCCAGTAGTACTTGCATTATTGATAGACCTTGTCTAATTTACTCTATTACACCACGTAAACCAGCTCTCATTTTACCAAATGAACGAAGGAAACGAAATCACCTCGATGGAATGCAGGTTTTTGAATAGAGGCTATTTCGATAAGCTGTACGAAGCTTTCACGCTTGCATTTTCCGACTATGTGATCCCGTTTGCGCTTACGGAGGCCCAGTTTCGCAATCACATAAATCTCACCGCCGTGGATCTCGATCGTACCGTGGGGTGCTTTGTTGACGAACGCATCGTCGGATTCAGCCTCAACGGATTTGGCGAATGGGATGGACGCCGAACAGTTTATGATGCCGGAACCGGCGTTGTTCCTGATCAGCGTCGGCGAGGTTTGAGCGAATCGATGTTCAAAATGATGCTTGAGGATTTTGCGAAAGCGGGTCTTGAACAATGTCTCCTCGAGGTTATTACGACGAACACGGGGGCGATAAGCCTTTACGAAAAACTCGGCTTCCGTAAAACTCGCCGATTGGCTTTACTACAATGCGACGGCAAGCTCAGCGCTCCCTGCGACGAAAGACCGGATGTTGAGATCCGAGAGATCAAAGATCCGGATTGGGATCTACTCGGTTCATTCTGGGAGGGAAAGCCGTCATGGCAAAATTCAATCGATGCAATTGAGCGCAGCCGCGGCTTGAAGCTCATCCTCGGTGCTTTTGAGAGTGAGCAGTGTGTTGGCTACGCAGCTTTCTCTGCTAAATTTGGCCGGATCGCCCAGATGGCTGTAAGTAAGGAACATCGACGCCGAGGTGTCGGCACAGCCCTTCTTAAAGCGGTACAAAACGAGACGGCGGATGGATTTTCGATGCAGGTCATCAATATCGACACAGGTCTATCCGATGTAATGAACTTTTTTCTAAATCGCGGGTTTTACGAACGCCTCGATCAGCACGAGATGTTGAAGACGCTCTAGCGGACCGGATCGCGGAGGATGGCTTCGGATGCTGTTAACGCGATCGCGGCCGCAGCCGGATTTGAATCCCTTAGATTTGCGAGCTGTCTTAGTGCCTCACCGGTCCGCGACAGGAGTCGAACGAGGTCGCCTTCCTCAGCTTTTGTGCGGTCAACGAGTTCATCCCAGGCCATTCCGGCCGTCCATCGTTCGGCTGCGGCTGCCGCTGAATAGTTGATTTCTTCGGCGGGAACCACGCCGTTTCTCCATTCGACATTTGAGACCATAACGACGAGGCCCTCGAAATCACCGAGGATGTCGGTCATATTTCGGGTCGAACGCATTTCGCCGTAGCTGCGATCCGCATCGGACGCGACCGACGCCATTAGCCCCGCTGCCTCGGAAATCTTCAGGTCGTCAAAAATGCCTTCTTTCAGAGCTTCGCCTACGAGCAAGGGGCGGTCAATACGAAGGTCAGCGAGCCATTTGCCGCTCTCGGTAACGGTTTCCGCCTCATAATCCAAGTAGCCAAAATGGTCAAGTACCATCGCCCGCTGTTCGAAAGGCAGCCATATCCGGTCGCTGAGATCGTCGGCTCCGTCACGGTGTTTTGCGTTTGCACTCGCACGACGGCTTTCGCGAAAGGCGAAGCTTTTTTCGGCGATCTCACGAACCTGTTCAAAAGTGCCGAACGCATCAAGCAGGTTCAGGAGGCTCGTGTAAGTCGCCCTAAAGCGGCTTTCCAGCGGGTCGGGCGGAGCTTTTAGAAGCTCGGCGATCTTTTTTGGATTCTGGAATTGGCCGGGAGCCAGCACGACAAATCCGACATTATCTCTTCCGCGGCGTCCGGCACGTCCGGTCATTTGCTGTAATTCACTTGCGGTCAGCGAACGCCAGCCGTCGTTGCCGCGTGTGTCGGCATTAGTAATAACGACCGTTCTGGCAGGGAAATCGACGCCCGCAGCGACGGTCGATGTTGCGAACAGGGCATTTAGCAGGCCTGAGGACATCATCCGCTCTATCAGCAATTTCCACGAAGGAATATGCCCAGCGTGATGAGCCGCAACGCCCGCGTGAACAATGACTTTGCTGTGTTTGTGATCGTGGACCTCGGGAAAATCCGCGGCGAATTCATCAAATATCTTCTGCCGCATCGCCTGACGTTCAGGCTCTACCTTCTGGGACTTGTCTTGAGCCACCTCTGAAGCAGCTTCGTCGCACCGCCGGCGTGTCGGTAAAAAAACGATCGCCGGAAGGAGATTGAAACCGAGAAGGGCGGTTATCAGTTTTGAGGGAGCGATGTCGGCTTTGGCCTGATCCATTGCAAATAAGTATAGCCGAGATATCGGGAATTGCCTTTCGGCCACGCGAGGTTGATAATCGTAAACATCAATTGATCCAAAAATGTGAGGAAAACCAGATGATCGATCGTCGAGAGTTTTTGCAAATGTCCGCCTTGGCGGGTGCTTCCTTTTTCATTGGTTCGCGGACTTCGTTCGCCGCAGCGGCCCAGGTCGAGCTGGAAGAAGCAACTGTCGCTGGATTGCAGGCTGCGATGGCTTCGGGCCAGACGACCGCAAGAAAGATCACAGAAGGCTATCTCGCCCGTATCGCCGAGATCGATAAGAAACTGAATTCAATCATCGAATTGAATCCCGACGCCCTCGCGATCGCTGATCGGTGTGATGAGGAAAGGAAGTCAGGCAAACGCGTCGGCCCCTTGCATGGAATTCCGGGCCTGATAAAAGACAACATCGACACCGCCGACAAGATGAAGACGACCGCAGGCAGCCTCGCTCTCGTCGATGCGCCGACTCCAAGGCAGGATGCTTTCGTCGTAAAGCAGCTTCGCGAAGCGGGTGCGGTAATTCTCGGCAAGACGAACCTTTCGGAATGGGCGAATTTCCGATCTCTAAAGTCATCGAGCGGTTGGTCGGGCCGTGGTGGACAGACCCGAAATCCGTATATTTTAGATCGGAATCCGTGCGGCTCGTCATCAGGTTCGGGCTCTGCGATCGCCGCGAATCTGGCGGCGATCGCAGTAGGGACGGAGACGGACGGCTCGATCGTTTGTCCGTCGGCCACGTGTGGGCTCGTTGGGATAAAGCCAACGCTTGGACTGGTTTCGCGTTCGGGCATTATCCCGATCGCACATAGTCAGGACACGGCAGGGCCGATGACCCGAACCGTGGCAGACGCCGCAGCAATGCTGAACGTGCTCGTCGGAGCAGACCCGAATGACGAGCTCACAACCGCACGCGGAAAATGGGAACGTGCCGACTACACCGCCAGCCTAAAAAAAGACGGCCTCAAAGGAATGCGGATCGGCGTTGCCAGGCAGCATTTTGGCCGCAACGCGAAGGTCGACAAATTGATCGAGCCGCTTTTGCAGGTGCTGAAGAACGGCGGTGCTTCGCTGATCGACGTGACGTTCCCAAAACTCCAGGATTTCGGCGACGCAGAGTATGAGGTCTTGTTGTATGAGTTCAAAGCGGATCTCAACAAGTACCTCGCAAAACGCGGCGGAGCAAACAGATCTCTGAAAGATCTCATCGCGTTTAACGAAAAGAACGCCGACCGCGAAATGCCGTATTTTGGCCAGGAGATATTCCTGCAAGCTGAGGCAAAGGGCGGACTGAACGATAGTGCATACAAGATCGCCTTGCTGCAGAGCAAACTGATGACCCAGGAACAGGGAATCGATGCTGTAATGGACAAAGACAAACTCGATGCGATCGTCGCTCCGTCGGGCGGCGTTGCGTGGATGACCGATCTGGTAGGCGGTGATTGCGGCGTATTTGAGAGTTCGTCGCTCGCGGCAGTCGCGGGTTATCCAAATATTACGGTTCCAGCAGGTTTCATTCAGGGGCTTCCTGCGGGTATCTCATTCTTTGGCAAGGCCTTTACGGAGCACAAGCTGATCATGGCGGCCTATGCATTCGAGCAGGCGACAAAGGCCCGCAAACCGCCGAGATTTCTCGCTACCTACGCAGGGTAAGACGTTTGTGCAGCAGCATAAGCCCGTCAAGCAGCAGGTTTTCGTCGACGATATCGATCTGATCAGTGTTTTCGGCGATCATCCTGGCGAAACCGCCGGTCGCGATGACTTTTGCATTATTTGACGACTCAGCTTTGACCTGCTCGATCAGCGAGCTTGCCAAACCGAAATAACCGTAAACGACGCCCGACTGGATCGATCCGATCGTCGTGTTTTGGATCACCGATGATGGTTTTTCGATAACTACTTCGGGAAGTTTTGAGGTGTAGAGATTTAACGCCCTTGCCATCGTTGCCATTCCCGGCGCGATCAAGCCGCCTTTGAGTAAGCGGTTTTCGTCAACCGCATCGATCGTCAGAGCGGTGCCAAAACTGCAAACCACGCACGGCCCGACGTATTTTTCGACCGCAGAGAACACATTGACGAGGCGGTCCGTTCCCGCCGCGGAAAGCGGTTCGTATTTGATATCGAGGCCGAAGTCGAGATCGTTTGTTACGAACGAGGCTGTCACGCCAAATTCCGTTGATATCTGATCGCTCACCGAGCTGTTGATCTCGGGCACGACCGAGCAGACGATAGCATTGGTAACAGGGAATTTAGACGTGTCTAAGGATGCGGCTGAAATATCCAGAGCCGTGGGAAGGCTGAATTTGTGGACGAGGTTTTCGCCGTCGTAGATGCCGAACTTAATGTTCGTGTTTCCGATGTCAACGGCGAGGAGCATTTGTCAGAACCGCCTGCGTAAGCGGGCGGTGAGAGTTGAGCAGAAAATCAACGAGTCAAAAGTGAACGCCAGGCCGCCCGCTGACGCAGGCGGTTCTGACCTATCCTTGCAGCGGCAAGCCGTCATAGACGACGTTCCACCCATTTCGGCGGCTGGTTCTGAGGCTTTTGGTGAACCATTCGACGGCTGCTCCAGCGTCGTCGTAGATCTGGACAGCGGGGCGGTCTTCGCGTGGATCAACGCGGCAAATAGCTGCCCCGACTGAAGCCGTTTTAATGCATAAAAGAGCGATCATGTCGTTCTTTTGCATAACGGCAGTGCGAACCTCGACACCTCCGAATTCGTCGTCAAAATCGTCAAACTCCGCAAGTTCTTCGTCAAAATCGTCGAGGTCAAATTCCGCATCAAAATCAAATTCGTTACTCATATAGTGATCCTACACGTTACACTCTCCGGCCGCAAAACTCAATTCGTACTTCACCTCGGCAAAGTTTTTGACGATCAATTCCTCAGCGACCAGGTTTCCGGTCCTTCGATCGATAAGTTTTCGCCAGATCTCATTCTCACGAAAGTTCTTGCCGTCCTTGGTGAGAAATCGGTGATTTTTCTCGAATACGTGGAACGCATGCGGCGTTTCACGATCCGAATAGATAGCACCTTTCAGATGATCGTCGGTTATCCAGAGCTTTATCTGAAACGTCAATTCTGTCGGGTTGTAAAAACGCAGATCGATGTAGTTATAAAAAACGCCGGCTCCGCTGCCGAAGGGCAGTGTGCGATTTTCATCCGGAAAGGGATCAAAGCTGTGATGATGCCGCTCCACGATCTTAAGCGGCGTGTGCAAAGCCATCCAGTAGAGGAGATTCGCGAGCTGACACAACCCGCCGCCGACGCCGCGAACGACCTCGCCCTGCGAAAGCTGCATTCCCTCTACATAGCCCTTGTCCGCCGTCGCCTCGCCGAGCTGCCGCCAGAAAGAGAACGTTTCGCCCGGTTTGATCAGAATGCCGTCGATCGTCGGACACGCGACCTTTAGATTCTCAACCTTGTTCTGCTGTAACTCGGGATCGGAATTTCCCAGCCTACGCCTGAGCAAAGACTGATGCTTTTTGCAGGTGAACGGAAGTGTTTCCGCCCTAACCTCCGACGCAAAACGACGCACGGCAACATCCGACAGCCGCCGCGAAAAACGCTTCTGCCATATTCGCGTTCGGTAGATGATCGGATGAAGTTCGGAAAGTCGCATGTTTGGTTTTTAGCCAGTTGTCAGAAGTCAGAAGTCAGTTGTCAGTTGTGATTTATCGTTCCGACAACCGACAACCGACAACCGACAACCGACTACTGTCTTCTCAGTTTTTCAACATCACCGGCCTGGACGATCTTTAGGTCGCCTGCGGTTGTTCTTACTCTCAGGGCTCCGTTGTCTTCGAGGCCGTCGGTCGTGCCTTCGAGTGTTTCACCCGCGAGCGTTACGCGGACGTTTTTGCCGGTGAAATATGTCGAACGCCGCTGCCAATGCTAGATTATCTCCGCTGGGCCGGTTTTCTCACAGAGCATCTTGTAGAAAAATGCCAGATATTTTGTCAGTTCTTCAGCGAGTTCGTCCGCCGATATTCGTCGCCCGATAGCTGCCTCGACGGACGTTGCCGTTTCGGCGATCTCGTCGGGGAAATTGCGCGATGTCAAATTAACGCCGATGCCGACAACGACCGCGAGCCCTTTTGGAGTTTCGACCGTCTCCGCGAGAATGCCGCTGATCTTTTTTTCGTTGACCAGTAGGTCATTGACCCATTTAATATCGGGCTTTATGCCGAATTCTTTTAACGCATCATGAACCGCGATGCCCGTCATGAGTGTGATGAGCGAGAGATATTTAATCTCGAATTCAGGTCTCAAAACTATACTGAAATAAAGACCTGAGTCCTTTTCTGAAATCCATGAACGTCCGTGTCGGCCTCTTCCGTTGGTCTGACGCGTTGCAATAACACATAAGCCCTCAGCCGCACCTTGTCGAGCCTGCTTGCTAGCTTGGGTGTTGGTTGAGTCGATGGTTTCAAACAGTAGTATCGAAATATTCACAAGACAAAGGTATGAACTAGGAAAAGCACACCAATTACTACAGATGTAAGGCCAAGCCCGAACACGCGTTCCCGGGAATTCAAAAACGCAAAGCCAGGAACTAAATCATTTAACTCAAGGTATGCCCCGATTTTTCGGCTAAAACCAATAAGAAAAAACCCTGTTGTTAAAGCAATCAGAGCAATTGCAGTTTCCATAACGATTCACAATCGATCCTTTAACCCTCAAACAGATGTCTTTTCTCCAGTTTTCCAGAGCGAATCGCAATAATATTTACGGCCGTCAAAGAAATTCTCTTTAATCTCAAATCCGCTCTCAGCTGCCATCTCGGCGATCATTCGCAGGCTGTATTTTTGCGATATCTCCATGAAAACGGCTTCCCATTGGTCGAACTCGAAGGTTTTGTTCAACGCCGCAATGTGCACGCTCTGCTGTTCGCGGCTGATGAGGAACGAGCGGGCCGAACCTTCGACCGGGCGGTAATTGGCGTAGTGTGTGAATTTATCGACGTTAAAATTACCGCCGAGTTCGCGGTTGATGCGCTTGAGCAAATTGAGATTGAACGCCGCCGTCACGCCGGCTGCGTCGTCGTAAGCCGGAACGATCACGTGCGGGTCTTTCTGAAGGTCAAAGCCGATGAACAGCAGATCGCCAGGGCTCATCACACCCCGCAGCGAACGGAAAAATCCGACGGCCTGGTGGCGGCTGAAATTGCCGATATTCGATCCCAAGAACAGCAGAACTTTTCGCCGTCCGTTTTCGGCTTTCAGCGATTCGAGGATCTTGAAATAATCACCATTGCGGGCCGCCATTTTCAGAGCCGGGAACTCGGCATTGAATTTTGTCGTCAACGCATCCAGTGCTTCCTGCGAGATGTCGATCGGCGAGTAGGAAATATCGTCTGTTTGCCGTAAGAAATGATCGACGAGGACGGCCGTTTTCGTGCCGTCTCCCGCACCGAGTTCGATCAGGTCAAAGCCCCCGCCGCCGTTGGCGAACGAGCGATAGATCGCGTCGGCCTGCGTCGAAAAGATCTCATGCTCACAGCCCGTCAGGTAATATTCCGGCAGTTTCATGATCTCCTGAAACAGCCGCGAACCTTCGTCGTCGTAGAAATACTTGGACGACAAGGATTTCGGTGTCGTCGAGAGGCCGGCGAGGACGTCTTCGGCGAATTGGGTGAGTTCTGGTGACTGAGAGCTATGCATATTGTCAGAACCGCCTGCGTGAGCGGGCGGGTGGTACCTACTTGGCTAGTCGAATCCCGGTAAATTGCCATCTTAAATGGGGATGGAAAAAGTTTCTGTATGATGGACGACTGTGACCCTCAGGAGTTGCGACCGACGCACCTCGCAAGACCATTTGGTTGATCATAAATTTACCGTTATATTCACCGACCGCTCCTGCCGCTTTCGCAAATCCCGGATACGGCAAATATGCCGAATTCGTCCATTCCCAACGTTTTCCCCACCCGAATCGGTCATTCGCGGCTTCCCATTCGAACTCAGTCGGCAGTCTCATCCCTTTCCATTCCGCAAAAGCCGACGCCTCGAAGAACGAAACGTGACAAACCGGAGCATCCATCGCCAAGGGCCGCAAGCCATCCAAGGTAAAATGATGCCATTCACCGTCGATCTTCCAATAGAGCGGCGACCTCACCTCTTCACGGTTGACCCAGTCCCAACCTTCAGAATGCCAATAACGGAAATCCGTGTAGCCGCCAGCGTCGATAAACTTAATGAATTCAGCATTTGTCACCAGCCGATCGCTAATCTCAAAATCGTTGAGATAGACCTTGTGCCGCGAAAGTTCATTGTCAAAGCAGAATCCATCGCCCTCGAAACCGATCTCGTAAACGCCTTCACCGAGTTCGACCAGGTCGCCGTTACCGGATTCAATTTTTTCCTCCGGCGCAAATCCTTCGCGGTATGCCGGAAAAAGCGGATTGATGCTAAGCGTGTATTTCAGGTCGGTCAGGAACAGTTCCTGATGCTGCTGCTCATGGTTGAGTCCGAGCGTGACCAGTTCGGCGATCTCAGGCTCCAGCGGCGTTGACAGCAATTCTGCTATCTGTTCGTCGACGTATTTTCGGAACGCAAAAACCTCGCTTACCTTTGGACGGCTTAATGCTCCGCGATTATCACGCGGCGTGCGTTCGCCGATGGTGTTGTAGTAGCTATTGAACAAAAACCCGAATCGGTCGTCGAAAACCTTGTAATTCGGCACGAACTGTTTCAAGATCATTTCCTCAAAAAACCAGGTCGTGTGGGCGATGTTCCACTTCGCCGGCGAGACGTCAACGATCGGCTGCGGGATGTAATCCTCGACCTCGAGCGGTTCGCACAGCTCTTCTGTAAACGCTCTGACCTCGCGATAGGCCGCCAGGAGATCGCCGATCTCGGTTCTGCTTTTTCCCAATGCTTGCATAGCTTAATTAGACCAGAATTATATGTGCCCGGACAGCATTTTATTCCTCATTGCCCTAACGTATTGTTAACACGTGCTTTAGCTCCTCTCTGGGGCATTGGCTGTCCACCGGCTGTCCACAGGCTGTCCGCGGGGTGTCCGCGGTCATCTGTGGACAGTCTAAATGTTGTAAATACAGATATTTGCGGCTGCTTTTTGACCGGTTGACAGGGGCTTATTTGAAAAAAAATGTTTCCTCTCGTCATAACCTGGTTCCTCGCTTTGGTTTCTCATACCATTCGGCGATGCGAAATGCAACATTGTTGCAAGGGTAGCACAATTGAGGTCAAAGGTCAAGAAAAAGGGTAGAGGCTTATTTTAAGATCACGTTTATCGAAGTTTGGCATCCCGTTCCCGATCTCTGCGTCTTATCTCAGCGGGCTCTGCGAGTAATATACCTGGAATTAGCTACGCCATTGTCCTCGCAGAGTTCGCAAAGTTAGACGCCGAGGCCGCCAATGTGAACTTCCATCATGAATAAATTTCAGAGTGACCGCTGCCAAAAAAAGAGCCACGAACGCTCGAATAAGGTCCTATTCGTGCCTTCGCGGCGTAAAACATGGTGAAAAAACTAGGCGGAATTTAGACCGCCGCAGGGAAATTCTGACGTCGCATGCGTTCCCATTCGGTCACCTGACGTGCGCGCCGGTTTTCGTGAGCGTTCGCGAGCGTAACGATCAGGTCGTCGAAGCGAAACGGTTTATTGGAGCGTGTTCTTTCGGGGAAATAGGTGTCGGAGATATGCTGCTGAGATTTTTCGTGCGTAAAGTCGCGTGAGCTATTGATCCGGTTTGCCATCGTATTGCCTCCTTTTTTTGCTGGCGGCAGACGGTCAAACCGTAAAACTTACGTCATTGGGATCCGACCGGCTGCAAGCGTGTGTTTGTGATCATCAAGTATTCAGTTATTAAAAAAAATTCCTAAGATCCGATGGGAATAGGTTAGCAAAAAGTTAATTTATTGCCAAGCACTTTTTCACGCAGAAGCCCGCGCGTAAGCAAGGGCGATTCGCTCAAGTTGGAGGAATCGCCCTTGTTACGCGCGGGCTTGTGCAACTCTATTTCTTTAACCAGCCAAACAACGCATTGACCGTGATATCACGATTCGTCTGATAGATCGCTTTGGTCAGCGGCAGCGACATTGGGCAGACCTGGATGCAGTTTTGGGCATTGCCGCAATTTCCGATGCCGTCAGCGCCAAGCAGGCCGTTGAGACGATCGTCCATGTTGGCTTTGCCGGTCGGGTGCATGTTGAAAAGGTGTGCCTGGGCGATCGCCTGCGGGCCGATGTAGTTGTCATCGCCGTACTGTGGACAAGCCTCGAGACAGCACCCGCAGGTCATGCAGCGTGAGAACGCGTAGCGTTCCTGGGCAAGCTCATTAGTGACATGCGGTCCCGGGCCGAGGTCGTATGTGCCGTCGAGCTCGATCCATGCGTTTACCTGCTTGAGATGTTCAAACATCTTCGAACGGTCAACCTTCAGATCGCGAACATTAGGGAATTTTGACATCGGAGCCAGCGAAACGGTATCCGATCCTGAGGCCAGCAGCAGATCGTCGATCAAAGCCGAACACGACTGACGCACTTTCCCATCGATCACCATCGTGCAGATGCCGCAAACCTGCTCAAGACACGACATATCCCAAACCGGCGGTGTGGTCTGTTTGCCCTCGATCGTTACCGGATTCTTGCGGATCTCCATGAGAGCAGAGATGACGTTCAGGTTTCGGCGGTATTGCAGCTCAAACGTTTCCCAATGCGCCGCAGCTCCTTCTTTCTCGCGTCGCTGGATCTTAAATTTGATCGTCGCGGGCGGTGTTTCGAGTCTCTTCTTTTCGATGTGTGCGTTCGTGGTCATAAAAATTAACGGCAAGTTGCTCAACTACGCCTTCGCTTTTTTACTCGAATAATCTCTCTTTCTGGGTTCCACCAGCGAAACGTCGATCGCCTCGTAGCTCAATACAGGGGCTTCAGCTGAATATTCCGCTATCGTCGTTTTCATGAAATTCTCATCGTCACGATCCGGAAAGTCCGGTTTGTAATGAGCACCGCGTGATTCGTTGCGGTTCAGGGCACCGAGCGTGATGACGCGGGCGAGGTCGAACATATTGTTGAGCTGACGTGCGTGCGGTATCGCCTGTGTGGCCCAGAGGTTCGAATCGTTGATCGAGATCTTTTTGAACCGCTCCTGCAGCTCACGGATCTTGTCATCGGTCGCTTGCAAACGGTCGTTGTAGCGGACCACGGTGACGTTGTCGGTCATCACTTTGCCGAGCTCTTCGTGAAGCTTGTACTGATTCTCGCCGCCTTCGCTCTTGATGATGGACTGGTTTATGGCTTCCTGGCGGGCGAGTTCGGCAGCGTGGATGCCGTTCGATTCGGACGACCCGCGCTCAACGTTCTTGGCGTACTCCAAAGCCGAAGGAGCGGCCACAAAACCGCCGTAAACACAGGATAGCAACGAGTTTGCGCCGAGACGGTTGGCACCGTGGATAGAATAGTCGCATTCGCCGGCAGCAAAAAGGCCGGGAATGTTCGTCCGCTGCTCAAAGTCGACCCACAGGCCGCCCATCGAATAGTGGACACCAGGGAAAATTCGCATCGGAACATACCGCGGGTCGTCGCCGACGAACATCTCATAGATCTCGAGGATCGCACCCAATTTCTCAGTCAGGGTGTCGGCCGGAATGTGCGTGAGATCGAGATAGACCTGATTCTGGGCACCGACGCCGTTGCCTTCGAGACAGATCTGGAAGATCTCGCGGGTCGCAATGTCGCGCGGCACGAGATTGCCGTAGGCAGGATATTTTTCTTCGAGGAAGTATCGGCGCTCGGCTTCCGGAATGTCCTTCGGTTTGCGAGCATCCATCGGGTCACGCGGAACCCAGACGCGGCCGCCTTCGCCTCGGGCTGATTCGGACATCAGTCGAAGCTTGTCTTCGCCGGGGATCGAGGTCGGGTGAACCTGTATAAATTCGCCGTTCGCGTACCGAGCGCCTTGCTGGTAGCAAGCCGCGACCGCGCTTCCCGTACAGGTCTGAGAATTTGTCGATTTGCCGAACACCATGCCCGGCCCACCGGTCGCCATGATAACTGCGTCAGCGGCAAAAGATCTCAGCTCAAGCGTTTGCAGGTTCATCGCGATGAGGCCGCGGCAAACTTGGTGGTCGTCCGGGACAAGCGAGAGCATTTCCCAGCCTTCCCATTTCGTTACCTTTTTCTCGACTTCCCAGCGACGGACCTGCTCGTCCAGTGCGTACAGGAGCTGCTGGCCGGTCGATGCTCCCGAGAAAGCGGTGCGGTGATGGAGCGTTCCGCCGAAGCGTCGAAAGTCCATCAGGCCTTCTTTAGTTCGCGAAAACGGCACGCCCATTCGATCAAAAAGGTAAATGATCTCGGGAGCCATGTCGGTCATTCGTTTGACTGGCGGTTGGTTGGCGAGAAAATCACCGCCGTAGACCGTGTCGTCAAGATGCTTTGCCGGCGAATCGCCCTCGCCTTTGGTATTGACGGCCGCGTTGATGCCGCCCTGAGCACAGACAGAGTGTGAACGTTTTACGGGCACGACCGATATCAGATCGACCTCGTGCCCAGCTTCCGCGATCTTCATCGCCGCAGCAAGGCCAGCCAGGCCGCCGCCAACGATCGCAAATTTTAGTGATTTCGATGCCATATATGAATAGACCGGAATTCTAGAACTTCGTTGCTCCGGTGCTTGCGGTCTTTTTAGGTGTTTCGCACATCGCCTGCGGCATCAAACCGCACGGCCTAACGAACGAGAATGCTGCGTTTATCCCGACGAATGAAAGCATCAATGCCACTCCCATACACGCCGTTAACGTCATCTTCTGAGCTTTCTCGCCGATCACGAGGCCCCAATCGACCGCGAATAAGAACAGGCCATAGGCTAAATGCCAGGCCGTGGCTATCACGCCGAGCATGTACAGGATCAGCACCCAAGTGATCTGAAATTCGGCTGATACGATCGCGAACGCCTTATCCGCATTGCCGGCCACCGGCGTCATATTGAGATAAGGGATCATGCCGAATCGCAGATTCAGGATGTGGAACAACAAGAAGAAAAACAGAAAGATCCCCGTCGCCCGCTGAAATAGGTAGAACCAGTTACGCCCATAACCATAGCTGAGCGGATTCGGCTTTGCTTCCGACGAAATTATAACTCCGTAAACCGAATGGAACAGGAGCGGCAGGAATATGCCGAAGATCTCGATCAGGAGCAGGAACGGAATATCGTGGATCTCTCGAACCGCTTTGTTGAAATTCGCTTCACCGTTCATTGCTTTTGAATTGGTGAACATGTGAACGAAGAAGAATACACCCAGCGGAACTATGCCGGTGATCTGATGGAGCTTTCGCAGCAGAAAGGTGTTAGAGAATTTTATCGCCATCTAATAAACGTCCGTTTTACGATCCAAAATTGCCGAAGTGAATGTCTGAATTTTAGTTCCAAATCTACAAATCAGCAATGTTCCGAATCTGCTATTTATACTACGACGAAGATTAGATAAGATAAAATGAAAAATTTAGCCGTGAATAAATAGAAATACTAATGAGTTAGGTTCAACAAAATGCACGTCGAAACATTGAAAGTATTCTGTGACCTCGTCGATCTTGAGAGCTTTTCGCTCGCCGCAGAGAGGAATTTTATTACGCAATCAGCCGTTAGCCAGCAAATACGGGCGCTTGAAGATAAATTCAAACGCCGTTTGCTCGAACGCATTCGCGGACGCAGAGAGGTGAAACTTACGCCGGCCGGCGACGTTTTCTATCAGGAATCAAAAAAAGTACTCGCCGCCTATGATCAGCTGCAGGAAAACCTTCGCGGAGTTGTCGGAAAGATCGGCGGAACTGTTAAGGTTGCGACCGTTTACAGTGTCGGCCTGCATGAATTGCCTGACAAGGTTCGCGAGTTCATGACAAAATTCCCAGCGGCGAAAATCGATCTCGAATACTCGCGTACGACGCGTGTGGTCCGAGATGTTCTGAATGGCACGGTTGAGTTAGGCATTCTCGCCTTTCCTGAGCCGCGTCGGGGATTAACGATAACGCCTATGCCGGACGACCGGCTAGTGCTGATCGCACCACCGGAGCATAAATTCGCCGACCGCAAGAAAATGAAGGTGGCTGAACTCGATGGCGAGGATTTTGTCCTGTTCGAGCGTGACGTTCCGACACGCAAGGCGATGGACAAGATATTCAAGACCAACAACGTCGAGGTTAAGAAGGTCGCCGAGTTCGACAACATTGAGACCATTAAACGAGCAGTTGAGGTAGGTTTCGGAATTGCGATCGTGCCGGAATCCGCCGTTATCGAGTCGAAAAAAGCGGGCACGCTGGCGGTTGTCCAAATGGCCGAGAAGTATTGGATCCGCTCCGTCGGCGTGATCCATCGAACCGACCGGAATCTTTCGATCGCCGCGAAAAAGTTCCTCGAACTGCTAGGAAATGGGCAGTATTAGAATTAAAATGGTGAAAAAAAGAATTTCTGCTCTCTATGTTCCTGCAAAACTCCGCAAAACCATATAAATTGACGCTCGAGGAACGCCCGGGCTATCTCTACGCTTTTATCGAGGGCGAAAAAGACACCTACGAGATATCTAGAGCAGCCTGGCAGGAAATTGCTGACAAGGCTGGAGAGCTCATGTCAGAAAGAGTTCTCATAGACGAAAATATCACGGAACCAGGCTCTTTTGCGGACGCTTACAGGCTGGCGTCGGAGATCCCCGAAATGGGTTTTGGACGGGCAAAGATCGCTTTTGTTGACAGATTCCTAAGTCAGAACGATATTAACCAGTTCGGCGAACTGGTTGCAATGAATCGTGGCGTGAACGGACGGATATTTGAAGACATAAAAGCCGCCGAGTCGTGGCTTTTTTCGGATAAAGGATAAATAGGTGTTTAGTGAACGATCTGTGATTCACCGACCGACGCGGCAGCGGCGACGTAGGTCATGGGTGTCGTCGGGGCCATTTCGTTCAACGAGGCTCTCAGTTTGTCTACGATCCCTTCCGCTTCCATGTACTCGCGGCCGAGCAGGCGGCGAAAACGCTTGTTCCTTTCTTCTCCGGTCAATTCCTTTAACATACCGCCAAGGAATGAGGTTACGAGTTCCGGTGCGAACTGACGGCCGGCATTTCTCTGCAGATCTTCGACCACATCTTTGGCCGGCCGGCGAGCCTTATATGGGCGATCGGTCGTCATTGCGTCGAATGAGTCAGCAAGGTTCACGACCTTGGCAATGAAGGGGATCTCGCGGTCATATAAACCGTCGGGATAACCACGGCCATCGAGGCGTTCGTGGTGGTATTTTGCCGCAAGTGGAACGTCAGTGAACGGATGATGGATCGGAAGGAGAATTTCGTAGCCGACTGACGGATGTTTGTTGAGCTCGGCAGATTCTTTGGCATTAATGCGATACGGAGCGTTGATGATCTTTCGCTCAACGGTTAGCTTGCCGACATCATGTAAATATCCTGCGACTGCAGCTCCCTCAACTTCCTCACTGCCCCAGCCGAGTTCCGATGCGATGATCTCTGAAAATCGCCCGACCCGTACCGAATGGCCCTCGGTATATTTATCTTTGCAGTCAATCGCGGCGGCGAACGCCTTGACGGTGTCGTGATAGGTTGACCGCATTTCGTCGAAGAGCCGGCGATTTTGTTCCGCGTGGCGTTCGATCTCAGCCATCAAGTTTCGCTGAGCGATCGCAACGCCGATGTGCTGGCCCATCGCGCAGATGATCTCTTTTTCGTAGCTGGTGTAAACCTCGCCCGTGGCTTTTTCGCCCAGGAACAATGCTCCGACGATCTCATCGCGAACCACTAGCGGTACAAAAAGCTCCAACCGGCGACGCTCAAAGCTGGCGTCGTAAACCTGAAAGAATGGTAAAACCTTTGCCTGCGATATTTCGATCGGATTCAGTCCGTTGCTTAAGAACTGGCGTTCGTCCTCGCTGCAGAGCTGCAGGCTGAGTGGGAAATCGTCACCCAGGCCTCGAACGGCGAGCATATTGAGCTCATGGCCAAACCGCGAATAACGCGCGACCGAACCGCGCATTATACCCAGGGCTCCGGATATCAAATGCAGCGACGTGCGGATCGTCTCTTGAAAGTTGTTCTTATTGGTGATCTCCTGACCGAGTTCTGCCAGGGCCCCAAATGCGTGGATCAACTTATGAGAGTGTTCGGTCATAATTATTCCGTTCTATTCAATAACTACGTGGTTTGTGAGGCCCAGCATTTCAAAAAGCTCGACGGTCTCATCACTAACTTCCGAAAAAACGACCTTTGCTCCCTTGTTCGACGCGGTGTCGATAACGCCGAGAAGTATCGAAATACCGATACTATTTATTATCTCGGTCCTGGAGAAGTTCAGTTCGAGCTCGCGGCAGCCGGTTTCGATCCGGCGGCGGCACTCATATTCGATCTGCTCACCGCTTAATTTATTAAGATAATTATCGGCAAAGATCACAGACCGATCACAGACCGGTTCAACGGATTCAACTATCCCAGTGGTTGTAATCACCTAATTCTATTCCTTGTCTAATTTAGCTAGAGTGCTCGAAGAAACTACTTGAGCAATATTTCTACCATAAACATCTGCATAAAACAACACGATTTTAGGTAAAAACGACGAAAAGGAGGATTATTTTTTCTCCCGGTTAAGCAGATATCTTATAAATGCTGGATCTAGGCGGTTTAGCCTTTGTGTGGGACGCGGCCGAATTCGGCGAGCAGAGGGGCGAGATGGGCGACAACCTTATTGTGCGAGATGCCGTTTGAGGCGAGGATGCCGTTGCGATTATGCAGGTCGCGGCTGTCGTATCGAAGTTCGAGGCCGAACAAGTCCGTCATTTTGCCGCCGGCTTCTTCGAGAATTATCTGCGGAGAACACGTGTCCCAAAGCTTGGTTCGCGGACTCGGGTGAATGTAGAGATCCGCTTCGCGATTCGCGATCAACGAAACCTTTAGGCCGACAGAACCGCGGCGGATCGATCTTGAGAAGCCGAAATGCGAGATTATCTGCTTCATCCGATTGCTTGGGTGATTTCGCGATACCGCGATGCACATCTCCTTCAGGTCAGTGAGATCGGAGACGAAAAGCTGCTTACTTTCGCCATCGCCGGTTCGTGAGAACGTTCCTTCACCGCGGACAGCGTGAAGCAGAATATCGTGAAACGGAAGCAGAACAACGCCGAGAATCGCTTCGCCGTCGATGGCGAGCCCGATCTGCACGGCAAAATCGCCGTCGTGATTTACAAAACCAGCGGTTCCGTCGATCGGGTCGATTATCCAGACACGGTTTTTTGAGATTCGGTGTTCGAGGTCGTCGATCTCTTCTTCAGAAAGAATTCCGTCGTCAGGAAAGGCGGCCGCCAGGCCGTCGACAATGATTCGGCTCGCTTCGCGGTCAGCGGCGGTTACCGGCTCGCTAAAATTATCAGCACCGATCTTTTCTTCGGTCTCGAAACCGTCGTTATAAAATTTAAGAATTGAGGTGCTTGCGATCCGTGCGAGGTTGATCGCGGTATTAAGCTCGTGCTGAAGCATTAACTACAATTTAGCACGACAGCACGGTCGAGCGAAATTTACCACAGAGAAGCTAAGAAAGAGTTTTTACCACAGATGAGATCGGATAAACACAGATGGACAAGAAGATCAGATATGGCCTTTCGGGTTTTGCTTTTCTTATCTGTGTATATCTGTGTCCATCTGCGGTTAATTTTCTTTCCGACCCGATCAGGCCTGCTCAGCCAACTCCGTGATCCCGCATCGTGGGCAGGTTAGGTAGCGACGGGTGGCGTCGGTCCATTTGGCCATAGCGATGTTTGTTAGTGCCGGGTTCTTGCTTTCCGCTTCGCCCTCGCGAAAGGCTCTCGAGAGCTTTTCGGCCGTTTTAGCGGGCGGGGCGAGATCGCGTTCGCATCCGCGGCAGATCCATCCAAACCCGGCGTTGTAGAAATCGTTAAGCTCGATCATTTCTTTGAATAAACGAAGAGGATGTCTGAAAACTAAACCCGGACTCCTATATTTTATAAATTTAGCCGCAGATGACGCAGATAGCGCGGATTTCAATCGATTTTTTATCAGTTATCCGTTTTTATCTGCTTCATCTGCGTAATCTGCGGTTAAAAATGCTAGGTAGTCAACGATATCTCGACTTTTCAGACATCCTCTCCAGTCCTACGATCGGAATAGTCTATTCCTGAATATTCCGTCGTGTTGTTCTGCTGGCCGGGGCACTTCCGAGTAGCTTGACCGGAACTGTGACCGTTTTGCCGCCTCGATAGACCTCGAAGTTCACCGTATCGCCGATCTGTTTTTTGTCCAGCAGTCGATATAGGTCATCAAGATCGTTCAGCTTTTGGCCTTCGGCAGAGATGAGGATATCACCGATCGTGCCATCAGGCAGGATACCCTTCAAGCCTGAGCGTTCGGCTGATCCACCCGCCTGAGTTTGATAAACAAGCAGGCCGCTCTCGACCGGAACGCGATAACCACGCTGCTTCAGTTCAGCGATGGTTGGCAGCGAAGCACCAAGTTTCGGACGACGGACCTCGCCGAATTGAATAAGCTGAGGAATGATGCGTTTCGCGGTGTTGGCAGGAATGGCGAACCCAACGCCAACCGAACCGCCGGCGGGCGACAGGATCTGCGAGTTAATGCCGATCATTTTCCCGTATTTATCGAGCAGCGGGCCGCCTGAGTTTCCGGGATTGATCGACGCGTCAGTCTGAATAGCAGCGTCGATCGGCCGGTTATTCCGGGCACGGATCGGACGCTGAAGTCCCGAGATGACACCGGTTGTGAGTGTACGGTCGAGGCCGAATGGATTACCGATAGCCAATACCTTCTGACCGACCGTCAACTTGTCCGAATCGCCAAATGACACTACGGTCAAGCCAGGCGGCGGAGCATCTAGCCGTATTACCGCGAGATCGGTGTCCGGATCGCCGCCGACTACGCTGGCGGGATAAGTCTTTTCACCGCCAAAGGAGACGGTCAATTTTTGTGCTCCCTCGATAACGTGGTAATTGGTCAGGATGTTGCCGTTGGTATCAATGACCGACCCGGATCCGTTGCCTTTTCCTTCCTGTACATCGCCCCAAAAATCCTGCTGGTACGAGGTTGTGTTAATAAACGCAACGCCGGGCGAGATCGCTTTGTAGACCTCGATGCTGTTTTGTTCGTCCGTAACTGTCGAAGGCTCAGAAATATTGGCGGGGGCTTGTTCCGCCAATGCCACGCCGGAGTTCTCCTTAGCCGGAAAGAACCGGTCCAGGTTGTACAAGAGAGCAGTCGCTCCGACAGCTATCAAAGCTGACGCAAAGGCCAGGAGTATGATCTGTCTTGCTGATATCTGATAAATTGGTTTATTGCTCATAATTCACACCTTGTATTTAAGAATAAAATATCAACTTTTTGATGCCGTGAAAACACCTTCGCGTTGTGCTGTTTACTTACGAAAAAAAGAAACCCGATGTTTCGTTAGAAACACCGGGGAACAGCATCATGAGAATTGTTTTTTTCTAGATAAGTGCCGCGAAAAGCTGCCCGTGAAAATCGGCAACATTTTGGATCGTGGTGTTAGAAACAACGCCAAATGCCGCGAGGCCCGTAAAAACATGAATGCCCATCAATCCGATGTAAACCGCCAGAGCAACGGCCAGTCCGTAGCGAGCGAGCGGTCGAGATCCCCAGCGATATAGGACGATCGCAGCGACCAGGCCGATGACGATCTTTACGCCGAGGAATGGGCCGTTACCGATATCCAGCAGTGACGCCATCAACTGGTTCCCCTCTGTGGCTACACCGCTGCGAACCCAAACGATCGTCAAAAGGGCATCGAGCAAATTCAGTGCAAAGAGAAGGAACGTCGGGGCAAAAAGCTGCATAGAAAAATAGACCTCTCGCGGAATAAAACTTGTTTAACGTCTCCCTTAAATGACTTGACCCCCGGGTTTTAAACCGGGGGCCACTTCAGTATTTGGAGATTGTGAACTAACTTTGTACGTCTGGAACATATGTCTAATCGAATCGGATTTCAGAAAATATCTATGATTTCCGAAAGTAGTTATTTCGGTGGTATTCTAACGAGGAAACCTTTAGCGTCATTTAAATGATTTGATGCAACGAACTCAGTCCCGTTGGCCTCAAAACGGTCGCGAGTTGGCCGGCCTCGAAATGCGGCGTGCTTGGGTTGGTTAGAGGAGAAATCGATATGAAACGAACTATAAATACATTGTCCATCGGGCTGATGCTCGCCCTTATTACGTTCTTCGGTGCGAGCGAAGCTCTGGGTCAGAAAAAGCCTGTTCTTAAAAAGAAGACTGTCGTCAAGAAAGCTCCGGCGCCGGCGACCCCTGTTTATACGGTTGAAACGGGAACGATCATGCGAGCACGCATGAACTCCGCCATCAGCTCGAAGACGGCGGCTGTCGGCAATACGTTCACCAGCACCGTTACCGAACCGGTCTATTCTTCAACCGGCGTCGTCGTGATCCCGACCGGCAGCACTCTGACGGCACGCATCACAAACGTCAAAAAGGCAGCGAAAGGCGGTGAGCCCGGCCAGATCGACGTTTCCTTCGTTTCAGTCAGGCTTCCGAATGGGCGGACCCGTTCGATCAATGGATCGTTGACCGATCTGGAATCAGGTAAGACAAAGAGCGACAATGAAGGATCTGCGACCGCCTCAAAAATGAAGAACCGCAAGATCATTTTCATCGGCGGCGGTGCGGCCGGCGGAGCCGTTCTCGGCGCGATGGTCGGCGGCGGTAAAGCAACCGCTATCGGTGCCGTAATCGGAGCCGGAGCCGGCTTTCTCGGTGAGCGATTTTTGAAAGGCCCGGAAGCCGAAGTTAAATCCGGCACTGAATTCAGCGTATATCTGAATCAAGCTATCGCGATGCCGAGATTTGTTGAAGTAAATCCGTAATTTCAAAGCCCGTAAATTCAAAGAGGATGTCTGAAAACTAAACCCGGACTCCTATATTTTATAAATTTAGCCGCAGATGACGCAGATAGCGCGGATTTCAATCGGTTTTTTATCAGTTATCCGTTTTTATCTGCTTCATCTGCGTGATCTGCGGTTAAAAATGCTAGGTAGTCAACGATATCTCGACTTTTCAGACATCCTCTTTTTCTTTCTCTTCCACGTTCTTTCCGTGTCGCTCAGGGTACGAGAGCCAAGGTCATTCGATCTCGGTATGAACCAGAAACTCCGGCGTGACGATCACGGGCGAAAAGAAGCCGGCTGAGGTGTTGAAAAGCCGCAGCCTCGCCTGCTTTCGTACGTTAGCGAGGTGGCCGAAATTCCAGGTTACGATGTAATCGATCTTGTGAACCGCGGCGATGGCGACGTGGATGGCATCGGCGATATATTTGCGGTGAAAGATGCCGCGATCGATATATCCGTCAGCGAGTATCGCAACTTCCTCCGAGAGTTCGAGCTGCTTGAGCGGTTTGAGCAGATTAAGATAGCCGCTGCGGTGCGGCTCTTCCATTCGTTCGATCTCGCGCTGGACGAGGATTGAACTGTAGACTTCATATTCGGCGAGTTCATGCTCCCACCAGCGTATCGTCAGATCCCGGCGAAACGGCTCGCCGTTGTCGAGATAAGCACCGACGACCGAAGTTTCGAGATATAAGCTCTGTTTCATACTTCTCTGGCAAAGTTTAAAGGGAATAGTAAAAAGGTGAAAGGCAAGAACACGTAACAACCGCGATCTTGCCTTTCGCCTAATTAGTTTAACGCTTTGCTAATCCTTATCCGGTTTGACCGAAACGAAAGTCACCTTCGAGTTCTTAAAGTCGAAGGTCATGCGATAATTCTTCAGGAAATTGCCGCCAAGTATTCCGGACTGTTCGAATCCGGATGCTTCGTTGATCACGTCGAGATCGAGGGCAACGGCGGTGATGTCTGTTTCTGAGTGCTTGCCGAATGTGACCTTTGGCAGTTTGAATGTCTGCACGTCATTCGTAACACCTGCTGAGCCGATGACGCGCAGTTTTTCTTCGTTGGCAAATGGTACGAGGCCGTCCTCTTTAGCGACACCCGCCGAAATCACCGAAACGCTGGCACCGGTATCGACGATAAAATTCAACGGCGATTCGACCCCCTGCAGTTGAACCTCACCGCTGAGAAATCCGCTCGATGTCAGCCGCAAGGGCAGCGAAAGCCCGACAGCGTCGCGGAACTCTTTTTCATCATTGCTTCGACGAGTCAATGCGAATGTTTTGTCGCCGTAATCAATTGTCGTCAGGAATTTTGAGATCAAAGCGAGCCCAATGTAGCCATCGACGTCCTGAGCGTCAGCGTGGAATTTGCGAATATAAACCGGAACCTGACGCAGGTTAACATCACCGACCT